>JAFTXM010000078.1 GCA_017465025.1 Oscillospiraceae bacterium
ACTGAGGCTGTGGAAGGCAGCAAGGTTTACGGTGAAATCACCGTCAAGAAGTACTACAAGGCAGTCAAGGACAATAAGGTAACCTGGGGCGAAGGCGAGGACAAGAAGGCTTCCGTCAACTTCGATAGAGTTATTAACGAGAACACCGCAGTTTACAAGTTCGAATTCACCATGCCCGCACAGGACACTGTGGTTGACTACGAACTGGCTGATGTGAGCAAGGTTAATATCCTTTGCGATCCCGTTATTTCCGCTCCTACCAGTGCAAATCTTAATGAGACTATAGTTGTTACTTTGACTGATCTTGATAATTATGGTGCAATATGGGCCGATTACATTCAGAGCGATGGTCAGCAAAGTGAAAAAGTTTCTATGCAACCTTCCGGATCTAACGGCGAACATAACGTCAATTTCTCTCAGGTTCCTCGCCACAATGTAGCTGAAAACACTATGAACTGTGTATATTTCCGCACCCTTCAGTAAGCAAACCACAAGCACCAAGGCCTCCCTTTTCGGGGAGGCCTTTTTTAAGTGATTTTGTAAGATTATATCGCACGGACAAGTGCGCCCCTCTGACTGCATAGATTTAAAGTCAGGGGGGCTTTGCTATGAACCACAAAAAGCTTGTTTACAATACATTTTTGCTCACTGCCACTTCCCTTTTGATGAGCTGCATCGGCATGGCCTTTCAGGTGTGGCTGGTGGGCAGGATAGGCTCGGCGGGAATCGGACTTTATCAGCTTACGCTGTCTGTAACAAATCTGCTGGCTACCTTTGCAATATCCGGTATTCGCTTTGCCGCCACGCGCCTTATATCGGAGGAACTGGGGCATGACAACAGCGGAGGTATCAAGGCGGCCATGGAAAGATGCCTGGGCTACGGGCTGTTCTTCGGTCTGGCCGCGGCAGCGATACTTTATTTTCTCGCACAGCCCATCGGCTTTCTCTGGATAGGTGACGGGCGGACCGTGCGCTCCTTGCAGCTTTCGGCGCTGAGTATGCCGTGTATCTCCCTGTGCTCATGCATTTCAGGCTATTTCACCGCCTGCGGCAGAGTGTGGAAGCCCAGCGCGGTGCATCTTTCTGAGCAGCTTGCGGGAATAGCTCTGGTGGCAATATGCCTCAGCCGCGCCCCTCACGGAGACATTGAGGCAAGTTGCGCCGCCGTGACACTGGGGCGGCTTATTGCGGATATACTGTCACTTATTCTGATACTGCTTATTTACTCCCATGACCGGAGGACTCATTACGGCGAGGGTGAAAAGGGCATACGCCTGACGGGTCGAATGTTGAAAATCGCGCTGCCTCTGGCAGTTTCCGCCTACGCCAGAAGCGCCCTTTCCACCTTGCAGCATCTGCTTGTGCCCAAGGGTCTGAAGGAGGCCGGCTACTCGGCAAACGGGGCGCTGTCCGGCTACGGGACTATTCAGGGCATGGTGCTGCCGATAATATTTTTCCCCTCCTGCATCATGTCTGCCGTGGCGGAGCTTGTTGTGCCGGAGCTTACCGAAGCGCAGGTAAGAAAAGACAGCGGGGAAATAAGGGCCGTGACTGGAAAGCTTATAGGTATGAGCATGAAATTTTCCGTCGTGGTTGCCGTTTTCCTGTTTCTCTTCTCCGATATGCTGGGGCAAGGCATATATAAAAGCGCGGAAGCCGGACATTACATCCGACTTCTCGCGCCGCTTGTACCGATTATGTACACGGATATGAGCCTTGACGGCTGTTTAAAGGGACTTGGGCAGCAGGTTTGGAGTATGGGGATAAATATTGTGGACGCATTGAGCGGGCTTATATTGGTGTGGTGGCTGCTGCCCAAGTACGCACTGATGGCCTACATAGGGATAATCTATTTCACGGAGATATTGAACTTCGTATTAAGCTACGGGAGACTCAGAAAGGTGCTCAATTCTCCCCTGCTTCGCTTTTGGCCTGACGGCGAGTGAGCATCCTTTTGTCGCCCTTGTGGAGAATGGGGGAAATACGCTTGTAGAGAAGCATGGTGAGGGCAGAGACAACAATACCCTTGAGAAGATTGAAGGGCACTACCGCAAAGAGCACCAGAGTGCTCACATCGGTGATGGCGGCATTGACCTTGGTACCCATGGCAATAATGGCATCAAGGGGCATGCCGTAGAGGGCAGCGAACTTGGGCAGCAGGTAGATGGCGTTGAAGAAGCTGCCGAATATGGTCATTACAACAGTACCCACTGCCATGCCGATAAGGGCTGAGCGCTTGCCGGGCTTGGTGTGGTATATGATGCTGGCGGGCAGAACAAGGGAGCAGCCCACAAAGAAGTTTGCAAAGTCACCCACAAAAGCGGTGCTTGTGCCCTTTATGAGAAGCTTTACCATTATCTTTACAAACTCTGCCGCAACACCGGCCACAGGGCCAAGATAGAAGGTGCAGATGAGGATGGGCAGTTCGCTCAGGTCCATCTCATAGAAGCTGGGAGCGAAGAACAGCGGAATCTCCACCAGCATGAGCACACCGGCCATACAGGCAAAAATTGCGGTATAGCTTATGTAGTGGGTGCTGGAAAGGGATTTCCTGTCCTTGCAGAGCAGTCTTTCGCAGAGAGCTGCAACAATGATCAGCACAGCAAAAATTGCCACACAGGTGAGTACAAAGCTGAGGTTTTCCATAGTTTTTCTCCTTTTCATTTTGCCGTTTTCTTTTCCTCAGGCAAAACAAAAATGCCTGAAGATACAACATCTTCAGGCAAAAAATACGCAAAAAAGCATCTTCTTCCATCCAGACTTTACTGTCGGTCCCGGAGTTGCACCGGGTCATGCCGCCATAAGCAGCTCGCGGACTTTACCGCCGGTCGGGAATTGCGCCGAGCGCTCACCCTACCCTGAAGATGTATTTATTGTAGCACAGCATTTTATTTTTGACAAGAGCCAATTATAAGCTTATACTGAGTTCAAAGCTGAAAGGTGGTGTGCCCTGATATGCGTGAAATATGCTGCTCCTTTACGGGGCACAGGCCCACAAAGCTGCCCTGGGGCGCCAATGAAAGCGACAGCCGCTGCATTGCCATGAAGGCAGAGCTGGCTGCAAGGCTTGAGGGCATATACGAGGCCGGATACAGGCATTTTATCTGCGGTATGGCCATAGGCTGCGATATGTACTTTGCCGAGGCGGTGCTTGAGATGCAAAAACTGCACCCGGATGTAACGCTGGAAGCCGCCATTCCCTGCGGCAGCCAGCCGGACAGATGGACAAAGACCCAGCGGGAGCGGTACAACCTGCTCCTTGACCGGTGCAGCAAGGTAAAGGTCTTGCAGATTGTATACTCGACCGACTGTATGATGCGCAGGAACGAATACATGGTGGACAACTCGTCCCTGCTTCTGGCCTGCTTTGACGGTCGCCCCGGCGGCACGATGAGCACCATTCTCTATGCCCAGCGTCAGGGGCTGAACGTGATAACGATAGATATATGAAACGCACAGCTTAAGCTGTGCGTTTTGTTATTTAAGAAGAAAATCTTCAAGCTCCTGCATGGTGTCAACTATGAAGTCAGCCCCCGCGTCCTCAAGCTCATTTTCGGCGGCGTAGCCATAGCGGACGCCAACGGCCGCGATCCCCGCCTGATGCGCGCCATGGACATCATACTTGGTATCACCCACAAGGATGGTTTCCTCCTTATCCGCGCCCAGTGTGTCCATAGCCATTTCCACCAGTTTCTGCTTGCTCAGGTTCTGAGAAAGGCTGCTACCGTAGATCACATCAAAAAGGGGTATCATCCCCTCCCGCTCAAGAAGCATTTTCGCCATTTCCTGCGGCTTCATGGTGGTGATGGCGGTCTTTATTCCACGCTCTCTGAGCTTTGTGATAAGCTCCTTCATGCCGTCAAAAAGCCGGCACTCCAGAAGGCCGATGGGTCTGTAGCGCTCCCTGTAATCTGCCACCAGCTGATGAGCCATATCCTCACTGACGGAATATACCTCCATGAATTTATCCACAAGAGGAGGCCCGGCAAAGCAGCGAAGCTCATTAAGCTCAGAGGCTATGCCGTGCTTTGCAAGGGCATATTGCACGGACTTTGTTATACCCTCCACGGTATCGTACACAGTACCGTCAAAATCAAAAAGAACATATTTGTACATAAGCTTACTCCTAGTCCAACGGGAGTTGAACCCGCATCGGTTTTTATCGGGCGGATTTTTGCCCATACTTCGTTATTGCCCTTGCAAATACGCCAAGTATTCCCTGCGGTCAATGCCTCGTCTGGCCGAAAATCCGCACCGAAAAAACTGCTTTGCACATTTCGGCGAGATTTGTTCGGATGATTTTGGATGCAGAGGACGCAGGCTTACTGACGTAAGTCAAGGACGATAAGTCCAAAAGCGCCGGACAAGGCCGCCGAAATGCGGTGCGTGTTCGACTCCCGTTGGACTAATAAATTACATACTGCGGATAATAATATGATATGTGGCCCGCTATGTCAATAAAGGGAATTTGCGCATAGTATGTAAAAAAGCATAGGAGGGAAACAATGGGTACATCTTACTTTCTTGGAGCTAATTCAAAGGACGGTTTTTTCTCCCTGTACAGCGAGTTTTGCAGCCGCAAGGGAGATTTCCTGCATATCATAAAGGGCGGCCCGGGAACGGGAAAATCCAGCTTCATGAGGAAAATTGCAAGGGCTGCCGAAGAAAAGGGGCTGGAAGTGGAATACGTGCTGTGCTCCGGCGATCCGGATTCGCTGGACGGAATATATATCCCCCAGCTTAAAACGGGCTGGGTTGACGGCACGGCTCCCCACGTGATCGAGCCTAAAAAATTCGGCATTGACTCGGATTATGTTAACTTGGGTGTATTTTGCAATACTCCACTGGTGGAGACTGACCTAAATTATGTAAACTTAATTTATGAGCTGTACAGAGAGAAATACAACGCCGCCTATGATTGCCTGAAGTCTGCTTCCCTGCTGCACAGGAGAGCCTTGTCCCCTGTATTCACAGACGAGCACCTGAAGCTTTTCCGTTGGGAAATTCGGGACATTCTGAAAAAGTGCGGCGCAGATGCTGATAGCCCGGCGCAGGTCAGAAAGCGCTTTTATCATGCGGTATGCTGCAAGGGAGAGCTGTATCTGAACGCAGATGTAAACTCGTTATGTAAACAAAAATATGTATTTTCCAGTGAGTTTGAGGGAGCAGCGGCCGCTTTGAGGATAGCGGCAGAGGAGGCCATGAGCTGCGGCGGGGAGATTATCCTCTCTTACGACCCCAGAGATACGGAGAAGCTTGAAGCGGTACTGATACCCCGGCTGTCTCTGGCATTTCTGGGCAGCGGATGGAGTTTTGAGGACGAGACGGAGATAATCATGGATACGGCGCTGCCCAGAGATAAGGTAAGGGAGCTGCGCCCCAAGCTCAGAGAAATCAACAGGCTTGAGGATAAGATAATGGGGCTGGGCTGCTCCTTTCTGGCACAGGCCAAGGGGCTGCACGATGAGCTTGAGGAGGTATACAAAGCGGCTATGGACTATGCAGCGCTCAACGAGTTTACCGAGGATTACATCAAAGCTCATATATAAATATATAAAAAAAAGACCGGTTAACCGGTCTTTTTTCACAGTATAGATGTAATAAATGCGGCGATGGGGAAATAGATTATAGGCATGAAGATGGCGGGCAGCATATCCCCTACCTTCACACGCTCTTCCCTCAGCCCCAGCAGATTTATGGACATACCCATGAATATGGGGCCGCCTACGGCAGACATCTCGGTGATGACCTCGGCTGTCAGAAAAGGCTCTGCCACGCCTGCAAGCAGGGTGATTGCGCCCTGAAAGATAAGAATGGGAACGGCAGAGAAGATAACACCGGGGCCAAGGGCGGCAGAGAAGGCAATGGCACTGGCAAAGTCCATGATGCTCTTGGTGAAGAGTATGCCATACTCCTTATTGAGACCGGCCTTTATAGAACCAAGTATCGCCATCGTGCCCACACAGAACAAAAGCGTGGACGTGACAAAGGCATCCCCGAAGCGCCCTCTCACCAGCTTGCTGCCGGAAAGCTTGCTTTTAAGCACCTCACCGGAGTTATTTATCCTGTCATCCAGCTTCATCGCAGTACCCAGAACAGTACCGAGAACAATGCAGATGACCACTATGAGCACATTGCTTGTGCCAACCGCACCCTGAATACCGATTATGAAAGTAATGAGCGCCATTACGGTCATTATATTATCCGTATATTTCTGGCTTATCCTGTTTCCGAAAATGCTGCCTATAAGACCGCCGATAATTATGGCTATACAGTTTACTATAGTTGCTATCATATCTGTCTCCAAAAAATAAAAATAGGCGCGGAACATGTCCCGCGCCGTAAAAGCTCAAAAAATCAAAGCTCGGCAATAGCCTCGCACTCGATAAGCACGTCCTTGGGAAGCCTTGCAACCTCAACACAGGAGCGGGCGGGATAGGGCTGGGTGAAATATTTGCCGTACACTGCGTTTATTGCGGCAAAATCATCCATGTTCTTTATAAACACCGTGGTCTTGACAACCTTGGAAATGCTGCTTCCGGCACTTTCAAGAAGATTTGCAATATTCTTGAATACCTGCTCGGCCTGAGCCTCCACGCCCTCGGCAATAAGGCCGGTGGCAGGGTCAACAGGGATCTGACCGGAGGTATAAACAAGGCTGCCCACTATCTGAGCCTGAGAATAAGGGCCGATGGCGGCGGGAGCTTTATCTGTGGAAACTGTTTTCATAATTATATTCTCCTATCTGAAATTTTGGGAAAATTATATTCCCAGCTTTATTGATTGTCAATAGAGCAATCCTATATCCTGAGGGTTTTAAGATAGGCTTTCTGCCAATCGCTTATGCGGTAGCTCTCTATGGCCTTCTGTATGGTCTTATTATGTACCCAAGGCGAAAGGCGGCGCAGCTGAAGATAGCATATCACCTCATCCCAGCGCTTTGCGAGAGCTGTGGCAAAATACCATGAGAGCATCATATTCACGTAATAATCATCACTTTTCACGGTGGCAACCATGGCCGGATATTCAGGGTCAAAATACCCGTCAAGAAAATAGACCATGAGCATTTCAACGGCGAAACGAACAGTGTATGTATGCTCTGAGGATATATGGCGGCGCAGCTGAAAAACAAGCTCCTCCGGGTATTTTTTAAGCGCTGACGGACGCAGACTGTCACAGACAGCCCAGTTATCCACAAAGGGCAAAAATGCGTCCAGCGCGGAAAATATGGCTTCAGGTGACTTCATGTTATTTATGATAAGAGCGTGGAGCATATTCTCCTCGTGGAGCTTATGCGGCAGCTCAGAAAGAAAGGCTTTTATTTCATTGTCGCTCAGACTTTTTGCCAGAGTGCGGAGCTTTGGTACACGCACTCCGATAATGGCTGCGGCATCAATATTGGGTATGAGCTTACGATTAAACTGGGCATAGTCTTCCTCTGCCATTGAAAGAAGTTTTTCTCGGATAATTTGCGGCATGGTTCGTTCCTTATTTTATGTTAACTAAATTATGTTGATATAAATTAACAAAGCCGGAGATGTATACACATCTCCGGCAAATTTGCTATAGATAATTTCGAACTCAGCCCTTGACGGCGTCTTTGAATTCCTTGCCTGCCTTGAAAACGGGAACGGTAGCTGCGGCGATCTGGATGGCCTCACCCGTCTGGGGGTTGAGACCGGCTCTTGCAGCGCGGGTCTTGCTCTCAAAAGTGCCGAAGCCTACAAACTGCACCTTCTCGCCTGCTGCAACGGCAGCAACGATAGAGTCCAGAGCGCAGCCCAGAGCTGCAGCTGCCTGCTTCTGAGAAAGGCCAACTTCCTCGGCAATCTTTTTCACTAAATCCTGTTTTTTCATAAAAGATACTCCTTTCAATTTCGTTTAACTGATATAGGATGCGCTTATTATAGCACAGTATTTCGCTAAATTCAACATAAACCGTTTAATTAATGTATTTATATGCATTTTTCGTGCTTTTTTCCACTCTTTTCCCGTTTCAAAAACAATTTGCAAAAAAATCAATAAAGTGTATAATAATTTAAAAGCACAAAGTATGTCGAAAGCATTGTAAATACGCTTTTTTAAGGAGCAAAAATGGAAAAGCATCTTTTTCTCACCGGGATTTCCGGCTGCGGAAAAACCACCATGATAAGAAGAATACTTGGCGATAAGCTCGCATTTGCGGGCGGCTTTGTCACGGAGAGAATACGGGGTACGGAGGGCGAGCTTCTGGGCTATGACCTTTTCCCTGCCGCCGCTGCCGCCGGAATTGAGGGTTTTTGCGGGCTGCGCTTTCTGGATTACAGCTGCACACCGCCCCGCAGCGACAATGAAATATTCAGAGTCGATGCAGTGCGTCTTTTGAATGAGGCGCAGATGTACCCTTTCATCCTACTGGACGAATTTGGCGGCTATGAGCTTATTATACCGCAGTTTCGTGAAGCGCTGCTGGATGTGCTCAACTGCGATGTGCCCTGTATAGGTGTTCTCAAGGGCGCGCCAAACGCCGCGCAGCTTCAGAAAAGGCTGGGGCTGGGTGATCGCTACAGCGCATACAGGGATGCCCTTGAAGCCGCCCTTCGCCGTGACAGCGACACAAAGATAGTGGATGTTAAGGGCTGGGACGATAAAAAAGCGCTGAGCGCAGTAGCTCAGTGGTGCGAGGAATACACTGCATGAGATATGAAAACATCTCCCCTGCCATATTTCTCAGGCGGCCCAATCGCTTTATCGCCCATGTACTCCACGAGGGTGAGGAAAAAATCTGCCACGTCAAGAACACCGGCAGGTGTAAGGAGCTTTTGATACCGGGTACGGAGATTTTCGTGCAGCGAGCTTCAAATCCCGCAAGAAAAACGGGATTTGACCTTATCGCGGTATACAAGGGCGACAGGCTTATCAACATGGACGCTGTCGCACCCAATGTGGTTTTCGGCGAGTTTTTGAAAAACGGTGGGCTTGGTGCAGTTCCCGATTTGGTCAGACCTGAATGCAGACACGGTGAGTCCCGCTTTGATTTTTATTTTGAAACGGGCGTCAGAGCTGCCTTTGCCGAAGTAAAAGGCGTGACTCTTGAGGACGAGGGTATTGCCCGCTTCCCCGATGCCCCCACTGAAAGAGGGATAAAGCATCTGAAAGGGCTTATATCCTGCGTAAAAGAAGGATTTGACGCGTACGCGGTATTTGTGGTACAAATGAAGGGCATAAAACACTTTGAACCAAACTGGCAGACCCACAGGGAGTTTGGACTTGCCCTGCGTCAGGCACAGGAGGCAGGCGTGAAAATGCTGGTATACGACTGCCATGTTGAGCCGGACAGTCTGACGATTGACGCTCCCCTTCCATACATACTTTAAGATATTCGGAGGACAGTATGCATAAAACCGAAGATATGCTCCATCCTCATGTACACGAGGACGGGACGGAACATATACACGAACATCTGCATGAACACGGTCACAGCCACAGTCACACACAGACAAAGGCCGTGATCAACCGGCTTTCCCGGGCAATAGGACATCTGGAGTCTGTAAAGCGGATGGTGGAAAGCGGAAGAGACTGCACGGAGGTGCTGGTGCAGCTGGCGGCGGTGCGCTCTGCACTGAACAGCACGGCAAAGGTAATTCTCAAGGACCACCTTGAGCACTGTATTACAGATGCCGGCACAGACGAGGCCGGACAGATACAGGCCCTTAACGAGGCCATAGACAAGTTCATGTCATAATAAAACCAGACCCGATCGGGTCCGGTTTTATTATGTTAACTATTTTATTGTCTTCTATATTATTTTAACTATATTATTTAAATCATATTATTGTTAATTTAATTATGTTTATTTGATATTTCCCCAAAAATGGTCTTGAGCGCCGTCCGCCATTTTGGACCGCGCTCAAGTAATATAAAATTTTCGCGCCGCACCCTGATCATGGGGTCAGCAGCGTAGGCTTATCCCCGGATATTTCCGGGACATCACTGCCGCCCGGACACGATGCGAAAGACTGCTTACATGATCCGGTAAGTCTCTGTCTGAATATAATATACCGCGAAAAAATTAGCATTTTCTGAAAAAAATGTGAAATAATTGTAAATAGCCCCGGTGCTTCGTACACCGGGGCTGAATCTGTATAGATATTGATTTACTTGCTGCTCTTGGAGGCTGCTATGACCAGAGAGGACAGAGCGATAAGAGCAATGGCGTTGGGCAGAACCATCAGCTGGTTGAACATATCGGTCAGCTCCCAGACCAGGTCGTTGGACAGACAGGAACCGAGGAAAATGAACACCAGAGCGATGACAGAGTATACGGGAACTGCCTTCTTGCCGAAGAGATATTCCACGTTGACCTTGCCGAAGTAGTTCCAGCTGAGAACGGTGGAGAATGCAAAGAAGAACAGGCAAACTGCAACAAAGATGGGGCCGATCGCTTCGCCGAAGCTCATGGAGAAGGCAAGCTGAACCATGTTGGACTTGGAAATGCCTTCTGCTGCACCGGCGGCTGCGGTTGCGGAGAGAGGGCCGTTATTGGCATAAAGAGTGGTGATGACGATAAGTGCAGTCATGGTGAGGACGACGAAGGTGTCGAAGAAGAGGCCGATCATGGCCACAACGCCCTGATCATGGGGCTTCTTGACGTCTGCAAGGGCGTGGGCGTGGGGAGTAGAACCCATACCGGCCTCATTGGAGAACAGGCCGCGCTTTGCACCCTGGCTGATAGCGGTCTTGAGAGCATAGCCGATGCCGCCGCCGATGATGGCGTTGGGCATGAAGGCGTACTTGAAGATCATGCCGATTGCTTCGGGGAGATTCTTGATGTTGATGATAATAAGGATAAGACCGCCCACAATGTAGAGAACTGCCATGATGGGAACCAGCTTCTCGGTGACGGAGGCGATACGCTTGATGCCGCCAAGGAAGATAAGAGCGGCGATAACGGTGAGCACGAGACCCACGATCCAGGGGGCAATGCCGGTGGCGTTGGAGACGGTCTCGCCGATGGAGTTGGACTGAACCATGCTGCCCATGAAGCCAAGGGCCAGAATGGTGGCAATACCGAAGAAGCCGGCAAGGAAATTACCGAAGCCGTTGGGGAAGGCGCGCTTGATGTAGTAAACAGGGCCGCCGTGGACAGTACCGTCCTTATCGACCTGCTTGGTTTCCTGAGCCAGAACTGCCTCAGCGTAGATGGTGGCCATGCCAAAGAAGGCGATTATCCACATCCAGAAGATGGCGCCAGGGCCGCCGACAAGGATAGCGCCGGAGGCGCCGATGATGTTGCCGGTACCGACCTGAGCTGCAACAGCGTTGGTCAGAGCCTGGAAGGAGCTGAGGCCGCTCTTGCTGTCGCCGCCGAAGAGCTTGATGTTGCTGAACACACTGTTCCAGCCTTCCTTGAAGCAGCGCAGCTGAACGCACCTGGTCTTGACAGTGAAGTACAGACCCGTACCTATCAGAAGGATGATAAGTATGTAGTCGGAAAGATACATGTTGATTTTCTGAACGATGCTGAGCAATGACATTGGGTTGACCCTCCTAAAAATAAAAAAAGTTGCCGACAAAACAGCAACTCTGGATGGAAAACAGCATGATATATCTGAATTCCGGCTCTGTCCTTTGGCCTGAGAGATTCGGTCCTGCGACCTTGCACCTTCGGCACTCAAAATTGAGATTCTCCAGAGTTTCCTCCACCAGCAGTCTTCAAGCGAATTCTGCAAAGCTTCAACGGATTATTTTGTTGTGGCTGAATTATAGCATAGCTCTTTAGCGAATGCAAGTATGCCGCCACTTTTCAGCATCTTGTCAGTCATCCGGAAAATTTTACAGATATTTTAGGGTGCTTTTGCACAGTAGTCACAAAAAACATGGCAGGATGTGCCGCATCCTGCCATGTTTCCGATTATTTTATAATATCAGCTCAGTCATCGGCATAGACATCATTTGTGTCCATAAGCATGACCTCAAATTCCAGTATCTCCCCGTCGCGCCAGACCTCAAAAATCATGATGTCACCCACTTCGAGGGTATTTTTGATGGCGTTTATCTGCTCGGCAGACTCGGCCGGCTCAAAGTTCACCTTTGTAACAACATCCCCCGCTCTCATGCCCTGATGGTAGGCATCGGAATGCTCACGCACCTCGCTGACATAAAGCCCGTCAGGCAGGCCGTAGTGCTCCTTGGCCTCCTGAGGGATGCCGCCGATAACAATGCCGAGAGAGGGTCTGCCCCGCACCTCGCCGTCCTTTACAAGCGCGTTTACAACACTCTTAACTGTGGACGAGGGGATAGCAAAGCCCATGCCCTCAATGCTGGAGTAGGCGGAGCTCATCTTCATGTTGGTAATGCCCACTACCTGCCCGTACATATTGAAAAGCGCACCGCCGGAGTTGCCCTCATTGAGGGCGGTATTGGTCTGCAAAAGGGTCATGCTGTAGCCGTTCATATTGATGCCGCGCTCAATGGCGGAGATTATACCGTCGGTGAGAGTGGAACGGAAGCTTTCACCCAGAGGGTTGCCGATGGCGGCCACACTGTCCCCCACCTCAAGCTCAGAGCTTAAGCCGAAAGCGGCGGGCCTGAGCCCCTCGGCCTCTATCTTCAAAACCGCAAGGTCGCTGGTGGTATCTGCACCCACTAAAAGCGCCTCATACTCCGTATCATCTGAGAGCTTTACGGTGGCACTGTCGCAGCCGGAGATTATATGGGCATTGGTGAGAATAAGGCCATCCTCGCTGAGTACCACGCCCGTACCCCAGAAATAGCCGTCCTCCCCGTCCACATAACCGTAGATGGCGGTAATGGACTCCTCACAGCGGGAATAAATCTCCTGCAGGCTGAGCGCATCCTCTGTTTTGCTCTCAAGCTTCAGGCTGAAATCCAGCTTTTCTTCCAGCTTCTCAATATTGCTGTCACCGATGGGATTTTCAACAGGGTCATAGTACTCATCAAAGAAGTCCTCCCGGTTGTCGGGCAGGGCATCTGAAAAATCATCGGTTCCCCATGAAAAGGTGAAATAGTCCTGCCGGGGCTTGGCAAAGGCAAGGGAGCTGCCCACGATAAGGGCAATCATCAGCACAACAAGGCCGATAGCACGGGCACGGGTCCAGCCCCTTTTGCCGCGGGGATAGGTTTTTTTTGCCGGAAGCAGCTTTGCGCTGTCATTTCCTTTCAGCGGCTCATACCAACCGGTGGTTTCGTACCAGTTATTATCACTCATACATTCTATCCTCTACATTAAATATCTTTATCAGGCCAGCGGCAGGGTGAACACAAACTCCGTCACACCGTTTTCACTGCGCACGGCAATATCCTCGTCGTGGCTGTTGATTATGGTTTTTACCAGATACAGGCCCAGCCCCACACCGCTTTTATCCATGCTGCGGGATCTGTCCGACTTGTGGAAACGGTCAAAGATAAAGGGCAGGTCATCCTCAGGAATACTCTCGCCGCAGTTTTTGACCGATACATAGGCCTTGCCGTTGTCCTTATAAAGTCTCAGGGTAATACAGCTTCCGCTTTCGGCAAACTTTACCGCATTGTCAAGAAGATTGTAGATGACCTGAGTTATGGCGTCCTTATCTGCCATGACCATCATGTGGTTTTCCGGCAGTTGGGGGTCAACATCCAGCTTTTTGCTGTTGGCGCGGCTTTCAAAGCTTAAAAGCGTCTGCAATACAAGCTCCGTCAGGTCAAAGGCGCTGCGCCTGCCCGGCTCAGCCACCTTGGCCTTCATCTGGGAAATGTCCAGCATATCCCGCACAAGCCGGGAAAGCCGCCGTGTCTCATCACGGATGGAAACAAGGTACTTCTGGGCCTCTTCATGAGGTATGGTTCCGTCCAGTATACCGTCGGCAAAGCCGGATATGGTGGTCATGGGAGTACGCAGTTCGTGGGAGACATTGGCAAAAAACTCGCTGCGTCTGGCCTCGGATTTTTCAAGGGAGTCCGCCATTTTGTTGAAGGAGTCTATAAGCGCACCCATCTCATCGTCAGGGTCCTCCACCTGCTTCACGCGGACGGAAAAATCCCCCCTTGCAAACTTGCGGGAGGCTTCCGCGATCTCGTCCAAAGGCTGAGCCATACGCTTTGAGTAAATAAGAGCAATGGCAAGAGCCATAAAGAACACAAGAAAGCTTATCAGCGCCGCCATGCTCAGAAAAGCCGACCATGCCCCAAGCATATTTTCCACGCTGTTTGTCACAAATACATAGCCAATATTTTCCTGCCGGGAATAGCCGTTTATGGGCAGAGCCACAGTATAGCGGCTGTCCGGATACAGATTTTCAAAGCTGCTGATCTGGTTGATATAGCCGACGCTCTCCATATGGGCTATGATATCTTCAGATATTCTAAGGCCAAGATGCCGGCAAACGGGCGCTCTGTCAGAGCAATTGACCACAAGGCCGTTGGAATTTGTAATGAAGATATGGTTGCCGGTGGAGTTTGAAATGGAGCTGAGCGACATACTCAGGGCAAGGCTGTTGAGCTCCTCCCCGGCGGCAATAGCGGAGGCGGCGCGGGAGACCTCTTTGGCGCTGGCCTCCATATCACTGCGGTATTCGGAAATGATATAGTTTCGCCCGATAAGCACAAAGCTGAAAGCAATCAGCAGAAAGCAGACAGAAACCATCGTGGCTGTAGCCACGAAGTTTCTAAGATATATGCTTTTCATCCCGGCTTACTCTGTAACTTCAAACTTATAGCCCACGCCCCAGACGGTTTTAAGGCTCCACTTTTCGCTGATGCCCTCAAGCTTTTCACGAAGGCGCTTGATGTGCACGTCCACAGTCCGGGAGTCGCCAAAATAGTCAAAGCCCCAGACCTCATCCAGAAGCTGATTTCTGGTAAAGACGCGGTTGGGAGAGGAAGCCAGATGATAGAGAAGCTCCATCTCTTTAGGCGGCGTGTCCACCTTTTTCCCGTTCACCACCAGCTCATAGGAGTCCAGATTGATGGTGAGCTTATCAAAGCTGAGCTTTTTGTCCACAGGCGCGTCTGCATCGGTGCGGCGCATAACGGCGTGAACCCTTGCAATAAGCTCCTTTATGTCAAAGGGCTTCGTCACATAGTCATCAGCGCCCATCTCAAGGCCGTTGATCTTGTCGGTGGTATCTCCCTTGGCGGTGAGCATAATAATGGGAACGGAAGATTTTTCCCTTATCTCCCGGCAGATCTGCCAGCCGTCCTTCACGGGCAGCATAATATCCAGCAGCACCACGTCCGGCTGGAAAAGGTCAAAACTGGATTTGGCCTTGCCGCCGTCCGGAGATATCATTATTTCAAAGCCGTCCTTGCTCAGGTACAAACGAAGAAGCTCGGCTATATTGCTGTCATCCTCTATAATAAGAGCACGTTTACTCATAAATATTCCCTCCTGTTATTTTGTCCTTAATTTCTATTATTATATTATACAAAGCCCCTTTCAACAATGGTTAAAAAAATGTAAAAGCATGGAAATTATTTTTGCATAGAAAAAATGACGGGCTTGACCCGTCATTTTTTATCTCTTTTCACTTTAAAACAGAACTTTTTGGGCTCTGCCGCATGAAAGTCCGGCTCTTCACCGTGAACCACGCGCTCAATATTGGCGGCGTGGCGGGCTGTGACAAGAATGCTGCCGAAAATTGCAAGCAGAAGTTTTGGGGTCGATACGGCAATGATAAGCGCAGCGGGAGCAATTGAAATTGCCGCCAGGACGGAGCCGACAGAAACCTTCCGGGTCAGCACGGCACCAAGGGCAAAGACCACGACCACGACCACGAAAGCGCGCCAGTCCACCGCAAGGGCAACAACAGCGCCCACGGAAACGCCCTTTCCGCCCTTAAAGCCGTAAAACACAGGGAAACAGTGCCCCAGCAGGCAGAAAATACCGCCCACAAATATGCCCCATTCGCCCAGAAGCCATACCGCAAAGGCAATAGCAGCCACAGCCTTGAGCGCATCGCACAAAAGCGTCACCACGCCAAAGCCCATGCCATAGACACGCGCCATATTGGTAGCTCCGGCGTTGCCGCTGCCCTGCTTTCGCACATCTCTGCCGAGGAGACTGCGGGACAAAAATATTGAAGGGCTGAACGATCCTATGAGATATGCCGCGAAGGCTGAAACAGTATATAAAAGAAAATGCATATAAAAAACCCGTTAAGAATTATTTCAAAAAATTGGACGGTTTAGATATTAGCTTATTTACATCTCTTTTTCAATCAAAAAGCAGCCGTGTTTACACAAGTTTAACATTTGAAAATATGCCGCTAAGATAAGAACAAACTTGGTGTAAGTCTGTTCTTGGTTTACATAATATTAAATATATTCCAGGGCCATTTTTCCGGCGGGGAAAGCCGAAAGCTCATTTTCCCGCCGCTTTCAGGGTGGGAGAAGCTTATGCTCTCAGACCAGAGGGCGATATCGCAGTCATCCTCAAGAAGGCTGTATTTCCTGTCCCCCACCAGTGGGTAGCCGTGATAGGAAAACTGGCAGCGTATCTGATGGGTGCGGCCTGTGATAAGCTCAACGCGCACAAGGCTGAAACCTTCCTTGTGGGCAAGGGTCTCAAATTTCAGTTGCGCCCGCTGCACCCCTTTGGCGGGTGTATCTGTGACATAGCTTTTGCGCTCTGCCTTATCCCTTATCATAAGGTCATCAAAAAAGCCCCTTTTTTCCGTCTGCCCGTGTACCACGGCGAGATAGGCCTTGTCAAAGCCGCCATCACGTATCTGCCGGGACAGCTCAGAAGCCGCGCTCTGTGAGCGCGCCAGCAGCATAAGGCCGCTGACTACCCTGTCCAGCCGATGCACGGTGCGTACATCGGCCTTTTCGTCGCCCAGCTGAGCACGCACAAGCGACGGCATCCCGCCCGGTTCATCGGTGGACAGCACCTTGGGCGGCTTGACCGCAACTATTATGCTCTTGTCAATATATTCGATCTGCATTTTTTCCTCCGGGAATAAAAACACCCCAGCTCAAAGGCTGGGGTGTGGGAAATTATGTTTTGCTATCAGCCGATGATATCGGTGCTCTGCTTGCGCTTGGGGATGAGTGCGATAGCGCCGGCGAGAGACAGGGTCAGCAGAACCATCCATGCGCCCAGGTTGGCATCATCGCCGGTGGCGGGTGCGTAGTTGGCAGTGACTATACGGAAGCTTGCATTCTGATTGTAGCCATTCTGAGTGACCAGACGCATGGAGTAGCTGCCGTAGCCCAGCTTGTTGAGGAAGTCAGACTTGAGGGTGAGACCGGTGCCGTTGTTGGTGAGAACATAGTTGGCAGGGTCGATCCACTGGTTGCTGATGTAAACTTCCTTGATAGGATCGGTAGAGGTGAAGTAGAGGTTGTATGCGCTGCCTCTGACGTGGGCATTGTCACCGTAGACATTGCTGGCAGAGCCGGTAACGTAGATGGTGGCGTAGACAAGGCCGTCAATGCCGTTGCCGCTGGAGGTGTGCACCTTCAGGATGTGCTCGCCGGAGGAGAGGGTGGAGAGCAGGCCGGTGCTGAGGGTGAGAACGCCGTTATAGTAGGTGTAGGATCTGCTTTCGGGAGTGAGAAGCTTGCCATCCAGATAGGACTTGTAGTAAGCGGGGCTGACTTCAAACTTCAGAGCAGCCTGACCCTTCTGCCAGGTAGCAACTGCGGGAGTGATCTTTGCGCCGCCGTATGCAGCCTCAGTGTTGACGAAAACGGTGATGGTTGCAGTGCGGGTAGCATCAGACTTGGAGGTTGCGGTGATATTGATGTGGCCTTCCAGAGGACCTGCGGTCACTTCGACGCTGTTGCCGTAGCTGTTGGAGCCGGCAAGCACGCCATACTGAGCAGAGGGAACGATGTTCCAGGTGAATTCCTCACCCACAAAACCGTTTGCAACGGAGACAACGCTGGTCTTTGCCTTGCCTGCGTAATCATAGTAGATATTTTCAGGAGAAGCCACAAGCTGCAGGTTCTCATTGGCTGCAATGGTGAACTGTACGTAGGTGCTGGTGCCGTCCTTGGCAAAAGCGTACAGGGTCACGGGAGATTTGGTTGCAGCGCGGGCAGTGAGAGTGGTGCTCTGTGCCTTGTCGTAACCGAGGGACACATATGCTGCATCAGCAGAGTCAAGGTGCCAGTGATCGAAAACTGCGGTCTTGGGATCGCCGGTAACGCTTGCAAAAATGTCAATGGTCTGGCCCTTCTGGAGGGTGGTGGGAACGGGGTTGATGGAGACGGTGGTCTTCTCGGTGCCGTTACTGACAGCATTGACAGTGCAGCTGGCGTGAACAGCCTCATTGTTCTTTATGTAAGCAGTGATAGTTGCAGTACCAAGATTAACGGCGGTGATATCACCGTACTCGCTGACAGAAACAACGCTGCTGTCGCTGGATCTGAAGACAACAACACTGTTGTCATTAACGCCGTTCACGGTTGCCTGAATGTAGGCACTCTGTCCGACCTTCAGCTCAGTATTGCTGGGGCTGAGGGATATAGTGTCATTTGCACCCAGATTGGGAACGGTTTCCTTGGTCACAGTAATACTATCAGAAATGTTGGGATAACCAACCACAGCTGCGGTGATGACGTTTTCATCATAAACAAATTCATCAGCTCTGTATGCAACGGTGGCAGAGCCGCCAGATGCAGTATTAATGTAGGACTTGCCATTAAGACTCCACTGGATTTGCAGAGGATCATTGATGTTAGTAGCACCTACAGGGCCAAGCTGAGCAGTAAAAGAAAACGGATCAGAAGCGCCGGCATTTGCAGGAATAACAGCAGAGCTGGGTATAATGGTAAGCTCAGAAACTGTTAGCGGTTCTGCTGCAAATGCAGGAACGCACAGCAGTGCTGCCATCATGCTGAGCATGAGCAGTGTGGAAATAACTCTCTTCATATTCTTCATTTTAAAATCCCCCTTGTGAGATTTACTTACAAATAATGACAGATACAGCATAGCACAATAATTTCAATTTGGCAACAAAAAATTTCACATTTTTCAAAAAAATTTTTTGAGCCGAAATTATTGCCCTGTGCAGACCATATATGCACACCGCGCTTTGACAGCAAATCAGCAAAAAAACGCGGCGCAGAACAAGCCCCTTTTTGGCTTGCACCTAATGTAACATATCCTTTTCCAAAATGCAAGCTCTTTTTTAATAAATTGAAATAATTTTTTCCAAATTGTAATTTTTATATTTACAGAGAGGCCGGTTATCTCTGTTGAACATAAGGGCGACACTTAGTCCAAGGGAGCTTATGGCACATTCTCTACATGTTAGATGGTAATTAAATGAAAACTGCGCTAAGTATATTACGATATAAAACAAAAAAAGTTTCACGTTTATACATTATATTTACAGGGCAAAGACCTGCTCCTGCCGGTTTTAACCCAGCTTTGTAAGCAAAGGCGTCAGCAAGCCCATGCACTGCACGGTCAGACGCATAGCTCCTTTTCCCCGGAGCTTATGCGAGACATAGAGGGCCATGGAGCAGGGTGCGGTCAATGCTTTCATTTCGGTTATATAGACATGAATACGGGAGTTTTTTTTACTTTATCATGTTATTAATTTCACTTTCCCTGTGAAAATGAGTGAAATACTGTTATTAACTTATCATGCACCTGTAAAATTTTGTGCACCATCTACATTTATTTCTTTTAATTATATAAGATTTCAGCATTTTGCATAAATTTGTATAAGTTGCTCAATTTTTCTGTTTCTCAAGCTTGTAATATTCTCGTTTATAGGTTAAAATATACAAACAAGAGGCGGATCATAAATGAAAAGGAGAAACACAACATGACTATTTTGCTTTGGTTCAGCCCCATTGCCGCTGCCCTGGCGCTGCTTTTCGCCCTGTATAAGGGAAACTATGTGAAAAGTGCCGACCCGGGCAACAGCAGAATGCAGGAAATTGCAGGCTCTATCGCAGAGGGTGCGAATGCCTTTTTGAAGTCAGAATATAAAATTCTGGCTATTTTCATTTTTGCACTCTTTTTGCTTATCACCGTTTTTATTGATGTGGGTACAGCTGTCTGTTTTCTTACCGGCGCACTTTTCTCCATGCTGGCAGGTTTCTTCGGTATGCGTGTGGCTACCAAGGCAAATGTGCGCACTGCAAACGCCGCATGGAAAAGCGGCATGAACAAGGCTTTGTCCATCGCCTTTGCGGGCGGCTCTGTAATGGGTATGTGCGTTGTGGGTCTTGGCCTTCTGGGCTGCAGCCTTATCTACATACTTACAGGAAATTATAATATTCTCTTCGGCTTCTCCCTGGGTGCATCCTCCATCGCCCTCTTCGCCCGTGTGGGCGGAGGTATTTACACCAAGGCCGCAGACGTAGGCGCTGACCTTGTGGGCAAGGTAGAGGCCGGTATTCCCGAGGACGACCCCAGAAACCCCGCAGTTATCGCCGACAATGTGGGCGACAATGTGGGCGATGTGGCCGGTATGGGCGCTGACCTTTTTGAAAGCTACGTTGGTGCCCTTGTTTCCGCGCTGACTCTGGGCGTGGCTGCAGGCGGCGTTGTACCCGGTGCGGGTATACTCTATCCCCTGTCCATCGCCGCTGTTGGCATTGTCGCTTCAATTATCGCCACATTCTTTGTAAGATGCAAGGAAGACTCCAATCCCCACTCCGCACTTAAAACCGGCACATATGTATCTGCCGCTATTGTTGCTGTGGCTTCTGTATTTCTGAGCAAGCTGCTTTTCGGCCGCATCTACTTTTCGGCTACCATTATCGCCGGTATAGTCGTTGGTCTTGTTATCGGCTTTATCACCGAGGTGTACACCTCCGGCGACTTTGGATTTGTAAAACGCATTGCAAGCCAGTCTGAAACCGGCTCTGCTACCACCATTATCTCCGGCGTTGCCGTGGGCATGAGAAGCACCTGGGTGCCTATCCTGCTCATCTGCGTAGGTATCTACGTTTCCTACTCCGTGACCAATGACCTCTATGGCATCGCTCTGGCGGCTGTGGGCATGCTGTCCACCACGGGGCTTACCGTGGCTGTGGACGCCTACGGGCCTATTGCCGACAACTCCGGCGGTATTGCGGAAATGAGCGGGCTTGACCACAATGTGCGTGAGATCACTGACAAGCTGGATGCTGTGGGCAACACCACCGCCGCCATCGGCAAGGGCTTTGCCATAGGCTCTGCCGCACTGACCGCGCTGGCGCTGTTCGTGTCCTACGCCACTGAGGTGCAGCTGAGCTCCATCAATATTCTCTCCCCCTATGTGGTCATCGGTATTCTCATAGGCGGTATGCTGCCCTTTGCATTTTCCGCTATGACCATGGATTCCGTCTCCAAGGCGGCCTATAAAATGATAGAAGAGGTTCGCCGTCAGTTCCGTGAGATCCCCGGCATCCTCGAGGGCAAGGCAAAGCCCGATTACAGCACCTGTGTGTCCATATCCACAAGGGCAGCACTGCGTGAAATGCTCGTCCCCGGTATTATGGCTGTGGCTGTGCCGCTGCTCGTGGGTCTGCTGCTGGGGCCTGAGGCTCTGGGCGGCCTGCTGGCAGGTTCCCTTGTCACGGGCGTGCTGCTGGCAATCTATATGTCCACTTCCGGCGGCGCATGGGACAACGCCAAGAAGTTCATCGAAGAGGGCAACTACGGAGGCAAGGGCTCTGTTGCCCACAAGGCAGCCGTCGTAGGTGACACGGTTGGCGACCCCTTCAAGGACACCTCCGGTCCTTCCATCAACATTCTCATAAAGCTGATGACCGTAGTTTCCCTTGTGTTCGCGCCGGTGTTTGTAAAGTTTGGCGGTCTGTTGTAAATTCAAGAGCCGCCATCATAACAAAGACTGTGGCTTCTCCCTGCCACAGTCTTTTTTTCACTTCTGCGGGTCTCTTCTTGACGGAAGAGCATGAAAAATGTATAATGACTTGAACTATGCAAATCCGAGGTTTTTTAAATGAAAAATGTCTTGAAGACGGTTACTTTTATTATATTGGTTGCCTGTACCGTAGCGCTTTTTTTCATGAGAAAGGTTCAGCTGGATAAGGAAGCGGCGGATATCAAGGCGGCAGAGGAAGCGGCAAAGGCCGCCGCTCTGGCAGCGGCTATGGCTACGCCAACCCCCGCTCCCACGCCTGAACCTACGCCCGAACCCACCCCCGAACCGCAGCCGGAGTATTATACGCTCTCCTTCATTGGTGACTGCACCCTCTGGTCCAACGCCAACTACGCCGAGCATCCCGCGGGCTTCAAGGGTATGCTCAACGGCGATTACAGCTATCCCTTTGCAAACACGGTTCAGTATTTCACCGAGGACGACTATACTATCGCAAACCTTGAGTGCATCCTTTCCGACCAGCAGCTGGCATACGACTACACCAAGGTCTACTTCCCCTTTATTGCCCCCAAGGAATACGCCAAGATCATGCTTGAGGGCGGCGTTGACTTTGTTACCACAGCCAATAACCACATTATGGACTGCTATGAGGCCGGCGCAAACAGCACTTACCAGACTCTTATGGAATACGGACTGCCCTTCGGCACTGAAAAGCAGGCTCAGATAGTCATGACGGACAGCGGGCTGAAGCTGGGCATATACTGCGCCGGTACAGACCTGCTGCCCAATGCGGAAAAGGCCGTTGAAGCCATCAAGTACCTTCAGGGCGAAGGTGCGGAGTACATAATCTGCGCTTTCCACTGGGGTCAGGAGGCCTATTACGATCTGGCCGCATCCCAGACTACGGTGGCTCAGGCCTGCGCTGAGGCCGGGGCTGACGTGGTATACGGCAGCCACAGCCACAATTTGCAGAAAATGGAGCAGATCGGCGACACTCTCGTACTGTACAGTATGGGTAACTGGACCTTCGGCGGCAACACCGCCCCCAAGGACCCCGATACCGCAATCGTTCAGGTCATTGTAAAGCGTGATCTGGACGGTACTATCAGCACCGACTCCAACAAGATAATCCCCTGCTGTGTAAGCAGCAAGCTTGAGGATGCCCAGATAAAGGCGCTCAACTACAACGATTACAAGCCTACCCCCTACCCCGAAGGGACTGAGGCCTACGCCAGAGTTCTGGCTAAGCTCAGCGGCGAGTTCCAGCCCAGCTCTCAGGGCGCTGATTACTCCGCATGGCTTGCCAGCCGCAGCGGCTGATAATACGCGAAACGCCACCGCTTATATCTGAGCGGTGGCGTTAAACTTTGCCGTTTTCATAATTTTATTTACATATTTTAGTTTACGTAATATTAAACAGCTTTTTGCCATTTTCCAGAGTCTGCGCTGCTGCCAGCTCCGGGCTGATTTCCTTTATCTCAGCCAGCTTTTCTATTATATATTGGAGATTTGAGGAATCATTGCGTTTCCCTCTGCGGGGTACGGGGCTTAGGTAGGGGCTGTCTGTTTCCACCAGTATTCTTTCAAGAGGACACATCTCCAATACCTCGATGGCTTTTCTGGCGTTCTTATAAGTTATCGGCCCGTCAAAGCCCAGATACCAGCCCCGCTTCAAAAGCTCCTTTGCCATTTCAGCGCTGCCGGAGTAACAGTGGAAAACGCCCCTTAAGCCGGGATATGCAAAGACCGTTTCCATACTGTCGGCATGGGCCTCCCTGTCGTGGATAATTACAGGCTTATCCAGCTTCAATGCCAGCTCCAGCTGGGCTTTGAAAAGCTCTTTCTGCTCACTTTTATGGCTGTCGTCCCAGTAATAGTCCAGACCTATCTCCCCTATGGCTACGCATTTGGGATGCCGGGCGAGTGCGGTGATTTTTTCAAGGCTGTCACTTTCAAGCTTTTTCAGCTCCTCCGGGTGAAAGCCCACGGCGGCATACACATGGGGATATCTTTCAGCCATGGCAATGGCGGCAGCGCTGCTGTCGTAATCACAGCCGGGGTTTATTATAAGCTCCACACCGCTTTCGGGCAGTCTGGACAAAAGCTCATCACGGTCGGTATCAAATGCCTCATCGTCGTAATGGGCGTGTGTGTCAAAATACATGGTGTCTCTCCGTTTTCATTTGATTTGCCCCTATTATAAACCATTGGCTTTCATTTTTAAACAGAAAATAACACAGCCGATGCATTCTGCACCGGCTGTGCCAAAGTGAATAAAGAAAGGGGGAAGAAATATGGATCAGTTGATTTCAAGTCTGCGGCTGGCAGGTACGATGGGAGCCTGCTTGGGCAGGTCAAGAGAGAGGATGCCGTCTGCATAGCTGGCAGAAATCTTGTCTGCATCAATACCACTGAGGTCAAAGCTGCGACTGTAGGAGCCATAGAAGCGCTCGCGGCGAAGATAATTGGGCTTATCCTCACTTGTGTCCTGCTTGCGCTCAACGCTGATGGTCATACGCTCATCCTCGATGCTGATGTTGATATCGTCCTTACTGAAGCCTGGCAGCTCTGCCTCCAGTCTGTAGGAATCTCCCAGATCGCTCACGTCAGTGCGGAAGAGAGATGAGGCACTGTTGGAGAAAAAGCTGCGCTGCATTTCCTCCATCTGGCGGAAGGGGTAAAAGGAATTGAGATTTCTCATAGTACGCTCAAAAGGAATAAGTTCAAACATTATATATACCTCCATTATTTATTAACACATTAAACTTTGTATCTCTACACACAACTTTTGTTTGTTGTTGTATATAAAATACAACACAATTATGAATAAATATAGTGGTATATATGAACAAAATGTTAATACTTAGCACTTTATAGTGTCGAGTGCTAATTTGTGCCATAAAAAACACCCCGGCATAGGCGCAATGTCACTTAGTTAACAACTAAGAGGCAAAAGCAGAAAACGGGAAAAGCAGCGCACAGCAAAACGAAAGCGAGCTGGGCGCTGTTTTTCTGCAAAAGGAGCATGGCAAAAGAGCGGATCAGGAAATCCGCTGAAAAAGC
>JAFTXM010000079.1 GCA_017465025.1 Oscillospiraceae bacterium
GAA
Source organism: Oscillospiraceae bacterium (assembly GCA_017465025.1). GTDB lineage: Bacteria > Bacillota > Clostridia > Oscillospirales > Oscillospiraceae > Limivicinus. The sequence continues at coordinate 4 of JAFTXM010000079.1, forward strand.
AGGAAAAAATTCAGGATGGCAGCTGAAATGGAAAAGGCGAAGAAAATAAGGTATGCAGCAGTATTTACGGCGCTGGAACTGGCGCTGTATTTTATCGTATTCCACTGTATACCCCTTGTAAAGCCCACAGCGGGTACAAAGCTTTTTCTGGCGCTGCTGTCTGCGGCGGCAGGGCTTGTATTTTCCGCTTTTGTGGGAAAAACTGAGGAAAGACTTGCAAAATACAGGAAAAAAGCCTTTATTAGCGCAATTATCCTCTGCGCCCTTTACGCCTCTCTTGCAAGCTTTGCTCAGCGCTTTTTCTTCGAGGGCTATTCAAGGATGCACCTTTCCCTTGCCGGCATTGTCTGCTGTACGCTGGCGGTATTGTGGTTCGTGCCGGTGATAACGCTGCTTTTATGGCTGCTTGAAAGGCTTTCCCCCAGCGGCGGCGAAGATACAAAGAGCGGGCGGAAATTCTTTTTTGCCTGCTTTGGGGTCTACGCCATATGGCAGGGGATAGTGCTCATGGCCTTTCGCCCCGGCGGCTTTCCCCCGGACTCTGTAAGTCAGCTTTTTCAGGCTATCGGCTATGAGCGTATATATGACTGGCACCCGGCGCTGCACACTTTGTATTTTCGCCTTATCATGAAGCTGACAGGCAACAGGACGGTATTTATAAACGCAGTCCAGATGCTGGCCTTTGCTGCGCTTACTGCGGGCTTTGCCTCCTTCTTTGTGAAAAAGGGCTTGAAAAAGCTCTGGGCGCTTACAGGCGGCCTTGTGTTTCTCATGCTGCCCAACAATGTGCTTTCGGAAATTTCCGCGGTAAAGGACTTTCCCTACGCCATGTCTTTGCTCTGGGCCACTCTCTGCCTTGTGAAGCTGGCGGCGGACATAAAGGAGGGAAGCTCCCTTTCAAACCTTGCCCAGCTGGCAGTGGCCACATTTCTCATCTTCGGCTTCAGGCACAACGGCGTAATCCCGGCGGCCTTCATACTTATCCTGCTCGTAGTCCTCACGGTGAAGTTTTTCGGCAGGCTGAGATACAGGCTTTTGCTTACGGCCCTTGCAGCCGCTGCCATGATGATAATTTACAAAGGCCCGGTCTTTGCCATCTTCAAGGTTGCCCCCAACACCGCCTCCCCCTACACCACCATGCTCTGCGCCGTGGGCTCCTGCGTAAATCAGGGTCTGCCCCTGTCGGAGGAGAGCGTGGAGATACTGGAGTCTGTAATTCCCCTTGAGGACTGGGGCAAGTACTACAGCCGCTACGAGGGCCACGACAAGTATAACTGGGGCCGGGGCGAGGACGCCACTTTCAACACCGAACATATTACCGCCAAAATGGCCTTTCGAGTCTATCTTGAGGCGCTTTTCAAGTACCCGGATGTGGTGATTAAGGACAGGCTGGACGGTATGGACATAATGTGGGATGTACACTGTCCCAACGACTCTTTCAACGAAAAGAGCTTTGACACCATATATTTCATGCCCTACTCCGAGGTTTTCTTCAATGTGGACGGTATGGAGGAAAAGGGCTGGAACCAGTACGCCGTGCCCTCAAAGCTGGCGGACGCCTACAGGGAGAGCAAAAGCTTCGGCATATATAGTGGCCTTGATATGCTCACATGGCGCACAGGCGCATACCTTATCTTCATGCTGGCTGTGCTCATCTACATATGCGCAAACGGCAAAAAGCGGCTTTTGTGGGCGGCAATACCCCTTGGGGGCAATATCTTCGGATTGCTGTTTCTGCTCTACCACCAGAGCTTCCGCTATGTCTACGCCTTACAGCCTATGATAATCGCGCTGGCACTGGCGGCAGTGCTGATAAAGCCGGAATGTGTGAAAAAGGAAAGCTTAAAACCATGAAGGAAGTACTGATATATACCGACGGGGCCTGCTCCGGCAACCCCGGCCCCGGGGGCTGGGCAGCCATTCTCATGTACATGGGCCGGGAAAGGCTCCTCTCCGGCGGAGAAAGGGAAACCACCAACAACCGCATGGAGCTGACCGCCGTGATAGAGGCCCTGAAAGCCCTGAAAGAGCCTTGCACCGTGCAGCTCTACTCCGACTCCAAGTACGTCATTGACGCCCTGTCCAAGGGCTGGGCACGCTCATGGCAGAAAAAAGGCTGGATAAAATCCGACAAAAAGCCTGCCTTGAATGTGGACCTCTGGGAAGAGCTTTTGTCTCTCTGCGACAGGCACGAGGTAGTCTGCCACTGGGTCAAGGGCCACGCCGACAATGAATATAACTCCCGCTGTGACGCAATCGCCGTTCAGGAGCGGGATAAGTATGCCATGAAATAAAGGGAGGGAAAAACACGAAAAGAAGAAAAATAGATTTCAGCCGCAACGGACTGAAAGTTTTTGTTGACTATATAGCCGGACAGAAGCGGCTTTTTATAATAGATATGCTCTGCGCCGTGACAGTGGCGGCCATAGACCTTGTGTTCCCCTACGTGTCCAGAATGAGCATGAATTCCCTTCTGCCCAACAGGCTCTTTACCGCCTTTTTCGCGGTGATGGCGCTGATGGTGGCAGCCTATGTGCTCAAGGCAGTGCTCTACTATGTTATCGCGGTGCTGGGACACAGGATGGGCGTTCTGGTGGAGGCGGATATGCGAAAGGACGTTTTTGAGCATATGCAGGCCCTCTCATGCAGCTACTATGACAAAAACCGCACCGGCGTCCTCATGAGCCACATCACCTCCGACCTTTTTGATGTGACCGAGCTTGCCCACCACGGCCCTGAAAATCTCCTCATCTGCGCGCTGACCTTTTTGGGCTCTCTTGTGATAATGTTTACGCTTGACTGGCGGCTGAGCCTTATCATGGTGCTGGTGCTGCCTGTGTGTCTGGGCTTCACCCTTGCCCAGCGGGTCAAGATGAAGGACACTAACATCGAGGTAAAGCGCAAGACTGCGGAGATTTACTCCGCCATTGAAAGCAGCATTTCCGGCATCCGCACCGCCAAGGCCTTTGCCAACGAAGCTCAGGAGAGCGAGAAGTTTGACCACGCAAACGATTTGTTCCGCAGCTCCAAGGTGGAGTATTACAAGGCTATGGGGCTTTTCATGAGCGGCATGGAGTTTACCACCGGCATCATGCAGGTAGTGGTCATCACTGCCGGCGGCTTTTTCATAATGAAGGGCACCATGGACTACATAGACCTTATTACCTTTACCCTCTATGTCTCCGCCTTCATCTCTCCCGTGCGAAAGCTCACCCAGTTTGCCGAGATATATATGCAGGGCTCTGCCGGCTTCTCCCGCTTTCTTGAGGTCATGCGCACCCAGCCCACAGTGGCGGACGCGCCTGATGCCAGGGAGCTTGAAAATGTACACGGCCGGATAGAGTATGACAATGTGAGCTTTGACTACGGCAACGGCGTGCCGGTGCTGTCGGACATAAATCTGAAAATAGAGGCGGGCCAGTGCCTTGCGGTGGTCGGCCCCTCCGGCGGCGGCAAAACCACTCTGTGCCAGCTGCTGCCCAGGTTTTACGATGTGTGCGAGGGCGCAGTTAGAGTGGACGGGCAGGATGTGAGAAGCCTTACACAGGCAAGCCTCAGAAGAAACATCGGCCTTATCCAGCAGGACGTTTTCATGTTCGCCGGAACTATCCGGGAGAATATCCGCTACGGCAGACCCGACGCCACCGATGCCGAGATCGTTGAGGCTGCCGTCCGCGCCCGCATCCATGAAGAGATCATGGAAATGCCCGACAAGTATGATACATATATCGGCGAGCGGGGCGTGATGCTCTCAGGCGGTCAGAAGCAGCGCATATCCATTGCGAGGGTCTTTCTGAAAAACCCGCCTATCCTCATTCTGGACGAGGCCACCTCAGCGCTGGACACCGTAACCGAGCAGCTTATCCAACAGTCACTGGATTCCCTCAGTGAAGGCCGCACCACCATCATTATCGCCCACCGGCTCTCCACCGTTCAGTCGGCGGATATGATCGCCGTGGTGGAGGGTGAGCATATAGTGGAGCTTGGCTCCCATGCCGAGCTTTTAGCCCAAAACGGCGAGTATGCCAGACTCTGCCGTGCACAGGAAATAGAGAAAGGAGCCAAATCATGCTGAAACTGAGAAAAGGCGGCCATAAGGAGCTTGAAAAATACTACGGACTTATGGAGATAGACTTTGACAGCGAAGAGCTGTTTTCAAAGCTGACTATCCACAAAGCCATGCTCAACTCCGATATGGAGTTTGTGATACTCTATGACGAGGACTCACGCATGGACATAGGCTATGCCCTTGTGTGCCTTAAAAATCTCTACGGCTATGTGCTTTTGAAGTACATGGCGGTGATGCCCTGGTACAGAGGCCGCGGCTTTGGTGTTGAGCTTATGCGCCAGCTCAATAAGCGCTATGCCAACACTCAGGGCATCCTTGCCGAGCTTACGGAGTTCCCCGATGAGGACGAAGACCGCCTTAGAAAGCTGAGAAAATTTTTCTCCCGCTTTGGCTATGAGGAGGTGGCGGTGGACTATACCATCTCCGGCACAAGGGCAAATCTCTATGTCAAGCCCATCTGCGGCACGGCGGAGATAGCCCCCGTTGCCCACAGGATAGTGCGGGATGTCTACGCCCGCTGCCTCCACGCCTGTGCGGTGGAGAAGATGATAAAGATAGGGGAATAATAATGAAAACAGCAGCGAAGATTGTACGAAAAGTTTTTTCCGCAGCGGCAAGTCTGGGCTTTTCTCTTCTGCTTTCTGTATATATTTCCTTTTTTGCACTGTTTATGGGGGCCTATGAGCTGCCCGTGAAGCTGCTGCTTATCGGCGCTATCCCTCTGGCGCTGATTCTGTTTTGCCTCAGGCTGTTTGAAAAAAAGGCGGGTCTGATCCTCCTTGTGCTGCTGCCCGTCATTGTCGGAGGCTCATATTTTGTATACTACCGCTCACTGGACAGCATCATGGAAGGGCCTTTGTATCAGGCTCCGGATGTGGAGAGGGAGATGTTTGCCGGGAAAAAGGTGCTGATCCTCAGCCCCCATCAGGACGATGAGATGAACATGCTTGCCGGAACAGTGGGGGAATACACCCGTTTGGGCAGCGAGGTGTATCTGGTATACAGCACCAATGGGGACGCTCTTGTTTCCGCTGATACCCGGTGGACAGAGGTGCATAATGCCATGGAAGCTCAGGGAATACCCTCGGAGAACATCATCTTTCTTGGCTATGGTGACGGCTGGCGGTACAAGCACCTCTACGACGCGGAGGAAAATGAGCTGATAACTTCCTCTGCGGGCTTTACCGAGACCTACGGCACTGAATTGTTCAAGCCCTACAGAGAGGGCAGAGCCTATACAAAAAAGAACTTTCTCGAGGATCTCAAGGCCGTAATACTCGATATAAGGGCAGATATAATTTTCTGTGTGGACTATGATGCGCATCATGACCACAGGGCCTTGTCTCTCGCCTTTGAGGATGTGATGGGTGAGATACTCCGGGAGGAGGATTACCGCCCGACCATAATGAAGGCCTTTGCTTACTCCACTGCCTGGGAAGCGGCAAGAGACTATCATAAAAGCTATAATCTGGGCGCAACGGTGAATATATATCCCACAGACTATATGCAGGAAAATAATATTTACCTCTGGCAGGACAGAGTCAGACTGCCGGTTCAGGGCAGCGTGCTGTCCAGAGGCGTCTGGAATTCTCCTTTGTACGACTATCTTTCAGCTTTCGGCACCCAGAAGGTAGTGGAAAATTCCATCGCTATAATCAATTCGGACAAGGTCGTATGGCAGCGAAACTGTGACGGTATTTCCTATAAGAGCATCCTGAGCGCAAGCTCAGGGGAGGCTTCGCTGCTCAACGACTTTGCCCTTGCGGACAGCAGCACCGTGAACGGGGATATGGATTACAGCTTCGGCACGTGGATACCCGCGCCCGAAGACAAAGAGAAAAGCGTCCGGATGGAATTTCCTGAGGAAACTACGGTAAAGTACGTATATCTCTACGATAACCCGGACATGGAGCAGAACATATTGGAGCTGAAGCTCAGCTTTGACGACGGAAGCAGCGTCCTCTGCGGCCCGCTCGCGCCCAACGGCTCGGCCACAAGGATAGAGACGGAGACCGGAGCGGTAAAGAGCATGGAGCTGACCGTCACCCAATGGGAGGGCGATGAGGCCGGTCTTACGGAAATAGAAGTCTACCCCCGGGAGCAGACAGCGCCTTTCCCCCTGATTAAGCTGTGCTCCTCAGACGGAAACTTCATCTATGACTACATCACACCGGACAAAAACAGCACTCTGCTTCTGTACACTCTGGGCATTGAGGATGCAATCGGCCCTGAGAGCTATACTCTTGAAGTCAATAACCCGAAGTGCAGCGCCGAATTCACCGCTGAGGGCATCAGCCTGTACTGTCCCCGGGGAGAAAGCTGCATCCTGACACTCAGCCACAGGGAAAGCGGAGAATATGACAGTATAAGAGTGTACTGCATGAAAAACGCAGAAAGACTGCGCGGCAGCTTTAATTATGCTGTATTTGAGAAATATCAGAACAGCCTTGACGAGCAGCTGCGCCGTTTCGGCTGGGTGGAAAATTTCAGTGGTCTTGGCTCTCTGGCGATGCTTGCATTTTCCAATATGAGCGGCGCATGAGAGAAAGTTTCTCAGCAACAGAGCTGAGGCTGAAAACAAATCTTTTGAAAATCCTCGCCTGAGGCGACAAAAGCCGGACATTTTATCAGCAGCCCGGCCTTATAATGGAAACAATGGAACTGCTTGTAAAACAAATACTCACCAATAAGGAAGCTGCCGCCCTCCCCCATCTTCTGGAGAGCGGAGGGCTTCCTGCGCTTATTTCCGGGCTTTCCCCGGTGCACAGGGCCAATCTGGCCGCGGCTCTCGCCTGCGAGACGGGCAGACCCCTCTTTGTCATCTGCCCGGATGACTCCTCCGCCGAGAGCTTTGCAAGGGACGCTGCCGCCATGCTGAGGACGGACTATAAGCTTCTTTTGATGCGGGACTTTACCTTCCACCCCACGGAGGCCGTCTCACGCCAGCAGGAGCAAAAGCGCATTTCCACCCTCTATGCCCTCAGCCGGGCGGAGAGCCGCCTGACCGTGGCCTCGGTATCGGGGCTTATGCAGCGCACCCTGCCCGGAGAGATTCTGGCTGACTGCGCCATCACCCTTGAAAGCGGCGGCAGCTACGACATTGAGGAAATTGAACGAAAGCTTGTGCGCAGCGGCTACGTAAAGGCCGAGCAGGTGGAAGGTCCGGGTCAGTTTGCACGCCGCGGCGGCATACTGGACTTTTTCTCACCCCGGGAACATTCCCCCGTCCGCATGGAATTCTGGGGCGATGAGATAGACTCCATGGGTTATTTTAACATCTCCACCCAGCGCCGGGAGGAGAATATCGACCGCTGCACCATCCTGCCCGCCGCCGAGAGCCTGCCCTCGCTTGCCGAGGACGGCCTTGATGGACTGGCGGAGCGGCTTGAAGACTATGCCGCAAGATACGCAAAGAAGAGAAACAGCGAGAACGCCTCGGCAATGGCGGCACAGCTTAACTCAGATGCGGAAAAGCTCAGAAACGGCCTTGTCATGTCCGACAGTGACAGGCTCCTGCCCTTTCTCTATCCTGCCGCCTGCGGCATGGACTATATCCCCGGGGAGGCCATCGTCTTTTTCGACCAGCCAAAGCGCTGCGCCGAGCGGGCCAGAGAATATACAAAGCAGCTGGGCGAGGACATAAAGGAGCAGCAGCGCAGAGCCAGAATAAGTGCATCGGCGGACTATTTTGCCATAAGCTTTGATACTCTCATAAAGCGCCTTGCGGACTACCCTGTGTATATGTCCGACGCATTTGCCCTCGGTCAGCCGCCCCTTCCCCCCAAGACCCTCACCAGCCTCTTTGCAAAGCAGCTGCCCTCCTACGCGGGCAACGCCCAGAGCGCCAGCGAAGATGTGAAGCTTTATATAAAGCAGGGTCACAGGGTAGTGGTGCTGGCGGGAGATGAGCGGAGAGCCGGAGTACTGAAGGACTTCTTTGAAAAAGAGGGCATAAAAAGCAGTATTTCCACCGCGCTCAACACCCTGCCAGACTACGGACAGGTGCTCATCGGCATTGGCGCCATTTCCGCAGGTATGGAGTATCCGGGCATACGGCTGACAGTGCTCACCGATGCCCAGCTCATAAGGAAAAGCGGCAAAAAGGCCGCAAAGCGAAAGCTCCCGGCGGACAGAAAGCGTATTGAGTCCTGCGCCGACCTTGCAGTGGGGGACTATGTTGTCCACGAAAACCACGGCATAGGCCGCTTTGCCGGTATCGCCAAAATGCAGGTGGACGGCTTTGAAAAGGACTATATCAAAATAAGCTACGCCGGGACCGACTGTCTCTACGTGCCCGCCACCCAGCTGGACATGGTGTCCAAGTACACAGGCGGCGGCGAGGACAAGGCGGTAAAGCTCAGCAAGATGGGCGGAGTCGAGTGGGCCAAGACCCGAAGCCGCGCCAAGAAAGCCGCCAAGGACATGGCGGAAAAGCTTATCGCCCTCTACGCCCAGCGCCAGCGCATCCCCGGCCACGCCTTTGCCCCTGACAGCCAGTGGCAGACCGAATTTGAGGAAAACTTCGGCTACACGGAGACGGACGATCAGTTAAGATGTGTGGCGGAGATAAAAAGGGATATGGAGTCCACTGTGCCTATGGACAGACTTCTCTGCGGCGACGTGGGATTTGGCAAGACGGAGGTGGCTCTCCGGGCCGTGATGAAATGCGTGCTGGACGGCAAGCAGGCGGCGATCCTCGTACCCACCACCGTCCTTGCCCAGCAGCACTACCAGACCGCCATCCAGCGCTTTTTCGGCTTCCCGGTGAATATCGCGGTTTTAAGCCGCTTCAAGACCGGAAACCAGTACTCAAAGACCCTGGCGGATCTCCGCTCCGGCGCCTGCGACCTTGTGATAGGCACCCACAGGCTTCTCTCCAAGGACGTGGAGTTTAAAGACCTGGGGCTTCTGGTGGTGGACGAGGAGCAGCGCTTCGGCGTGAGCCACAAGGAGCATATAAAGGAAATGAGTCACGGCGTGGACGTGCTGACCCTGTCGGCAACGCCCATACCCCGCACCCTCAACATGGCCATGTCCGGTATCCGGGATATGTCCACCATAGAAGAGCCGCCGGAGGACAGACTCCCGGTGCAGACCTTCGTCATGGAGCATGACTGGGATATAATCGCCGACGCCATCCGCCGTGAGATACAGCGGGGCGGGCAGGTCTACTATCTCCACAACCGGGTGGAGGACATTGAGCGCACTGCCTCCAGACTTAAAAAACTGCTGGAGGACAGCGACATATCCGTGGCCGTGGCCCACGGCAAAATGGACAAGAACAGCCTTGCCTCGGTGATGGAGAGTATGTCCGCCGGGGAAGTGCAGCTTCTTGTGTGCACCACCATCATCGAAACCGGCATAGATATCCCCAATGTGAACACCCTCATCATTGAGGACGCAGACAAGCTGGGCCTTGCCCAGCTCCACCAGATCCGGGGGCGGATGGGCCGCTCCACCAGAAGGGCCTCTGCCTATCTGACCTTCCGCCGGGATAAATCCCTTTCTGAGATCGCGGAAAAGCGCCTTAACGCCATACGGGATTTTGCCCAGTTCGGCTCAGGCTTCAAGATCGCCATGCGGGACCTTGAGATAAGGGGCGCGGGCAATCTCCTTGGTGCAGAGCAGTCGGGCCACATGATAGATGTGGGCTATGATATGTATATGAAGCTTCTGTCGGAGGCGGTGCTGGAGGCAAGGGGCATAGCCCAGCCGCCCCGTGCCGAGTGCTCGGCAGACCTGGCGGTGGCCGCCAACATCCCCGACCGCTACATCACAAACTCCGGACAGCGCATGGATCTGTACCGGCGAATAGCCCTCATCCGCACCGAGGAAGAGGCGGACGATCTCACAGATGAGCTTATCGACCGCTTCGGCGAGCCGCCCCCCGGTGTCAACGCCCTTATCCACGTGGCTCTGCTGCGCGGCGAAGCGGGGCGCGCGGGTATTACGGATATTTCCCAGAAGGGCGGCTATCTGCGCTTTATTGTCAGCAATTTTGACATGGAAAAGGTCTCAAAGCTCTATAGTCTGCCCGAATACACCGCCAGACTTCGGGTGGAGGCGGGCAGCAAGCCCTGTCTGAGCCTGAAGGTCAAGGCCAAAAACCGTGTCATTGACGAGGCCAGACGCTTTGTTGCCCTCTGGGCAGAGGCTGAAGTTCATGAATAATCGGTGAATTATTATGAAACTGCTTGTTAAATTCCACGCAGAATGATATATTTCATTTGGTTTTGCAATACCTTTAAGAACGCAAAAGAGGAAAGAAGGATAAAGAATGAAGAAGTTTTTTGCACTGCTTTTGGTGCTGTGCCTTGCATTTGCAGGCCTTATCAGCTACATCGCCTACGTGCCCATGCCCATCGCAGATGAGGCAGAGCTTGAAAGCGCCCCCGCCTACGAGGGCGAGACTGCCGGGGAAGCTCCCGCCGCAGAGGATGCCGCCCCCTCCTACAGAGGTCTGGACTATGAGGCTATTCTGGCCCTGCACAATGATGAGGAGATCATCGGCACGGTGGACGGCCGTGACGTGACCTGGAGAGAGTATTTCTACTGGTTCTATATGCAGGCCAACCAGATAGACGGCATGGCCATAACCTACGGCATCGACCCCGACTGGAGCGAGATGGCCACTGAGGATATGAACCTTTCCCAGCTGGTTCTGGAAAACGCCGCATACATGGTGCGCCAGATGGACGCCATTGAAAAGCACGCCGCCGAAAACGGCATTGAGCTGAACGAGGCCGATATGGAGGCCATTGCCCAGCAGATAGAGAGCGAAAAGACCCAGCTTCTGGGTGAGGGTGCCACCGATGAGGCCTTCAACGCCAAGCTCAAGGAGCTGCATATGTCCAGAGAGATGTATGAAAAGGTCCTCCATACCAACGCCCTTATTGACCGGGGCTTTGAAGAGCTCTACGGTGAAAACGGCGAAAAGGCCGATGAGGCCGCTGTGGTCAGCTATCTTGCCGACCAGGGCTACATGAGCGCCCACCACATCCTTATCATGAGCATCGACCCCGCCACCGGCATGAAGCTGGAGGACAGCGCCATTGAGGAAAAGCGCGCCCAGGCAGAGGCTCTGGCAGAGGAGCTTCAGGCCATTGAGGACGATGCAGAGCGCCTTGCACGCTTCAACGAGCTGAAGGCAGAGCTTTGCGATGATACCGGCAAGGCAGCCTATCCCGACGGCTACACCTATACCCCCGGCACCATGTACCCCGAATTTGAGGAAGCCTGCCTTGCTCAGGAGGCCTATCAGGTGTCCGACGTGGTTGAGACCGGCGTGGGCTTCCACGTCATCATGACCTTGCCCCTGGATGCCGACGCTCTGGTGTTCTCCGCCTCCGGCAGCCCCAGCACCGCCCGCGTCCTCTTTGCCGAGGCAGACTATAACGAGGCTCTTTCCCGGAGCATAGACTCTGTGGAGTTTGAGTATGCCGAGGGCTTTGAGGAGTTCTATCTGGGCGACTTTGAAAATGTAAAGTAAGTCAAAGTAAGTCAATAAAAAAGTCAAAGCAGCCGTGGAAACACGGCTGCTTTTTCATATTCTTTTACGCAGTCTTCCTATTATATATATTCCCGGCAGAAGCAAAAGAGAAACAAGAAGGTTGATCCCCGGAATAAGCTGCCTTGACCAGAACTCCAGCGTCTCCGGCTCCCCTGCCATAAAGCATCCGGAAAGGATTGCGCCAAGGCCGCAAAGCCATATGACCCAACGCCCATGGCCAAGCTCAAATATCCTCTCGCCCCTGTACTCGCTCTGACAGCCCAGTACAAGGCGAAAGGCGTGCTGAGCGGCGTGCAGGCACAGGGAGATAAGAATAAAGTCCGAAAATATCCAGAGAGACACCACCAGCGCCTCCACTCTCTCAAGAGAGCGGAAGAAAACAAGATTTCGCACAAGGGCAAAAAAGGGCTGGCTGAGCCGGGTGGTCAGCTCATGCCCGAAAGCGCCGATAATATCCGTGTTCAGCCAGAAAAGCAGCAGAAGCACCGAAACTGCCCACAGGCAAAGCCTCGTGAAAAGCCGCTCTCCGTCAAGCTCCAGTCCGTTGAGGAAAAAACACATATATATGGAGATGCAGCCCACGCCCAGAGAGGCCAGACTCCCCTTGATACAGCCCTCCGCTTCAAAAACCGTCAGCGGCAGAAGATTATCCCGCCGCACCGTCACAAGGGCAAAGCTCAAAACAAGAATAAGCACGCCCAGCACCGCAGGACAGATTATCCTTGCCGAACGCACAAGGCTGCGCTCTGCGCCAAGGGCGGCAAAAAGCCCCAGCAGCCCCATGCTCAGAACAAAGAGCAGGGCAGAAGCGTTGGGGTAGATGGTGGTGATGATCCGCACTGCCCCGGAGCGCAGCATAAAGCCCCCGTACAGCAGAAACCACAGCCCCAGAAAGCCCAGCGCCAGCCGACCCCAGACTTTGCCCAGTGAGCGCAGTATAAGCTCGGCCAGACCCTCATGGCCCTGCCGCCTTTTCAGAAAGCAGAAAATAAAGTACATATAAATAATAAGAAAGGGCAGGGCCACCGGCACAGAAAGCCATGCTGCCCGGCCCGCCAGCTCTGCCGTGCCTGAGGGCACGAGCCGCAAAGCGGGGGAGAGAAAAAAGACCGATGCCAGAGACAAAAGCTGCCGCAGCTTATAGGAATATTTCATGTGAGACTTTCCTTCATGTCATTTGTATGGCTGAGCCTGGCCCTGACCGCTATGCGAAACTCCAGCGCAGGCAAAAGCTCGGAAAAGCTTTTGTTCAGATGCCGGAACAGGAGGGGCGAGTGCTGCTCCACCTGAGAGCCGAGTGCGAGAAAATCCGCCTCAAGGCGGGCAGACTGTTTCAGAACATCCCCCACGAGCTGGGCAAGATGCTCCTCCAATGCCCCGGTCAACTGCTGTGCGTAGCTTTCCCGGCTGAGATCGGCGTTGTCGTTCATCTCCGTGACCGTGGCCTCGGCCTCAAGGGAGATGTCAAGGCCCAGAAGCTCCCCCGCCTCGTCCCAGCGGGGCAGGATGCGGCTGCTGCCGGAGCTTATTTCCAGCACGATCTCCCGTTCCATGGCATCCTTCAGCTCCACCCGGCTGACTCCCACCTTGTTTATAAGAAAGGCGACGCCGATTGCCGCCTCCTGGTCTATATACTCCACAAGCCGGCTGTCCTTGATGATGCCAAGCCCAGCCACGGCGAGGGTGCGGGCGGATTGCGCGGCCTCCTCCCCGGCGGACGGAGCCTCCCCGGCAGGCGGCTCTGCCGACTGACTGAACTCCAGCGCGCAGCAAAGGGCGCTGCCGTGGCGCAGGGAGTCCCGGCTTATCTGGGATGCCTTGAAAATGTGGCTGCCGCCCCGGGTCTCCAGATACTCGGTCACGCCCTTGAGTATTTCCGATACGCCGTGCCGGCTGTCGCCGCTTTCCATGATGCTCTCAAAGGCGCTGCCACCCCGGATAATGAATACCGGCACATCGGTGCGCAGTATGGGGGACTGGCAGATATAGGAAAGATATGGCTCCATGTTCCGCTTTGCGGCAGGCTCCCCGATGAGGATGCTGTTGGTCTGGGAGCAGAAAAGCTCGTCCTCAAAGGAATAGTTTCTGGCCTGATCCAAAGCCGCGCTGACCGTGGCCCCCACGCCGCTGAGCTTCACATCCCCCTCCGAGCCGCTTAAGCCTGAGGCCAGAGTAAGCTGTACCCCGCCGGGCAGATAGTCAAAGCCCATGGTCTCTATCACCAGGAGCTGCTCCACCTCCAGGTAGTTTGAGTAGATGCTGCCGCAGCCGGAGAGCATCAGGGAAAAGCATAATACAATAGGTATGGTTTTTCTGCCTTTTCTCATTTCTGCCGCCTTTTGTCCGGGGTGTTCAGAGCGCTGTCCCGGAACTTGTTTTCGGTCTTTGGCGCGCGAAACAGCAGCCGCAGCAGTCCGCCGGGCTCGCCGTCGCTCAGGGGCGCGGTATAGTTTACGCCGAAGGAGTCCATGGAGGCGAGGGAAAAAATCAGCACGCAAAGGCAGAGCCCCACGCCGTAAAGCCCCGCCACTATCGCCGCCAGCACCAGCACAAAGCGCAGAAATCTCACCGCATAGCCCATGTCCTGACTGGGCAGCGCGTAGCCCGCAATGCCGGAGATTGCCACCACGATAATGGCGATAGGGGAGATCACACGCGCCTCCACTGCCGACTGTCCTACGATGAGCGCGCCGATTATGATCACCGTGTCCCCGATGGGGCTGGGCAGCCGCAGACCAGCCTCCTGCAGGAGACTGAAGGCTATCATCATGCCCAGCACCTCAATGGCTGTGGAAAAGGGCACGTTCTGCTTGGCCTCAATGATGGACAGCAAAAGCTTTGTGGGGATAAGCTCCTGATGATACATGGCCACCGCCACATAGAAGGCCGGCAGCGCCGTGGACAAAAGAAGCGCCAGATAGCGCAGCACAGTGATGGCGGAGGAGATGATATAGTGCATGCTGCTGTCGCCCGTCACCTTCATAAACTCCGCCAGAATCACCGGCAGCACCAGCCCCACCGGTATCCCATCCACCAGAAGGCCCACGCGCCCGTCCATAAGGTGCATTGCAAAGCGATCCACGCGCTCGGTGTGTATAAGCTGGGGAAATTGACTGCGGGGGTGGTCGGAGAGGGCTTCTTCAAGAATAACCAGCGCCAGAAGCGCGTCA
>JAFTXM010000080.1 GCA_017465025.1 Oscillospiraceae bacterium
AAAATCATCCGAACAATTCACGCCGAAATGTGCAAAGCAGTTTTTCCGGTGCGGATTTTCGGCCAGACGAGGCATTGACCGCAGGGAATACTTGACGTATTTGCAAGGGCAATAACGAAGTATGGGCGTAAATCCGCCCGACAAAAACCGATGCGGGTTCGACTCCCGTTGGACTAAAAGATATGGAGGGTAATAAATGTATCAGGTAGTAAAAAGAGACGGCAAAATAGTTGATTTCAACATCGTTAAAATAGCAGACGCTATAAAAAAGGCCTTTGACGCCACAGTTACAGATTATAATGACAGCGTTATCGACTTTCTCGCTCTGAAAGTCTCCGCTGATTTTCTCAGCAAGATAAAGGACGGCTATGTGGCCGTTGAGGATATTCAGGACAGTGTTGAGTCCGTACTCAGCCGCGGCGGCTATGACAGTGTGGCCAAGGCCTACATTCTCTACCGCAAGCAGAGAGAGAAGCTGAGAAACACCAAGTCCACCTACCTTGACTACAAGGACACCGTGGACAAGTATCTGAACATTGAGGACTGGCGCGTGAAGGAAAACTCCACCGTTACCTACTCCGTAGGCGGCCTCATTCTCTCCAACTCCGGCGCCATCACCGCCAACTACTGGCTCAGCGAGGTCTACGACCAGGAGATCGCACAGGCCCACCGCAACTGCGATCTGCACCTGCACGATCTGAGCATGCTCACCGGCTACTGCGCAGGCTGGAGTCTCAAGCAGCTTATCAAGGAAGGCCTCGGCATCCCCGGCAAGATAAACTCCGCCCCCGCAAGCCACCTCTCCACCCTCTGCAACCAGATGGTCAACTTCCTTGGCATCATGCAGAACGAGTGGGCAGGCGCACAGGCCTTCTCCTCCTTCGACACCTATCTGGCCCCCTTCGTAAAGGTGGACAATCTCACTCAGAAGGAAGTAAAGCAGTGTGTACAGAGCTTTATCTTCGGCGTGAACACTCCCTCCCGCTGGGGCACTCAGGCGCCCTTTTCCAACATCACCCTCGACTGGACCGTTCCCGCAGACCTTAAGGATCTGCCCGCCATTGTGGGCGGCAAGGAGATGGACTTCACCTACGGCGACTGCAAGAAGGAAATGGACATGGTCAACAAGGCCTTCATCGAGATCATGATCGAGGGCGACGCCAACGGCCGCGGCTTCCAGTACCCCATCCCCACCTACTCCATCACCCGTGACTTTGACTGGTCTCCCACCGAGAACAACAAGCTCCTCTTCGAGATGACCGCCAAGTACGGCACCCCCTACTTCTCCAACTACATCAACTCCGATATGGAGCCTTCCGATGTGCGCTCCATGTGCTGCCGTCTGCGCCTTGACCTGAGAGAGCTTCGCAAGAAGTCCGGCGGCTTCTTCGGCTCCGGTGAGTCCACCGGCTCCGTGGGTGTTGTCACCATCAATATGCCCCGTCTGGCCTACCTTGCCGCAGATGAGGCAGACTTCTACAAGAGACTGGACAAGCTGATGGATCTGGCTGCCCGCTCTTTGAAGGTAAAGCGCACCGTTATCACAAAGCTGCTGGATGCAGGTCTCTACCCCTACACCAAGCACTATCTGGGCAGCTTTGACAACCACTTCTCCACCATCGGTCTGGTGGGTATGAACGAGGCCGGCCTCAACGCAAACTGGGTCCGCTGCGACATGACCCACAAGGCCTGTCAGGACTTCACCAAGAAGACCCTGGACCATATGCGCGAAAAGCTCAGCGACTATCAGGAGATGTACGGCGACCTGTACAATCTGGAAGCCACTCCCGCCGAGTCCACCTCCTACCGCCTTGCAAAGCACGATGTGGAGCTCTACCCCGATATCATCACCGCAGCCGAGCCCGGCGGCTCCCCCTACTACACCAACTCCTCCCACCTGCCCGTCAGCTTCACTGAGGATATTTTTGAAGCTCTGGACATTCAGGACGATCTCCAGACCCGCTACACCTCCGGCACTGTCTTCCACGCCTTCCTGGGCGAGAAGATGCCCGACTGGGAATCTGCCGCAACTCTGGTGCGCAAGATCGCCGAGAACTACAAGCTGCCCTACTACACCCTCTCTCCCACCTACTCCGTGTGCAAAAACCACGGCTACCTCAACGGCGAGCAGTTTTCCTGCCCCCACTGCGGAGAGTCTGCCGAGGTCTACAGCCGCATAACCGGCTACTACCGCCCCGTGCAGAACTGGAACGTGGGCAAGACTCAGGAGTACAAGGAGCGCAAGGAATACGATATCTCCCGCTCCACCCTGCGCCACGAAGGCCCTCTGGAGGACGGCTTTGTTCCCGCAGCCGCTCCCGTCAGGGAGGAAGCGCCCAAGGCCGCAGCTGCCGAAAGCCGCGCCATCCTCTTTGCGACCCCCACCTGCCCCAACTGCCGCATCGCCTGTTCCTATCTTGACAAGGCAGGCTTCAAGTACGAAAAGCTCATGGCTGACGAGAACGCCCAGCTTGCCCTCTCCTTCGGTGTCAAGCAGGCCCCCACTCTGGTCATCACCAATGGCGACAGCTTTGAAAAGTACGCAGGTGCAGGCGCCATCAAGGAGTTTTTGAACAAATAATACAAGCAAAATGAGATAAGACCCGGTTTCTGACCGGGTCTTATTGTAAAATATGCAGAAATTTGCAAAACGAAAAAGGATAATGGAACAAAAGCATGATTTATGATATCATAGTTATCGGCGGCGGCCCTGCGGGGCTGACAGCCGCCACCTACGCCCGCCGGGCGGGAAAGAAAGTGCTGGTGCTGGAAAAGGACGCTTTCGGCGGACAGATAAACTGGTCTCCCCGTGTGGAGAACTTCCCCAGCCATATATCCGTAAGCGGTGTGGAGCTGGGCGATATGCTGCTGGCTCAGGCCATGGAGCAGGGCGCGGACGTGGAGCTTGAAGAGGTCTGCGGCATTGAGATAAAGGACGGCGTAAAATGTGTAAAAGCCCTGTCCGGGGCTGAGATTGAGTGCCGCGCCGTTATCATTGCCACCGGGGCAAAGCCCCGTATGCTGGGGCTTGAGCGTGAGGCTGAGCTTGTGGGCAATGGCCTTTGCTTTTGCGCTGTGTGCGATGGGGCATTTTACAAGGATATGCCCGTTGCGGTCACAGGCGGCGGCAACAGCGCCTTGCAGGACGCTATCCTTTTGAGTGAAAAGTGCAGCAAGGTCTACCTTATCCACCGCAGAGACAGCTTCCGGGGCGAGGCCAGACTTGTGGAGGCTCTGCGTGAAAAGGCCAATGTTGAGTTTGTGCTCAACGCAGCCGTGGTGTCACTTGAAGGCGAAAAGGAGCTTGAAGCCGTAGTGGTGGAAAGCCAAGGCCGGCAGCGCAGGATAGAGGTCTCCGGGCTTTTTGTTGCCATCGGCCACAGGCCGGACAACAATGCATTTTCCGCCCTTGTTGAACTGGACAGCGCAGGCTACGCTCTCTCCGGAGAGGACTGCCGCACTGTGACCGAGGGCGTGTTTGTAGCAGGCGACTGCCGCAGAAAGAGCGTCCATCAGCTGACCACCGCCGTGGCCGACGGCTCTGTGGCGGCTCTGGCGGCCTGCGACTATCTGGGATGAAATATATGACCGCGGCCTGTGCTGCGGAAAGGAGCAGAGAATGTTAATAAAAGACTACATGGCAAAAATTGGAAAGTACCGGGCTCACATCATGGGCTTTTGTATTCTTGACGTGCTCATCGGTCATTCGGATATGATATTCCGTCTCGGCCCTCTGAGCTATCTTACAAAGCTTTTGTGGGTCATTGACATATTCTTTTTCATGACCGGTCTTGGCGCTTATCACTCCCTGAGCAAAAACCCCTCTCTGCTGCCCTTCTACAAGCGTCGCTTCATGAGGGTCTATCCCTGCTATCTGCCGGTGATCCTTATTTACGTTATTCCTATTTTCGTCTACGCCATTCGCTTCTCCCCTGAGCTGCTCCTTCGCAATATTCAGGAGTTTTTGGGCAACCTTTTCCTCATGGGCTGGTTTGCGGGGCTGGACAACCAGTTCAACTGGTATATTCAGGCTCTGATGGTTTTCTACCTTGTGGCTCCCCCCATGGTACTGCTGGTCAAGCACTTTGAAGGCAGCAGCAAAAAGCTTGCAGGACTTCTTTTGTTCTTCTGTGTCACCCAGGTCTGCTTTTTCGGCTCCGGCTTTCTTGTGGCCTATGCCCGCACCATCGCCTTTGTCATGGGTATAATCGCCGCAGACCTTGCCGTCAGAAACAAAAACTTCAAGCTCAATGTGCCATTGATGCTCATTTTGTGGGTAATCGGCAACGGCCTTGCCTATTATCTGCACAGCATGCCCACCGAGCTTGGCATGAAGTACGGCTTCAGCTGGTATCCCGGACTTATCATCATCCCCGGTATGATGCTCATACTCAGCTGGGTATTCGAGTTTTGCTCAAAGCACAAGGCTCTGGCCTGGGTATCCTCTGCCTTCTCTGTACTGGGTCAGTACTCTCTGGAGATATACATAGTAAACGTACTGGGCTATGACCTGCTGGCCCGTTGCGAAATAAGCAGCATGATAAACAGCCTGCCCAACTATCTCATCCGCAATGCAGTCTGGTTTGTCATCGCCATTGCCCTTGGTATAATCTCCATTATCTACGGCAAGTTCATACACAAGCTTTTGGCAAGAAAGAAAACCGCATAACAAAATCATCGGCGCAGCCTGCTGGCTGCGCCGTTTTCTTTATCGATCATACTGTCAATCAGATTTCGCTCTGCTCTTTTATCTTATCCTTCCAGCACTTGTGGCACATGGCGATATAGCTGTCGTTGCCGCCGAGAAAGACCTGAGCGCCCTCGGTTATTATGCGCCCGGTTTCGTCTATGCGGGCGTTGACCGTGGCCTTTCTGCCGCAGGCGCAGACGGTTTTTATTTCCGTAAGGGAGTCCGCCAGCTCCATGAGCCTGCGTGCGCCGGGGAAAAAGTGGGTAAGAAAGTCCGTTCTCAGGCCAAAGCAGAGCACCGGCAGATTATCCTCGTCAACCAGTGTGCGAAGCTGGTCTATCTGCTCGGGGGTGAAAAACTGGGCCTCGTCGCTGATTATAACATCGTGCCTGCCCGCCTTGCGGTAGGCCTCCACAATGTCCTCTTCGGGGGTGATTATCTGCGCCCTGCACTCAAGACCGATGCGGCTTTTAATGATATCCGCCCCGTCTCTGGTGTCGGTGCTGGGCTTGATTAGCCACACCTTCATGCCCAGCTCCTCATAGTTGAACTTTGTGATGAGGGCCTGAGCCGACTTGGAAGAGCCCATTGCGCCGTACTTGAAATAAAGCTTAGCCATTTTCGCCCTCCTCTGCGCCCTTTTGCAGATGGGCCCGCACCCGCTCTATCACCATTTCCAGCGCCACCTGATTGTGTCCGCCTTCGGGGATGATGATATCCGCATTTCTCTTGCTGGGCTCCACAAACTGCTCGTGCATGGGCTTTACGGTGTTGAGGTACTGGTTTACCACACTGTCAAGGCTGCGGCCTCTGTCGCGCACGTCCCGGACGATGCGCCGGAGAATACGTACATCCGCGTCCGTGTCCACAAAAATCTTTATGTCCATCTGGCGGCAAAGCTCCCTGCTCTGGTAGATGAGTATACCCTCCACAATGATGACCTTGGCGGGGTTTATAAGTATAGTCTTGTCGGAGCGGTCATGGATGGAGTAGTCGTATACAGGGCAGTAAATACTGTTGCCCTTTTTAAGCTCTTTAAGGTCGTGTACCATAAGCTCGGTGTCGAATGCGTTGGGGTGGTCGTAGTTGAGCTTGCAGCGCTGCTCATAGCTCATTTCGTGGTGGGCCTTGTAGTAGTTGTCGTGGTTTATCACCGACACATCACCGGCAAAGTGCTGCATCAGCTTTCTTGTGATAGTGGTTTTGCCGCTGCCGGTGCCGCCGGCTATGCCTATCACCATTACATCCTGCATCTTCCCAAACCTCCGCTTTTCTCTTTATCCCCTATAATATAACACAGCGCCGCCGCTCTTTCAATTTGACTTTTGCCTTTTTTCCTAATATAATCAAAGAAAAATATCAGGAGGTCGTAAATCATGGCAGTTCCTACCCCTCATATAAGCTCCAAACCCGGTGAGATCGCAAAAACCGTGCTCATGCCCGGCGATCCCCTCAGAGCCAAGTTCATAGCCGAAACCTTTCTTGAAAACCCCGTGCTGGTAAATAATGTCCGCGGCGTGCAGGGCCATACCGGCACATGGAAGGGCGTCCCCGTCACAGTTATGGCCTCCGGCATGGGTATGCCCGCCATCGGCATATACAGCTGGGAGCTTTTCAGCGAGTACGGTGTGGAAAACATCATACGTATAGGCTCCTGCGGCGCAATTCAGGATAATCTGAAGCTGATGGACATAGTCATCGGTCAGGCTGCCTGCTGTCAGGGCGGTTATATAGACCATTTCAAGATGGGCGGTCTTTACGCCCCCATTGCAGACTACACCCTGCTCACCGCCGCCGTTGACGCTGCAAAGGAGCTGGGCATTGACGTGACCGTGGGCAACATCCTCTCCTCCGACAATTTCTACTCCCCCGAGGGCTGCAACGAAAACGACAAGTGGCGCAGGATGGGTGTTCTGGGCATTGAGATGGAGGCTGCCGCTCTCTACGCCAACGCCGCATACCATGGCAAGCGCGGTCTTTGCATCTGCTCCGTGTCCGACCACATCTACCGCGAGGAATATCTCTCCTCCGAGCAGAGACAGGTGGGCTTTACCCAGATGATGGAGATAGCTCTGGACACCGCTGTGAAAATGGCAAAACTCTGAACTTTTTGACGCACAAAGCTCTGCGGAGGGCTGAGCTCTCCGCAGAGCTTTTTTCAGGAGACAACATGGACATAAAACTTATCGCTTTCGATCTGGACGGCACTTTTCTCGACGACAACAAGGCCATACCCCCGGAAAATCTTGAGGCGCTGAAATACGCCGCAGAAAGAGGGATACATATAGTCCCTGCCACGGGCAGGCTTTTCATCGGCGTGCCCGAGTGCATAAAGGAGCTGCCTTTCATCCGCTACTACGTGATAGCCAACGGCGCACAGGTCTATGACGCATGGGAGGACAAGGCCATCTACCGTGGGGAGATACCCCTTGACATGGCGCTGTCCCTTATGGACTATATGGAGACTCTGCCCGTCATATATGACTGCTATCAGTATAACTGCGGCTGGATGAGTGAGCATATGTTCGAGCGCATAGGAGAGTTTGTGCCCAACGCCGCCATGCAGGCTGCCATCAAAAAGCAGCGCAGAGCGGTCCCGGATCTGAGGGCGCTTCTTATCCAGCGTGGCGAGAGCGTACAGAAACAGCAGATGTTCTTTAAGGACATGGATGAAATGCTCCGCCAGAGGGATGAGATCTTGCCCCGGCTTTTCCCGGAACTTTTGCCCTCCACCTCCGTCAAAACCAATATAGAGCTGAACCACAAAAGCGCCGGCAAGGACAAGGGCCTTGGGGCTCTGTGCCTGCATCTGGGCTTTACGCTTGAAAACGCCGTGGCCTTCGGAGACGGCACCAATGACACCTGTATGCTGAAAGCGGCGGGGCTGGGCGTGGCTATGGCCAATGCCGAGGAGGAAGTAAAGGCCGCTGCCGACATGATAACTTTGAGCAATAATGAGGCGGGCGTGGCCCACGCCATACGCCGCCTGACAGCTGACTGAGCTTTGTTCTGCTCCCCTGCGGCTGAGGTAAAAAATATTTTTAAAAAAATTATGTAAATTAACATAAAAACTGTTCCATATTGGAAAGATATGTGTTATCATACTTGTACATACCCTGTGAACCGCCATTTCAGACCGAAAGGAGAATATATAATGAAGAAGATAGTCACTGTTTTTGTACTTGTTTTGTCCGTTGTTATGTTACTTAGTCTCAGCGCCTGCGGCGAAAAGAAGACCGAGGAAGTTGCCGAGGAACTGCCTGTTGTTCCCGTCGTGACTGAGGCTTCCGCCAAGGATGAGGAAGTTGCCAAGGATGAGCCTGCCGCCAATATCGACCCCGCTGTGGTCAACATGGGTCAGGCCATTGATGAGCTTCATACTGCCGACGCCTGGTACAAGGACGGCGTTGAAGGCGGCGACTACATATACTTTGAGAAGGCCGACAACAGTGATCTGGGTCTTGCCTACGTGAAGATGGAAAACGGCGAGCGTGCGAGCACTGTGCTTTGCGCTGTCAACGCCGAGCTCCATGTTGTTGATGCCGAAGCCGCTGAGGGCGAAAGCTCCATCGACATCGTGTTCGTGGACGAGTTCAAGGCCTACGACTACAAGAGCGAAACCTGGTATGTCCGCGGCGACCCCGCTGCACTCAGCGTGATTTTTGCTGATATCGCCTTTGTAAATCAGGACGACAGCACCAACACCCTTATCCTCAACGCTGACGGCACCGGTCTTGAGGTGTTCCAGGGTCAGGAAGACGAGCTGAGCTGGGTCATGGACAGCGCCAGCACCGTCAAATATAACGACGGCAGCTACGACCATGTGCTTCAGATCGTCTGCGACGAGACCGGCAAGCTCGTAAGCCTTTCCGAGCAGAACTTCCGCATCTTCGTCCCCGCAGAGGCCGCAGCCGAATAATTTCTCTGTGACTTAAAAATTCCCGTGATTTTCACGGGAATTTTTGCATTTGGGCGGAAACTTTTTTATATGCTCTCCGTCTTATCCACATAAAACATAAGCGGGAGGATGAAAGAATGAAGAAAAAGATATCTCTTGCGCTGGCTCTTGTGATGCTCCTTTCCCTTTGTGCCTGCGGGGCGCAAAGGGAAAGCTACGCCCCTGAAACCCCTATGTATGCCGCCGCACCCAAGCTGGAAATGGCCTACAGTGCGGATATGGCTGTGGCGGAAGAGGCCATGGGCGGCTTTGCCGTGGCAAATACCCAGGCCCAGCTCTCATCCGGCGCTCCATCCCAGGAAACTCCCGCCCGGAACCCGGAAAAAATAATCTACTCCGCCGATGTGACCCTTGAGACCACGGGCTTTGATGTTACCGTGGGCAGTATACTCAATCTGGTGGAGGATAAGTACAAGGGCTATATTGAGTCCAGCAGCATAAACGGCGCCAACTACTATAACATCTCCCGGGGCAGAGTCAGCACCCGCTCGGCTTCTTATACCATCCGCGTACCAAGTGAGCACTTCAATGCGCTTATGAGCGAGCTGCCCACCCTTGGCAATGTGCCCTACAGCCATACCTACACAGAAAATATCTCCGCCCGGTACTATGACACCGAGGCAAGGCTCACGGCCTATGAAACTCAGGAGCAGCGGCTTCTTGAGATGCTGGAAATAGCGGAGACAGTGGAGGATATAATCTCCATTGAGGAAAAGCTCACGGAGCTTCGCTATAAGATCGAAAGTCTCCAGTCCAGTCTCAACAACTGGGACCGTCAGGTCAGCTACAGCAGCATTTATCTGAACGTGGAAGAAGTGGAAGCCTATACCCCCGAGGCAAGCGTCCAGCCCAGCTACGGCGAGAAGCTCATTGGCGCTCTTGAGGACGGACTGTCCGGCTTTGTGGGATTTCTGGGCAACGCCTTCATAGCCTTTGTGGGCGCGCTGCCCGCCCTTGCGGTGCTGGCCGCTGCCGTGGCTGCACTGGTCTTTGGCATAAGACACCGCAAGAGGAAAAAGGCCAAGGCCTCTGAGTTCAGTGAAAAGAACTAAGCCCCGCTCACGAAACTATTCACTCCTCACTATTCATTATTCATTGCTAACTCCCCCCTTTTCTCCCCCTCTCTTTTCATAGCAAAAGCACTGGAACTTTTCCGGTGCTTTTGTCTTTATATTCAGATAAGCTGCTCCATTTCGTCCATAAGCTCCGAGAAAAGCTCCAGCGCCAGATTTATGGGCTGGGGGCTGCTCATGTCCACGCCTGCAATTTTCAGAAGGCTTATGGGGTCGGCGCTGCCGCCGGAGGAGAGAAAGCGCTTATAATCGGCGACGGCATTCTTCTCCCCGTCCAGTATGCGCTTGGCTATTGCCGCCGCGGCGGAAAAGCCGGTGGCGTACTGGAAAACGTAGTAATTATAGAAAAAGTGGGGTATTCTGGCCCATTCAAGGGCTATAAGTTCGTCCGACACCATGTCCGGCCCGAAATAGGCCTTGTTCAGCTCAAGATACTTGTCGCAGAGGGCATCTGCCGTGAGAGTTTCGCCCCGCTCGCACATACGCCCCATCTCCAGCTCAAACTGGGCAAACATGGTCTGGCGGTAAAGCGTACCCTTGAACTGGTCGAGGAAGTGATTGATAAGATAGGCCCGCTGCTTTTTGTCCTGAGTCTTGCCTAAAAGATGGCGCATGAGCAAAATCTCATTGCAGGTGGAAGCCACCTCCGCCACGAAGATCACATAGTCGCTCTGGCTGACCGGCTGATTGCGGCAGCTATAATAGCTGTGCAGGGCGTGGCCCATCTCATGGGCGATGGTGAACATACTGTCCAGAGTGTCCTTGTGGTTCAAAAGCACATAAGGATGGGGTCTGCCTGAACCGGTGGAGTAAGCGCCGCCCCGCTTGCCGCGGTTTTCGTACACGTCTATCCAGCGCTCTCCAAAGCCCCGGCGCAAAAGCTCCACATAGTCCTCACCCAGCACTTCAAGAGCCTCAAGCACCTTTTCGCAGGCGCTTTCATAGTCTATCCTCTCCGCCGCGTCCTCCACAAGTGGTGTGTACACATCGTACATATGCACTTCATCCACACCAAGGAGCTTTTTTCGAAGGCCCACATAGCGGTGCATCCTGTGAAGATTTGCCTGCACCGTGTCCACAAGGTTGAGATATACGCTCTCAGGCACTTCCGTGTGGTGCAAAGCGGCGGCGAGGGTGCTTTCATATTTTCTGGCATTGGCGAAAAAGCGCAGGGCCTTGAACTGTCCGTCCAGAGCAGCGGCAACCGTGTTTTTATAGTTTGAAAGCTGATTATAGTAGCCCTCAAAGGCATTTTTGCGAAGTATTCTGTCCCCGCTTTCCAAAAGCACCACCAGCTGCTCATTGCTCAGGGGGTGGAGCTGCCCCTGTCCGTCGGCCACAGGCTCAAAGCGAAGCTCCGCATTGCGAAGGACGGAGCATATACTGTCGGGCGCGTCTGCCATCTCCCCGGCAGCGGACAAAAGGCGCTCCTCCGCCGCACTGAGACTGTGCTGAGCCTGACGGCGCATTTTATAGATACTGCGCCTGTACTCCTCAAGGGCGGGCTGCTGAGCATAAAAGCTATTGAGCAGTTCCTCATCAATGGCGATTATTTCCGGCTTTGCAAAGGAGGCTGCGGAGGATATCTCCACATACAGACCCATGGCCCTGCCCCGCATATCCCGGTAAAAGGAGTCGGCAGTATCCTGATCGCTTTTGCAGTTGGCGTAGGTATAGATGCGCTCCAAAAGAAGCCCAGCCTCATCATCAAGGCGGAAGAACTGAAGAAGGGTATCGGCGCTTTCGGAAAGCCGGCCCTGAAAGGCGGCAAAGCGCTCTTTAAGACCGGCGGCCTCTTCCATGGCCTTTTGCCAGTCTCTATCTGTTCTGAATATATCCGAAAGCTCCCATGTGTACTCTGCCGGTATCTGAGCTCTTTCGGGGATTTTATTGTCAGTCATGTTGACCTCCCTGCATTGCTGTATTTTCCCGCATTGTACCACATTCCCCGGCTCACCGCAACGGAAGGGCGCATATAATAGGGGGAAAGGATGGTGTGGCAATGAGGCTTGTATGTCTTGAAAAGGCCGCGGCGCTCCATGAGCTTTGCCGCCGTTTCAGTGCGGCGGAAAGGGCGCTTCTGGAGATAAACGATATTGACGCGGCCGCAGTTTTGCCCTCCGGTATGTCCTTGCTGCTGCCCTCGGGCAAGGCGCCGGAGAAACAAAGGCTGGAGCTTTACGTCTCAAAGCACGAGGATTCAGGGCAGCCTGTCAGCGGCCTTGTGCACAGGGCAAGTATTTCAGCCCCTGAAAGCTGTGCGATGTCAGGCCGGACAGCGGGCAGCGAAAGGCATCTGCCGGTGCTGGCGCTTATGAACCTTGATGAAGGGGGCTTTGTCTCCCCTGCCCTTGCCCGCCGGCTTTTGACGGACGAAGAAAGCGGCTGTCAGCTTTTTCAAAAGCTCAGGCTCAAGCTTGAAGGAGAGGGCTGGGGCGGGGTATTGCTGCATATGGAATATCTTTTCCCTTTTGAGCGGCACGCATACACAGACTTTCTCTCAAAGCTTGAAAAAACCGTACACGCTGCCGGCTGCTGGCTGATGGTGTCAGCGCCCTGCGCCGCCGTCCTTGCTCCGGAAAGCCGGGAGGGCGCAGCCTATGATATTGCCGCCCTCGCCGAAATTTCCGACAGGCTGCTGCTTATACCGGGGAAGCCCTTGGACGGGGAGGCTGCCGAAAAATGTCTGGCGGAGCTTTGCCCGCTCATGCCCATGGGGAAGCTTATTTACGGCATATATCCCCACGGCTGCATAGTCCGAAGCAGCGGAAGCTACCGGCTCAGTCCCGTCGCCGCCCATAATCTTGCCATAAGCGCCGCATCCCCCATAAGCCGCAGGGGTGCAAGGAGCTTTGCGGAGTTTTCGTTCCGGGACGCGGCGGGAGAGCTTTGCCGGGTGCAGTACAGCGATGCTCTCTGCCTTTCGGGGCTTTTCGGGAAGCTGAGGGAGTACGGTGTGGGCGGCATTTTCTGCCCGGAAGTACAGGGTCTTGCGCCGGCGGCCTCCGCACTTTTTGATGGACTTTTTTCTGTTGAGCCGCTGATATAATTCACACTTGAATTTAGCTCATATAGTGGTAAAATAGGTAGGATATATTTGCTTTTGGAGAAGTATATGAAGCACTTTAAAAGATATGGCAGCCTGCTGTGCGTTCTGGCCGGGCTTGGCTGTATACAGCCTTCGGCCCATGGCACATGGCAAAGCTATGTGGACAACACCCTCAAGCCCGAGGGGAAAATAAGTATAGAGCTTATCCTTGTGGCCGCGGTTTTCATCATTATGATAATCGCCCTTGTGAGCATAGTCCGTCAGGGCAAAAGCGGCAGGATAAACGTGGGCTGGGCCGCCCTTTCCCTGCTGTTTTCCGCTCTTGCTGTGTTTTGCAGTATACTCGGCCTCTCCGCCGGAACTGTATACACAAAGGTCAGCGGCGACCCGGCAGATACTGTGAAGGCCTTTTTCGACGCTGTCATTGCACAGGATTATGAGACAGCCTACTCCCATCTGGACAATTACAGCACTTTAGGGCTTGAAAATCCTCCTGAGGGAGAAAACGCAAGGCTGGCCTATGATGCGCTGCAAAAGAGCTATTCCTATTCTGTCAGCGGCAAGGCTGAAATCGACAGGCTTGAAGCCACGGTTCCCGTGCGGCTTCGGTATCTGGATCTGCCCTCCTTTGAAAAGAGCGTAGCCAGCCGTACCAACGATAATCTGGCAGAGTTTGTGAAAAACAACCCTATAAGCATGGTCTATGACGAGAATGACCAGTATCTGCCCAGCGTCACCGAAAAAGCCTACTCCGACGCGCTGGCCTTTGTGCTGAACAAGGCGGATACCTACTACAGCACCACTGAGCTTATTCTGAAGCTGGAATACAAAGACGGGCAGTGGTATATACTCAGCGACGAGCTTTTGCACAAGGCTCTGGCCGGCAATACCATTTACTAAGTCCAACGGGAGTCATACTATGAGCAATAACGATTTTAATTCCGATCTGGACGCGATACTGGCTGAATTTGCCTCCTACAGCAGCGATATAAGCGGAAAGGCCGAGCCTGCGGCAAAGCCGGAGCGCCCCCCGATGCCGCCTGTGGAGTCCAAGCCTCAGCCCGAAAACGCGCAGGACTGGACGCAAAGTGAATATTACGTGGATGTATCCCGGCTGGAAAATCTGCTGCAAAACAGGCAGAACCGCAGCGCAGCGCCCTCTGCCGAGTCCCCCCGACAGGAGCAGCGTCCCCGGCGCGAGGAGCGCAGCGAGGAGTTTTCCCCCGATTTCAGGCCCTCCGGCAGAAGCTACGAGCGGCCCGAACCCTGGACCAGGCGGGAGACAAAAAAGAAGCCTGCCCCGGTGAATGTGGACAAGGTACTCAACCAGTCCGACAGGAAAAAGGCGCAGGACATCCAGCAGATAGTGGAGGACAATCAGGCGCGGAAAATGGCTCAGGACTCAGCCTTGAGGCAAAGCCGGGAGCATGAGGATATGCAGCAGCGCCAGATAATGGAGCACAAGCAGAAGTCCCGAAGCCCCTTCAATGCCTTTGTGGCCTTCATCTTTGCCATCCTCGGCCTTTTTGCCCTTGCCTGGGTGACAAAGAACGTGCATCCGGACTCCGGCACGGTGACGGCAGCCTCCGTACAGGCAAGGCTGGATCTGCCCCACAATCTGGATGTGTACCTCAACAACGCCTACGCCGACGCACTGGATGGCGTAGCCTACATAAAGAAGATATACACCATTCCCGAAAGCGCCACCGTGGCTCCGCAGCCCAACCCCGCCGCCTTCGGGGAGACCAGCGACCCTGCGGTCATTCAGGCGGTCATCGCCGATGCCGCCGAGCTTCTGGACGGGCAGCAGACCCTCTGGAGCCCCGATATCAATTTCTACCCGGGCACCAAAATGCAGTACTACCGGGATTCCAGCATACTTGTGCTTTGCTGGAAGGAGATATATGACGAGCGCTGCTGCACCATGGCGGAGATAAAGGTGGCCCACGGCTCCCAGTTCCGGAGAAGGCTTGCCGACGACAGCTACGGCTCATCCGTACAGCTCTACGCCTCTGAGATGGCAAAGGCCTCCAACGCCATTGTGGCCTCCAACGCCGACTTCTACGCCTTCCGCACCTACGGTGTGACCGCATATCAAAGGCAGCTTTTCCGGGCAGAGCCGGGCAAGCTTGACACCTGCTTTATAAACTCTGCCGGGGATATGCTCTTTGCAAGGGCCGGGCAGCTGACCGATGCGGCCCAGATACAGCAGTATATGCAGGATAATGACGTGCTCTTCTCCCTGTCCTTCGGCCCTGTGCTGGTGGACAACGGCGAGCTTATATACTGCGAGAGCTACCCCATCGGCGAGATAGACAGCATGTACTCCAGAGCCGGTCTCGGTATGCTGGGAGAGCTGCACTATCTTCTTATGACCATAAACCACACGGATATGCGCCCCCGCGCCAATGTCAACGAGTTTGGCCGGTATATGTACGAAAAGGGCTGTATCAAGGCCTATAACATGGACGGCGGACAGACCTCCGAAATAGTTTTCAACGGCACGCCCGTAAACTATATAGACTTTGGCGCCGAGCGCACAGTCAGCGATATTATCTACTTTGCCTCTGCCCTGCCCGAGATGGAGTGGGCGCAGAGCGTTCAGACGGAGGTGCTGCAATGATAGAGCCTATTGCCGTTTATACGGACTCTCTCACTCTCTACTGGAGCGCCATAGTCATCGCCCTTGGCATTGCCGCCTGCTTTACCATGGGGCTGGCTCTGTACACCTCCTACGCCGGAAACGGACGGGCCCTGTGGGTCATGTTCCCTCTGGCGCTGGCCTTTTCGGTATTCCTTTGCCGGCTTATGCACTGGTACTGCCATACTGAGCAGTACGCGGGCTTTTTCGGTGCTGTTACCGATTACTCCACAGGAGGCTATGTGCTGCCCGTGGCAATTCTGGGCGTTTTACTGGCGGCGCTTGTGGTGCGCGCTCTGGGCTTTACGGACAATGTGGCAAGGCTTCTGGATGCCATCGCCCCGGGCGGCGCTCTGGCCGTGGCCTTTATCCGGCTCAGCGCACTTTTCAACTCCTCCTGCCGGGGCAAGATCGCCGTAAAGACTCCCTTTTTGCAGCATTTGCCCCTGGCCTCGCCTGTATATTCCAGCAGCGCCGAGGACTACCGCTTTGCCACCTTCTTTGTGCAGTTTCTGTTGATGCTGCTGGTCTTTCTCATGCTCTACCGCTTCTATACAAGACGGCGCAACCGCCCCATGAAAGGCGGCCTGAGCCGGGACGGGCATACGGCGCGGCTTTTCCTGCTCCTTTACGGAGCCGTGGAGCTTATTATGGACTCCACCCGCTATGACTCAAGCTTTCTGCCCTTCAACGGCTTTGTAAGCGTGGTGCAGATAATCTCCGCCGTTCTGGTGGTGTATGTGCTGGTGTATTACAGCGTGCTCTCCGTCAGAGCCAACGGCCTTCGCTTCACCCACTTTCTCATGTGGATACTGTTCGCGGCGGCTCTCGGCGGCGGCGGCATGTGCGAATATCTGGTGCAGCGCCACGGTGACTGGTATCTCAGGTGCTATGCGGGCATGGGCCTTTGCATATTGATTTTGTGCCTTATCTCCTGGAAGATGTACACAGGCTGCTGTGCAAAGCCAAGAACGGAATAAAATTTCAGGGACGCGCGTGAAAGAGAATGCGCGTCCTTTTTCTTGCACATTCCGGCAAACTGCGCTATACTTATCCGGCAAGCAAATATTTTGGGTTCTGTCCATTGAGGCAGTCAACAGGGGAATGTGGGTGAGACTCCCGCGCGAGGCCGTCACTGTGAAGCGGAGCATATGCTCCCGAAGTCAGAAAACCTGCCCAAAGGCGTGAAATGCGCTTAGTCCAACGGGAGTTGGACTTACGTACAAGGATCCGCGGCACCCGGGTCTTGCTTTGCAGCCTTAGTGGACAAGGCTGCACTGTACTGCTCTCTTTTTCCTTGTACGTGATTTGCAAAAAGGAAGGAGAGTATTTTTTATGAAAAAAAGCAAAAAATCAGGACTTATTGCGGTTTTGCTGCTGCTTGTGCTGGTTGCAGCGGCGGCAGCGGCCTACCTTGTGCTGGCCCCGCAAATTCAGCCCAGTGCAGATTTGAAGGCTGTCAGCGTCACGGTCATACACGCTGACGGGAATGAAAAGGTCTTCAGCCTTGAGACCAAGGCCGAAACTCTGGGTCAGGCCCTTGATGAGGCAGGGCTCATAGAGGGCGAGGAAGGCCCCTACGGACTTTATATTCTCGGCGTTGACGGGGAGACCGTGGACGAGAGTAAGCAGCAGTGGTGGTGTCTGACCAAGGGCGGACAGCAGCACAATCAGGGTGCAGACAGCACCGTATTAAGCGACGGAGACGCCTATGAGCTCACTTTCACCGAAGGCTGGTAAGCTCAGCGTCAGAGAGGTCTGCATAATGAGCCTGATGGGGGCGCTGATGTTCGCCTCCCAGCTTGCCATGTCGGGCCTTGCCAATATCCACATTATCGCGCCCCTTATCATAGTCTGCTGTATATTTTTTTCGTGGCGGGCGCTCTACGCCATCTTCGTTTTCGTGATGCTGGAGGCGCTGGTCTGGGGTCTGGGGCTATGGGTGATAAGCCATATGTACCTGTGGCCCGCGCTGGCGGTGGTGGCCATAGTCCTGCGCCGCTGCGACCAGCCTCTTATCTGGGCTGTGGTGGCAGGCATACACGGGCTTTTGTTCGGAGCCGGCTGCGCCATACCCTATTTTTTCATCGGGGGCTGGGAAATGGCCTTCTCCTACTGGCTCAGCGGCATCCCCTTTGACCTTGTCCACTGTCTGGGGAACTTTGTGCTGACGCTGGTGCTATACCGTCCGCTGAAAAAAGTCATCTTTCGGGCGATGAGGGCATAATGTCACAATGATAATAACCACCTTGCTTTTTACGGCAAGGTGGTTTTCATTACGGCAAGGCTCACTTCCCCGTTTTCAAGCTCTGCCTTTATCCTGTCTCCCCTCCGGGCCTTTCCGTCCAGAATCAGCTGAGCGGCTGGGTCTTCGATAAGGCGGCGTATCAGTCTTCTTAAAGGCCGCGCCCCGTATTTCTCGTCATAGCCCAGCCCCGCCAGCTCCCTTCTCGTCTCCTCCGGCACAACAAGCTCCACCCCAAGCCCCGAAAGCCGCTTTTCAAGCGGGCTTAAAAGCGTGCCCGTTATCTCAAGCATATCCTCCCGGCTAAGCCGGTGGAAGATTATGATCTCGTCAAGGCGGTTCAGAAACTCCGGCCTGAAGGTGGTCTTCAGCGCCTCCGTGACACGGGCTTCAAGCTCGGCATCCTTTGCCCCCTCCCCGCCAAAGCCAATGGCGCTTTTCCCCCGGCATATGGCTTCTGCTCCCACATTTGAGGTCATGACGATAAGGGTATTTCCGAAATCCACCCGTCTGCCCACGGAATCTGTCAGCTGTCCGTCCTCCATTATCTGCAAAAGTATGCTCCACACATCCTCGTGGGCCTTTTCGATCTCATCAAACAGCAGCACGGACCAGGGCTTGCGGCGCACCTTCTCCGTAAGCTGTCCCCCGTCCTCGTAGCCCACATAGCCGGGAGGCGCGCCGATAAGGCGGCTGACGGAGTGCTTTTCCATGTATTCGGACATATCCAGGCGTATCATAGCCTGCTCGCTGCCGTAGACGGTCTTTGCCAGAGCCTTGCAAAGCTCGGTCTTGCCCACTCCGGTAGGCCCGGTAAAGAGGAAGCAGCCCACAGGCCGTGAAGTCTCCTTAAGCCCCACCCGGCTGCGCCGTATGGCTCTTGCCACGGCGGACACAGCCTCGTCCTGTCCCGTAACGCGCCTTTTAAGCTCCTCTTCCAGATTTAAAAGCCGCTGCCGCTCATCCTCCTTAAGCTCGGTTATCGGTATCTCCGTCCAATCGGCCACCACCTGCGCCACATCCTCCCCCCTCACGCTGGCTGCAAGCCGTCCCTGAACCCGCAGGGCTGCCGCCGCCTCGTCCAGCAGGTCAACAGCCTTGTCCGGGAGAAAGCGGTCGTTTATATAGCGGACCGAAAGCTCATAGGCCGCGGTGAGAGCTTCATCGCAAATCATGAGGCCGTGGTGCTTTTCAAGGCTGCTTCTGAGCCCCCGCAGCATCTCCAGGGTCTCCTCCCTGTCCGGCTCTCCAAGGCGCACCGGCTGAAAGCGCCGTTCCAGCGCCGCGTCCTTTTCGATGTAGCGCCGGTACTCCTCGGGAGTGGTGGCGCCTATTATCTGCACCTCGCCCCGCCCCAGTGCGGGCTTGAGGATGTTTGCCGCGTCTATTGCCCCCTCCGCGCTGCCGGCTCCGATAATGCTGTGCATCTCGTCAATGAACAGGATAACGTCCCCTGCCCGTTTCACATCCCGCAGCACGGCCTTTACCCTGTCCTCAAAATCGCCCCGGTACTTGGTCCCTGCCAGCATGGCAGGCACGTCAAGGCTCACTATGCGCTTGCTTTTAAGCTCCTCCGGCATATCGCCTGCGGCAAGGCGCATTGCAAGGGCCTCTGCCACGGCAGTCTTGCCCACCCCCGGTTCGCCTACCAATACAGGGTTATTCTTCCTGCGGCGGGAGAGTATCTGCACGGCGCGGGCTATCTCCCGGCTCCGCCCCACCACCGGGTCCATACCCCCGGCGGCGGCAAGCTCGGTAAGGTCGCGGCTGTACATATCAAGGGTGCGGGTCTCCACACGGCGGACAGGGTTTCTCGCCGGGCTGCTCTGGCGGAGTGCGGGGCTGTTTGCCGGGGAAAAAGCGTCCATAATGTCGGTATAGATGCGGTTAATATCCGCCCGCTCGGCTCTCAGCACCTGCACGCCGCCGCTGTCGCTCTGGCGGAGTATACCGAGAAGTATATGCTCTGTTCCGATATAGCCCTGCTGCATATTCCTTGCCTCTGCCGCCGCCCGCTCCATTGCACAGCGGGCTCTCAGGCTCAGCTCCTGAGGCATGTATCCGGGGCAGCCGCTGCCGTTGAGCCTTTTCACCGCCTCGTACAGCTGCTCCTCGCCTATGCCCTGCTTTTCCAGAACCCTTGCCCCAAGGCTTTCCCTGTCCATAAGTATTCCCAGGAGCAAATGCTCTGTGCCTACAAAGCTGTGCCCCAGCTTCTGGGCGGCCTGTCCCGCCTTGTCTATGGCCTGTTCGGCCCTTTGAGTAAATCTGCCCCTGCTTTTCACCTGTCCATCCCTCCACGCGTGATAATTGCCATTATCCCCCTCAAGCCGCGCCAAATCAGACGAACAGTGGGGGACACAAAAAAATTATTGCCAAATTCACCCACAAATATATTGCATCAAAAATTTTTCAATTGATTTTTCTTTTTTATGTGTTACAATGTCGGTGTTAGGCTCACGGGCCGAAAATACATACGGAGGTAACATTATGGCATACGTTATTACCGATGAGTGCCTGTCCTGCGGCGCATGCGCAGCTCAGTGCCCCGTTGAGGCAATTGACATGGGCGATCTGCACTATGTTATCGATGCAGACAAGTGTGTTGAGTGCGGTTCTTGTGCAGCTCAGTGCCCCGCCGATGCAATCGTTCAGGAGTAATCAGCACTAATAATAAAAGGGACGATTCTTATCGTCCCTTTTATTATTTTCTGAAACCTTCGTTTCAGAAAATAATAATTTTTTTGTATTGCGAGGCGGCCTTACCCCTCGCGCTCCCCGCTACTCAATTATCCTCAATTTTCATTTTTTCTTTACCCGTTGAGAACACCATGAAACTTTCGTTTCAGGCATAATAAGTCCTCTATTTTCAGGAGTTATCCTATGGCAGAATTTTCCGAGCTTTGGGCGGGCGGCCCCCGCTTTGCCCAGGCCGAGCATTTCAAGCTGGGCACAGACAGCGTGCTCCTTGCCGACTTTGTGAATACCGCCTCCGCCAGACGTGGGATGGATCTGGGCTGCGCCTCCGGGGCGATAGCTCTTTTGCTGCTTTCCAAAAGCGAAAAGCTGCACATGAGCGGGCTTGACATTGTACATGAGGCGGTGGAGCTTGCAAAGGAGAATATGCGCGAAAACGGCCTTGAGGAGAGAAGCCGCATTATTCACGGGGATATCCGCGAGCACCGCAGGCTTTTCACCGCCGGAAGCTTTGACCTCGTTGCGGTAAATCCCCCATACTTTGCCGCAGGCAGCGGGGCAATCTCCCCAAAAAGCGGCAGGGATGCAGCAAGAGGCGAGACGCAGTGCAGCCTTGAGGATATTGTCAGCGCCGCAGCCTTTCTTCTTCGCACCGGCGGCAGCTTCAACATGGTGCACCGCCCTGAAAGGCTCAGCGAGGCCATGTGCTGTATGTCCCGGCTGGGGCTTGAGGCAAAGCGCCTGCGCCTTGTGTGCCACAAAGCGGAAAGTGCCCCCAGCCTTGTGCTGATTGAGGGGCGACGGGGTGCAAGACCGGGCCTGAAAATCGAAGCGCCCCTTATCCTCTGCAATGCTGACGGCAGCGAAAGCGAGGAGTACAGGAGAATATATCACAGATAAGTCAAAAGCATCTTTCCCATTTTCGGAAAGATGCTTTTTTGTTTTGATCATCAAAGCCCTTCGCTGAGCTTTCGCGCACATTCGGTGCACACGTGCTTGCCTTCGAAGCTGATAAGCTCATCCTTTGCCCCGCAAAAGATGCAAAAGGGTCTGAACTTGCGAAGAATAATACTGTCCCCGTCAACATATATCTCGATAGAGTCCTTCTCAGCAATATCGAGGACGCGGCGCATTTCCACCGGCAGCACCAGTCTGCCCAGCTCATCCACCTTGCGCACTATACCGGTTGCCTTCATTGTTCAACCTCCTGCTGTTTTTTAGCATTTTAAGGTAAAAGCTCTGCTTTGGTCAATAGATTTGGGCAAATGCTAATAAATTGTTCATTTATTATTAATCTTGATGTCACATTCCACGAAAGGGGGAGATAAAACTGTTCTCCTTTATAATCGCCTTGCTCTTCATTTTTTCCACTCTGGCTCTGGCGGCCTCTGGCGGCAGCGGTGACGCAGTTTTCCGGGGCGCAGAGCAGGCTGTGGAATTTTGCATAGGCATAGCGGGAGGCATATGTCTCTGGAGCGGCGTAATGGAGCTTACGGAGCAGTGCGGCCTTGCCCGCGCGCTGGGAAGGCTGTTGAAAAAGCCCCTTTCAAGGCTCTTTCCCGCAAGCTGCCGCGATGAACAGATACTCTCCGCCCTCAGCCAGAACATAAGCGCAAATCTTTTAGGGCTTGGCAATGCGGCAACTCCCGCAGGCATAAGGGCGGCACAGGGTATGGCGGCGCTGGGCAGCAGAGCGCAGGATGAGCTTTGTATGCTTGTAGTGCTCAACACCGCCTCCATACAGCTCATCCCCAGCACCATCGCCGCAGTCCGCTCCTCCTATGGGGCGGCCTCCGCCTTTGACATTACGGCGGCGGTGTGGATAAGCTCCTTTATTTCCCTTGCCGTGGGGCTTGCAGCGGCCCATATTCTGAAAAGGCTATGGCCATGAGCAATGCTTTCTCTCTCACCGCCCCAATACTCATCTCTGCCCTTTGCCTGTACGGACTTTTCAGGGGAGTGGATATATACGCCGCCCTGTGCCGGGGCGCTGCAAAGGGGCTTGAGGTAATAAGGGATATGCTCCCCGCCCTCATCTGCCTTTTTCCCGCTTTGTGGCTGTTCAGGGAGACGGTGCTGGCCTCTCTGCTCACAGAGCTTTTGTCCCCGGTATTTGACAGCATGGGAATACCGCCGGAGACGGGGCTTATCATGCTTCTGCGCCCCCTCTCCGGCAGTGCAGCCCTCAGCGAAGCTTCAAGCCTCATCGCCCAATACGGCGCGGACTCTCTCATCGGGCGCACAGCGGCGGTAATGATAGGCTCCAGCGAGACAAGCTTTTACGTTATCGCGGTGTATTTTTCTGCCGCCGGAGTTAAAAACAGCCGCTGGGCCGTTCCGGCGGCGCTGGCGGCAGACATGGCCTGTTTCCTTTCCAGCGCATGGGTCTGCCGGATAATGTGGGGATAGTCCGCCGGGAGTCGAACCAAAAGCGCGTTTCAGGCTTGGCTCTGTCCGGAGCTGTGGTTTTGTATAAAACGGCGCAAAGCCGGGTTATCATCGTTCTTTCTCCAGGCTATCAGTATTTCCTCAGTCTCTCCCTCTCCCGTCAGCGGAACAAACACCACGTTTTCCGTTCCCACGTCCCAAGGGTGGGAGTATTCCGGCACGATGGAGATGCCCTCCTCCGCCGCCACCATCATCAGTATGCTCTCCATGTCGTTGGAATGCCAGATGATGTTGGGCTGATATCCGGCCTGCTGATAAAGGCGGATATAGGCCTCATCGCCAAAGGACCTGCCGCTGCCGGAGGGTGACATGAAGAGGATATTTTCCTGCTTGAGGTCCCGGCGGCTGAGCTGGCGGCGTCTTGCAAGGGGATGGCTGGCATAGAGCGCCACTCTCAGGGGTACATTCTCCACAATGCGGGTCTGCAGCGACTCCTCCTGACGGAGGTTTGTACTGTCCCAGGTAAAGATAAGATCGTACTCGCCGTTTATAAGCCCTGCCGCCAGCATATCCGTGTCGCAGCGGTAGCAGGAAATGAGAACATTGGGGTATTCATTGTGAAAACGGCGCAGATATTTTGGCAGATCGCTGTGTTCATAGCCCTTGGTATAGCCCAGCCGCAGCGCACCCTCAAGCCCGGTGGAGGCCTCCCGTGTGCGAAGGAGGGCTGTTTCCATGCGCCCCAGTATTTCTCTGGCTTCCTTCAGAAAAACCTTCCCCGCCGGAGTCAGTGATACCGGGCGCTTGTTCCGGTCAAGAAGCTTTGTACCTATATTTTCCTCAAGCGCCTGTATCTGCTGGGTGATGGCGGTCTGTGAAATATAATGGTTCACAGCGGCCTTTGTGAAACTTCCGTTCTCTGCTACGGAGACAAAATAGCGCAATTGATTGAGATTCATGAACGCACACACCTTAAATAAGTTTTTCTTATTATAGTATGTATATATTGAATTTGCAATAGGGCTTATCCGGTCATATAATAAGCGCGTCTTAATCGAGTTGAAAATTAATATTCCCAAATGCGTTTGAGCAGAAAGAGTAGCTGGGAGAAAAGCTTCAGAGAGATGCCGGTTGCTGCGAGGCATCAGTAATATCCCGGTGAAGTTCATTCTGCGAGCGGTGTGCTGAACCTTCAGTAGGCACAACGGGTGCGACCGTTACATCGCTAAGACTTTTAAGGCTGTGGGGCTTTGCGCCCTGTATAGCCGCGAAGCCTGATAAGGCACATACCGCAAGGTATGTGTGAAACAGAGTGGTAACACGAGCAATTCGTCCCTGCGTATACGCGGGGATTATTTTTTTGCATTTCTCATTTTTTGAAATGAGAAAAAAAGACATAATTTTGGAGGATAAACCCATGAAAAAGATGCTTTCTGTTCTGCTGTCCGTAATGCTGCTGCTTGCCATGTGCAGCGGCGCCTATGCCGACAACTATACTGTGGGCGTTTGCCAGCTGATGGTACACGACTCACTGGATCAGGCCACTCAGGGCTTTATAGACGCGCTGACCGAGAAGATGGAAGAGGCCGGACACTCTGTTGATATTGACACTCAGGTAGCAGGCGACCCCAATCTCTGCACCACTGTGGTCAACGCTTTTAACGCAAAGCGGGTGGATCTTATCATGGCAAACGCTACTCCCGCCCTGCTGGCTGCCGCCAACATGACCACCAAGATCCCCGTTCTGGGTACTTCCGTCACCGATTACGCCGACACCTTCGCCGGTGATATCCCCGAAAACGTCTCCGGTACTTCCGACGCGGTTCCCTTTGCCGAACAGGCCCAGATGATGATCGACACTCTCGCCCTTGTGGAAGGCGATCAGGTGGGTGTTCTCTACTGCACCAATGAGTCCAACTCCCTCATTCAGTACGAAGCCGTCAAGGAGCTTTTCGAGGAAAAGGGCATAGTCGTGGAGGCCTACACCTTCTCCGAGACTACTGAGCTTCAGGCTGTTGCCACTTCCATGGCAAATGAGTGCAAGGCCGTGTACGTGCCCTCTGACAACACTGTTGCCGCAAACGACGCCATCGTCGGCACCATCTGCACCGAAAAGAACGTCCCCATCTACACAAGCTACGGCGGCGCCGTCTGCTACGCAAGCCTTGCCATTGACTACTACCAGCTGGGCTGGGAGACCGGTCTCATGGCAGCTGACATTCTCCTCAATGGCGCGGCTCCCGCAGATATCGAGATCAAGACTCTCATTCCCTCTGTAAGCTAC
Source organism: Oscillospiraceae bacterium (assembly GCA_017465025.1). Lineage (GTDB taxonomy): Bacteria > Bacillota > Clostridia > Oscillospirales > Oscillospiraceae > Limivicinus. The sequence continues at coordinate 25,026 of JAFTXM010000080.1, forward strand.
AATGAAGAGCTCTGCGCTCAGCTTGGTATCGAGGTACCTGAAAACTGATTATCAAAGGCGAGGTATGGTATGGCATTCCTGTACGCACTGCCCGGAGCCATCGCGGAGGGCCTTATATGGGGCCTGATGGGGATGGGTGTATACATTTCCTATAAAATTCTGGACATTGCGGATCTGACGGTTGACGGCTCTATCTGCACAGGCGCCTGCGTGTGCGCGGTGCTGCTGGGTCTGGGCGTGCCTGTGTGGATAAGCGTGCTCGCAGCGCTGCTTGCAGGCGCTCTCGCCGGGGTCGTTACCGGGCTTCTGCACACGGCGCTGGGAATTCCCTCCATACTGGCGGGTATTCTCACCCAGCTTATTCTCTACTCCGTCAACCTGAGCATACTCGGCGGCAAATCCCTTGTTGCCATCAACCCCAGAGCCTGTGCTCTCTGGGTACATATGAGCGACAACACCATGTCCATTCTCTCCATGCTCATCATGGTCACTGTGGTCATCATCGCGCTGTGGCAGTTTTTCTACACCGAGATCGGCCTTACCCTCAAGTCCACCGGCGATAACCCGGACATGAGCCGGGCGCAGGGCGTCAACGTGAAGCTGAACAAGGTGGTGGGGCTTGCCATCGCCAACGCTCTTGTAGCGCTGGCCGGAGCCATGCTGGCTCAGTACAAGGGCTCTGCCAACATAAACGACGGGCGCGGCGCCATCGTCATCGGTCTTGCCGCAATCTTCATCGGCCTTTCCGTATCCCTGAAGATAAAGCCCAACTTCGTGGTCAGCCTTATAGGTGTTCTGGGCGGCGGCATTACCTATTACATTGTATATAACTTTGTAATCTTGCTGGGATTGAAAACCGACTATCTCAAGATGCTCTCCGCCATCATCGTGGCGATCTTCCTTGCCGTGCCCTACCTTAAGGGCGAGTACTTCACAAAGCACAAATCATTGCATCCGAAAAATACTGCGGCGGGAGGTGGCAGCCATGCTTAAAATCACCGACCTGCAAAAATCCTTCAACGCCGGTACTGTCAATGCCAAAACCGCGCTGGACGGGGTCAATCTTGAGCTCCGTGACGGGGACTTTGTCACCGTCATAGGCGGCAACGGCGCAGGAAAATCCACCCTGCTCAACGCCATTGCCGGGGTCTGGAAGCCGGACTACGGCAGCATTGTAATAGACGGTGTGGATGTGACCAATATGCCAGAGTATAAGCGGGCGCAGTTTCTGGGCAGGGTGTTTCAGGACCCCATGAAGGGTACTTCCCCGGATATGGAGATCGCCGAAAATCTGGCCATTGCCTCAAAGCGGGGCATAAAGCGCAGATTTGTCCGGGGCGTGAAAAAATCCGACCGGAAAAATTACCGGGAGCTGCTGGCCTCGCTGGAGCTGGGTCTGGAGGACAGGCTCTCCACCAAGGTGGGGCTTTTGTCCGGCGGTCAGCGTCAGGCGGTCACGCTGCTCATGGCCACCATGAACCGGCCCAAGCTCTTGCTTCTGGACGAGCATACGGCGGCTCTCGACCCCAAGACTGCGGCAAAGGTGCTGGAGCTTACCGACCAGATAGTACATAAGCACAAGCTGACCACCCTCATGATAACCCACAACATGAAGGATGCCATTGCCCACGGCAACCGGCTTATCATGATGCACGAGGGAAATATCATCATTGATGTGTCCGGGGAGGAGAAGAAAAATCTTACCGTGGAGCAGCTTTTGAATTTGTTCAATCAGGCCAGCGGCGGCGCTGCCGTCAGCGACCGGATGGTGCTCAACTGAGAAAGATAAAATCCGTGAGAAACTGAGATTTCTCACGGATTTTTGCATTTTTATATGGATTTTTGCGCGCGGCTTACAGCTCTCCCTTTCTTGCGGCCTCGGCATGGCGCTTGAAGGCCTCAAAGGTTTCTTCGCTTATATGGTGCTCTATACGGCAGGCATCCTCATCGGCGGTCTTTTCGCTTACTCCAAGCCCTATAAAAAGCTGCCTGAGCACAGTGTGCCGCTCATAGGTGTGTTCTGCGGTGGCACGGCCTTTTTCCGTAAGCAGAAGAAAGCCGTCTGCATCGGTCTCTACATAGCCTTCATTTTTCAGAATGCCCATTGCACGGCTGACACTGGGCTTGGAAAAGCCCATACGCTCGCCCACATCAATGGCGCGCACACCCTTGCCGTTTTGGGACAAAATGTATATAGTCTCCAGATACATCTCTCCCGATTCCTGTATAGCCATGCTTTCAGCCCCTTTCAATACTGTTTCCATGGATAATATCATATTGCCGCCGCTTTTGCAAGGCTTGCTCCCACATACACAAAATTGGAATATCCCCAACATTTCTCTTGTATTATAGGCAAAATATATGTATAATGAAAAAGCTTAAAAAATTGAAACTTTATTATTATTTCGGAGGACCTCCCATGAGCAGATATAAAAGACGCTACGGTGACCGCAAGGACGGACGCCTTATACGCTCTCTGCCCGCTTTCAATAAATTCATGCCTTACATAATGCCTACCCGAAACGACGCGCTTAATTACTACGAGGAGTCCTTCCTCGTGGGCGAAGTAGACAAGCGGCTGCGCCAGCTGCGTGTTGCCGGATACAAAGGCATCGGCCTTTTGCATTTTTTGATTGCAGCTTATGTCAGGTGCGTCTCCATGCTGCCGGGCATAAACCGCTTTGTGGCGGGCCGCCGGGTGTACGCCAAGGACACTATCGAGGTGGTCATGGCTGTCAAGCGCAGCCTCTCCATTGACGCTACCGAGACCACCATAAAGGTGGAGTTTGAGCCTACGGACACTATTATGGATGTGTATCTCAAGCTCAACGAGAAAATAGATGAGATAAAGACCTCTGACGGCAACAACAACACAGAGGATGTGGCGGAGGCTCTCAGCAAGCTGCCCCGCTTCCTTCTCCGTTTTGCCATTACGATTTTGCGCGTGATGGACTACTTCGGCTGGCTGCCCCAGAGCCTTGTGAACGCAAGCCCCTTCCACGGTTCCATGATTATCACCGATCTGGGCTCTCTGCGTATAGGGCCTATCTATCACCACATATACAATTTCGGCACTCTTCCCGTGTTCATCTCCTTCGGTGCCAAGCGCCACGCCTATGAGCTTAACCGCCACGGGCAGATGGTTGACAACAAGTACGTTGACCTGAAGGTGGTCATGGACGAGCGTATCGCCGACGGGCACTATTATTCCCAGTTTTTGCAGGCCTACCGCTATCTCTTCTCCCATCCCGAAATCCTTGAAAATCCCCCTTCCAAGGTTGTGGAGGACATCTATTAAAATTTGTTGCACTTGCATATGAGCATAAAAAACCGACGGCTTAGCCCGTCGGTTTTTCTACTATGTAGGGATTTGAAAGCTCATTTTGCTTTCCAGACCCATTTGTTGTTTTCAGCCTTCCAGCCGCCAACAACGCCGGACTCCAATTTTTTCTCATCCCAGTTCTTGCAGGCAGACTCATGGCCCAGAAGGTCATTTATGGGAGTGGAGCAGAAGGGACAGAAGGGGGCATTCACCCCAGTGTAGAAGTAGCAGTATCCAAGGCCGTGGAGCTTGCCGTCGCACTGACGCTTGCCGCAGGAGCACATGCTGTGAGCCTTGCCGTTGCAAAGAGGCTGGCCGCAGTCAGAGCAGCTTTCGTGGGAGGAAGCTGGCACCTGGGAGTTTACGTATCTTAAATCGCAGCTGTGGTGCTCGCCGCAGGGGAGCAGATGGGCCTGCTCTTCAAGCAGCGCATTGCAGGAGGGGCAGGGCACAGGTGCGGGAGTAGGTTCGGGGGTGGGTTCGGGAGTCGGTTCGGGAACGCATACGCCTTCGCCGTGCTCACCTTCGCAGGAGAAAGCTCCGCAAAGCTCACACTTAGCGTGCTTGGCTAACTCCTCTGCCTCGTCAGCCTCACCAAGGATAACAACATGACCCTCAGTGCCGCAGTCAGCCTTGACATGGCACTTGCCTTCGCCGTGGGCATCGCGATCTCTACCTATTTTTTCGCCGCAGACATCACATTCGCCCTTGCTGCAGCCGCTCAGGGTCATGCTGATGCCGAGAAAGCCCACAGTCATGGCCAGCACTAACAGCAGCGACAGAAACTTATTTCGCGCAAAGCGAAATCCTTTCATTCTTTTGCACCTCTTTCTTTTTGCCTTTTACGCAGGAAATCACACGGTATAAGCCGCCTATTGCCGCAAACCAACCGTCTCCAGAGCACAGATATACCTTGTCCATACCCTGAAAACCGAGACTGCCGCAGGCAACGGCTGCACTTTCTTGTCTGACATTGTACATTATGTTACCGGTACTGTCAATAATTGCCGATTTGACCTTAATTTTTGCCTGCGCAAGGCTTATGCCAAGTTCCACGGAACATTGTCATGTCGCACCATTGGCCACATAAACCTTTCTCATATTCAACAATTTCAGGGCGAACATAAGTCAGGCAAGACTTCCCTTATAAACTGAAAACCCGCCTTACGGCGGGTTTTGGTTTTTTGATTTACTTGGCGTAGTCCACAGCCTTGGTCTCGCGGAGAAGGTGGACCTTGATCTGACCGGGGTAGGTCAGCTCTTCCTCTATCTTCTTGGCGATGTCGCGGGCCAGAAGGATCATCTGATCCTCGCTGACATCCTCGGGCTTGACCATTATGCGGATCTCGCGGCCCGCCTGGATGGCGTAGGAGCTGGCAATGCCGGGGAAGCTCTTGGAGACTTCCTCAAGCTTTTCAAGGCGCTTGACATAGTTTTCGATGTTCTCGCGTCTTGCGCCGGGGCGGGAGGCGGAGATGGCATCGGCAGCCTGCACGATGCAGGCCACGACGCTCTGAGGCTCCACATCGTTGTGGTGGGCTTCGATGGCGTGGATAACGGCTTCGGACTCCCTGTACTTGCGGGCAATGTCCACACCGATGGTCACGTGGCTGCCCTCGACCTCATGGTCGATAGCCTTGCCCAGGTCGTGCAGCAGACCTGCGCGCTTGGCGGTGTTGATATCTACACCCAGCTCGCTGGCGAGCAGCCCTGCGATGTGGGAAACTTCGATGGAGTGGTTGAGTACGTTCTGGCCGTAGCTGGTGCGGTACTTCATACGGCCCAGCAGCTTTATTATCTCGGGGTTGAGGCCGTGGATATTGGTCTCGAACACGGCTCTTTCGCCCTCGGCCTTGATGGTGGCATTGACCTCTCTCTGGGCCTTGGCAACCATTTCCTCAATGCGGGCGGGGTGGATGCGGCCGTCCTGAATGAGCTTTTCCAGTGCAAGGCGGGCAATCTCGCGGCGCACAGGGTCAAAGCTGGACACGGTAATAGCCTCGGGAGTATCGTCAATGATAAGGTCACAGCCGGTGAGAGTTTCTATGCTGCGGATATTGCGGCCTTCGCGGCCGATTATGCGGCCTTTCATCTCGTCGTTGGGTAGGGGTACGACGGAGACGGTGATCTCGCTGGCGTGGTCTGCCGCGCAGCGCTGGATGGCGGTGGCGATTATCTCGCGGGCGCGCTCGTCAGCCTCATCCTTATACTGGTTCTCGATTTCCTTGACCTTCATGGCCATCTCGTGGGTCACATCGTCGCGGATGGTGGCGATGAGGTAGGCCTTGGCCTCCTCAACGGAGAAGCCGGATATCTTCTCCAGCATTTCAAGCTGACTCTTCTTTACAAGAGCGATTTCCTTCTGCTGGGCATCGACCGCGGCGATCTTGTTGCTGAGGGTGTCGTTCTTCTTCTCAACCGCGTCTATCTTGCGGTCAAGATTTTCTTCCTTCTGCTGCAGGCGGCGTTCCTGCTTCTGAAGCTCCGCACGGCGGGTCTTTTCTTCGCGCTCGTACTCTGAGCGGCTTTTGTGTATTTCTTCCTTTGCCTCCACGAGAGCTTCTCTCTTCTTGCTCTCGGCACTCTTTATTGATTCATTGATTATACGCTTGGCTTCTTCCTCCGCGCTGGCGATCTCGCGCTCGCCTATCTTCTTGCGGTAGGTAATGCCAAGAATAAAGCTGACGGCAGCGGCCGCCGCTATAATAACGATCCACAAAGGCGTTGACATAGTAAGTAAACACACCTCCATTCTTTAAGAATTTTTGGGTGGTTTAGTACCGGGATTAAATTGATCTAAGACAAGACAGGCCATAAAACGCACCTGTCGTAATTGAAAACTAATATTTTCAGGGAGCCTCCCCAAGGCCCCGCAAAATATTACCCGAAGTATTTTACCGCGTTGACGGTGTTATGTCAAGTAATCTGCTTGAAATATTTGAAATTCTTATATAAAAAGAGCACGCTCGCGGCGTGCTCTGGCTGATGTAAAATTTTTCTTCTCAACGCACGGACAAAAAGGGAATACGTCGGCTGAGACGGCGATAAAGATACACGGAAACAAAGGTTGCAATAAGCGCAAAGAAAAGGAATGACCACTGCTGCAAAGCAAATGGGATTGGGAGGATTGTTGCGAAAGGGGAAGCATATTTTATCACGGCAAAGTGAATAAGGAATATCTCCACACTGTAGTCTGCCACCAGATTGGAAAGCCGGCAGTCAAGCACCTGTGAGATAGCTCCCTGCCTCAGCGCAAAGGAGAAAACCAGAAGGCTGTTCGCAGGAACAAAGAGGAGATTATAGGATATGCCCGTGGGCAAAAGTGTGCTACGGAACAGAGCCTGAGAGATAACTACCAACACAATCGACAAAAACTCAATCGCAGTCGCCCCTGTCCGGCTGATTTTTTCCACAGGGGTAAGCGTAAATATGTAGCCAAGCAGGCCGCCTATCGCAAAATCGCCCAGCCGATATATTGGGAAAATATAGCTGAACCAGTGCTGGAACGAACCGGACGCTCCCCGTTCCATACCCGTTATCCGGCAGTACAGCTCCGTGGCTAAAAACTGCGTCACTACCATTAAAATGGCAATTACAAGAATCGACTTCAGAGCGCTTTTTATGCCGTTGTGTGCTTTGATCCACCTGAGAATATAAGGGAACGCGAAATATAGGAGGACGCACGTTGAAAGATACCACCCCACGCCGTTGTGAGCAAAGGCCCATTCTGTGCTCATCAGCCAGGATTGGATAAGAAGGAAGTCAAAAAGGAACTGTTTTGCAAAAAGCACAAGCTCGTCTCTTGGGGGATTTTCCGGTGCAAGGAGGAAAATCCGGACGATAAGAATAACAAGGGTGATAGCATAAAGAGGATAAAGTTTTTTTATCTTGTTAAAAGAATATTTTGCGCAACCCTTAATATCCCTTGGGAAACTGTCCACCCTATCAAGTCCGTTATAAACGAGAAGAAATCCCGAAAGGATGACAAAAACGGACACTGCCCAAGCACCGAGGAGAGATATATAGCAATGAAAGGTGAATACTCCCATGCAAGCGGCAGCTCTAACAAAATTTAATCCCGTCAGTTTTTTTCGCATCAGAATCCTCCCACCTTTTGTTTGTAACAAAAAAACTTGGAGTAATTATATCCTACTTTCCCCATACACACAAGCGTTTTTTCTGTGCATTCAAATTTAGCCTATCCCTTGAATTTATGTGCGGCTTCTAATATAATTACAGTGAATTGGTAAGGAGGTATATTTTATGAGCGAAATATTTGTCACAGGACACAGAAATCCTGATACCGATTCCATTGTGGCCTCCATGGCCTACGCCGCCCTGAGAAACGCCCTTGGCGACAGGGACTATAAAGCCGTGCGCATAGGTTCGGTAAATGACGAGACCTTGCATATACTTGAATACTTTGGTTTTGACGCACCTATGTACGTGCATAATATGCGCACTCAGGTGAAGGATCTGGACTATGACAGGCCCCCTGAGCTGGAGCATAAGGTATCGGTGGATCTGGCCTGGCGCACCATGCGCGACAGTGCGATCGCCACCATGCCCATCGTCAACGAGGACGGCACACTCTACGGCATGATATCCTCCGGGGACCTTGCCTCCTACGATATGCAGACCATCTACGAAAGCCGTGTTGAAAAGCTGCCCATCTTCAACCTTATCAGCGCCCTTGAGGGCAGGCTTGTAAACGAGTACGGCAATCAGGTCAACTGCGTTTCCGGCAATGTGGTCATTGCCCTGCCCAAATCCTTTGAGGATATGGACATGGTCAGCGCCGAGTCTATCCTCGTATGCGGCGATCAGCCGGAGATGATAGATAGGGCCATTGAAAAGGGCGTAAGCTGCCTTATCCTCTGCCAGACGGAGATACCCCAGAAGCTGGTGGACTGCACTGCCTCCACCTGCATTATCTCCACACCTCTGGATGCCCGTCAGGCGGCGCGGCTCATCTATCAGGCCATACCCATTGAGCGCATCTGCGATTGCAGCAAGAGTGTCGAGTGCTTCCACCTGACCGACTATCTGGATGATGTGAAGGAGGTCATGGCCAAAAGCCGTTACCGCTGCTATCCCGTGCTGGATGAGCACGAGCGTGTGGTGGGTACGCTTTCACGTTTCCATTTGCTCAATCCCAGACGCAAGAGAGTGGTGCTGGTGGACCATAACGAGGCCGCCCAGTCCGTGACAGGGCTGGATCAGGCGGAGATCATGGAGATAATCGACCATCACAGACTGGCAGATATCCAGACCCGCCAGCCCATTTCCGTGAGAAACGAGCCTGTGGGCAGCACCAACACCATTATCACTGCCATGTATCAGGAGCATGGAGTCATGCCCTCGCCCAAGATGGCGGGCCTGATGGCTGCCGCCATACTCTCCGACACTGTAATGTTCAAGTCCCCAACCTGCACCAAAAAGGATATCGCCATGGCAGAGCGGCTTGCCCGCATGGCAAAGCTCTCCCTTGAGGAACTGGGCAAGGAGCTTTTCTCCATCTCCGGTGCCGAGGGCAAGAGCGTGGAGGAGCTTTTCAAAACCGACTACAAGGAGTTCCACATTGCCGAGCAGAACATGGGCGTAAGCCAGATAACCTGCGTGGATGCGGAGGTTCTGCTGCAGCGCAAGGGCGAGTTTATCCGCATGATGGAAGACCTCAAAGCCAGAAAAGAGTTCGACATGGTGCTCCTCATGCTCACGGACGTACTTCTGGAAGGCACGCACCTTCTCTTTGTGGGCAGCAGCGACGTTATCCGTCAGGCCTTTTCCAAGGAGCCGGGAGAAAATTACATATTCCTGCCCGGCGTAATGAGCCGCAAAAAGCAGATAATCCCCATGCTGACCGCTCTCTGGGGCTGATTTTACCGGAGGCTACAGTATGCGTTTTACAAAAATGCACGGCGCGGGCAACGATTTTATCATCATCGACAATATGGACGGCACTATTTTGCCGGAGGACATGGGCGCGCTTGCAAAAAAGCTCTGCGCTTTCCACACCGGCATAGGCGCCGACGGCATGATGATAGTAAGACCCGCCCGAAAAGACGGCGACTTTGCCATGAGCTTTTTCAACAGCGACGGCAGCGAGGGCGAAATGTGCGGCAACGGAGCACGGTGCATAGCCCGCTACGGCTTTGACAAGGGCCTTGCCGGGGAAAATATGAGCATTGAGACCATATCCGGCACAGTGCTGGGCAGGCGAATAAGCGAAAAGCTCTACAGCGTCCGCCTCAATGACCCCTCGGTCATAAAGACCGGGCTGCGCCTGTGTGTGGACGGTCGGGAATACGGGTGCTGCTATGTGGAGCTGGGCGTTCCGGGGCTGCCCCACGCGGTTGTACCTATGCAAAGCTTTGATACCATGGACCGCTCCGGACTTTTTGAGCTGGGCAAGGCCCTGAGAAGCCATGCCGCCTTTCCCAAGGGCGCAAACGTGAGCTTTGTAAAGCAGCTTGAGGGAAATAAATTGAAAGCCGTCACCTTTGAGCGGGGGGTGGAGGATTTCACCCTCGCCTGCGGCACAGGCTGCGCCTCCATCGCATCTGCACGGACTTTGAGCGGCGATGTAAACGGGGCTGAGCCGGTACACATCTCCAGGCCCGGCGGGGAGCTTTCCGTAAGGCTTGAGCATGAAAACGGCAATATCCGTGACATCTGGCTGACCGGCCCTGCCGCCCTCGTCTTTGAGGGTGAATACATAGACACCTGAACATAAAAAGACCGATGCTTTCGCATCGGTCTTTTTCGTTGCAGCATATTTACTTTGCCAGCTCGCCGGCGGTGCGGGCTGCGAGGGCTGCGTTGTTGAGCACCAGCTTTATGT
>JAFTXM010000081.1 GCA_017465025.1 Oscillospiraceae bacterium
ACGCTTCTAACTACAAGGGGCATTTTGCCGACGAAGGAGGCAAAATGCCCGCACAAAATGAGGCTTTTGTCAACTTCTTTTTTGTAAAAAAACACCCCTCTACGCTTTTTCAATAAGTGTAGAGGGATGCTCCGTTCTTAAATAAGTGACATTGGGCATAGGCGCGTGTTATCTTGTCTCAGCGCACCTAAAGCCGGGGTATGAAAAATCAGAGCACTTTTGCGAGAAAGTCCTTAAGGCGGGGATTCCGGGGATTGTCAAAAATCTCAGAGGGCGTGCCCTGCTCCAGTATCTTGCCGCTGTCCATAAAGACGACCCTGTCGCCAACTTCTCTGGCAAAGCCCATTTCGTGGGTGACCACAACCATGGTCATACCCTCATGGGCAAGCTCCTTCATAACATCCAGCACCTCGCCCACCATTTCAGGGTCAAGGGCGGAGGTGGGCTCGTCAAAGAGCATTACGTCAGGCTCCATGGCAAGGGCGCGGATAATGGCGATACGCTGCTTCTGACCGCCGGAGAGCATTGCGGGGTATTCGTCCGCCTTGTCGGGCAGGCCGATGCGCTTTAAAAGCTTTTCGGCCATGGCATCAGCCTCGGCCTGGGTTTTAAGCTTCAGATGCATAGGGGCGAGGGTAATATTCTTCTTGACGGTCATGTGGGGGAAAAGATTGAAGTGCTGGAACACCATGCCCATTTTCTGGCGGTGGAGATTTATGTCCACAGATTTGTCGGAAAGGTTTATACCGTTGAAGAAAATGCTGCCGGATGTGGGCTCCTCAAGGAGGTTGAGAGAGCGCAGCATGGTGGATTTGCCGGAGCCGGAGGGGCCGATAATGGCTACAACCTCGCCCCTGGCAATGTCGATGGAGCAATCGTCAAGAGCGTGTATCTCGCCGTTATTATAGGTCTTTACAAGGTTTTTTACGCTGATGATAGGCTCAGTTCTTGTCTCCACGGCGCATTCTCCTTTCTATGGCTTCAATACCCTTGGATGCGGGGTAGTTGATGCAGAAGTAAATAAGGGCTGCAAGGGTGTAGGGTGCAAGGGTGATATAGGTGGCGCTTGCGGCTGCCTTGGCGCCAAACATAAGCTCTGCCATGCCCAGCATGGAGCAGATGGAGCTCTCCTTGACCATGGTGATTATCTCATTGGCAATGGCGGGGAGAACATTCTTTATAGCCTGGGGCAGAACCACAAAGCGCATACAGGCAAGCTTATTGAGGCCAAGGGAACGGGCGGCTTCGGTCTGTCCGATGTCCACAGCAAGTATACCGCCGCGGAAAATCTCAGCTACGTATGCAGAGGAGTTTAGGGCCAGCGCTACGACGCCGGGGATAAAACGGCTCAGATCCACAAAGCCCAGAATGGTAATGCGAGGGATCTGAATAACGCCGAAAAGGCCGAAGTAGATAATGCTCAGCTGCACCAGAAGCGGGGTAGAGCGGAAAACCGCTATGTAAGCGCCGGCGATGCCCTTTATAAGCTTGTTCTTGCTAAGGCGCATCAGAGCCAGAACAAGCGCAGGAACAACAGCCAGCGCAACGGACACCACAGCCAGCAACAAAGTATACTCCACGCCCTGTACGAAAAGCTGCCCGTACTTGGGCAGGAAGGAGAAGTTGAAAAAGCTGGCGGGGCTCATGTCTTTAAAGAGGTTGGACCACCACATACGTATAATTCCTTTCTGTGTATCAACGCACAATTTGGAAAGCCGGAAATCCGGCTTTCCAAATCATAAGTAAGCTCTGTTTTTTTGTTTTAAGGCTTATGCCTCGGGAGCCTCGGCGGAAACCTCAACTGCGATACCGCTGAGCTCATCAGCCTTGGCGGAGAACTCCTCAACCTTGCCCTCTTCGATCATCTTTGCGATAGCCTCATTGATGCCGGGGAGCAGGCCCTTGGGGTCACCCTTCTGAACAGCAACACAGAAAGGAGCGGCAGCACCCAGTTCATCGGATGCAACAGCGATTGCAAGGCTGTCATCAGCTTCGGCAAACTCCAGAGCAACACCGCCGTCAAGAACTGCAGCGTCAATCTTATCGTTAATAAGCTGGTTGACCATATCATTTACATTCTGCAGAGGAACAGCATTGGCACCAGCCATGTCGTTGTTGACGATGTCCAGCTTGGTGGTGCCGGTCTGGGCAGCAACGCTCAGGCCGTCAAAATCTGCCAGAGTGGCATATTCTTCGGCCTTGTCAGCCTTGACAAGGATCATTGCAGGGTAGTCAGTGTAGTAAGGATCGGAGAAGTCAGCAGCGTTGAGACGCTCCTCAGTCTCTTCCATTGCGGCGATGACGATGTCATAGTCACCCTTCTGCAGGGCAGCCAGCAGGTAGTCAAATGCCATGTTCTCGATCTTCAGCTCCTTGCCGGTAGCCTCTGCAAGGTACTCAGCAACGAAAACGTCGATGCCGCCGTAAACCATCTCGCCCTTATCATTGGGGTACATGAATTCAAAGGGAGCGTAGTCGGCAGAGGTGCCGAGAATGAGAGTGTTGGCCTCTTCCTTTGCGGGGGCAGCACCACAGGCGCACAGTGCGAACACCATGACGAGGGCAAGTATCATAGCAAGCAATTTTTTCATTTTTCATTTCTCCTTATATCGGGCTTTTAGCCTTTGTATTTATTCTACATGCGGGAGTATACCACGAATAAATATTCATTGTCAACAGCAAAATATACATTTGTGTCAAATACATAAAAATTCTTTTCCGGTACGTTTGAATATTTATATTGCACTTTATATCCAAAAAGCTTATAATGACAGAGCTAATAATTTCATGGCGGTATTTTATGAATAATGAAATGAATATTATGAATAATTCCTGTCTGTATGTAGACATGGATATGCTGCGGGAAAATGTCAGGTGCGTATTGGGTGAGCTTGAGGATAACTGCTGTATCATACCCGTACTGAAGGACGACGCTTATGGACTCGGTCAGTTGAAAATTGCGGCCTGCCTATCTGAATTTGACCGGATCAAATGTATCGCGGTGGCTCATGTTTCAGAAGGACTTTCTTTGAGAGCCGGGGGCATCACAAAGGATATCCTCGTTATGGGAAGTCCCCTGCCCCACCAGCTTGAAGCCGCCATCCTTACTCAGCTTACGCTCTGCCTTCCTTCCCTTGAGACAGCCCAGATGATAAATGAGACGGCAGCAGCGCTCTCCATGCAGGCCAAGGTGCAGATAAAGCTGGACATAGGGCTTCACAGGATAGGCATGGATGTGGGCGATGAGCTTGATGAGTTTATCTCCGGAGTCAAGGAGCTTGATAGTCTCTGTTTCTGCGGTGTTTTCTCCCACTTTTCCCACGCCGGTAATGATGAACTGTGCAAGGCGCAGTACGAATGTTTCGGCCATGGTATTGAAAAGCTTGAAAAAGCCGGAATTAACTGCTATCCCCGGCATATCTCCTGCTCTGCCTCCAGTGAGTTTTATCCTGAGTATTCTCTGGATGCGGTTCGTCTGGGGCGCAGGCTGTATATGGATAACCCAGACAAGCCCCGTGGAGATATAAAAGAGATATGCTCCTGGAGGAGCTTTGTGACCTCGGTGAAGCAGCGCAAGGCCGGGGACAGTCTCGGTTACGGCAGCCGCTTCTATCTTGAAAAGGACGCGGTCATTGCAACAGTTGGAGTAGGCTACGGGGATGGACTGGATGCAAGGCTGTGCGATGTACACGCACCGGTGCTGATAAACGGCGTGGAATGTCCGCTGATGGTGTGCTGCATGGATCAGTGCATGGTGGATGTGAGCGGCATCGAGTGCAAAACAGGTGATGAAGTGACTTTCTTCGGCTATGACGGCAAGGGCGGGTACATATCTTCTCAGGCCCAGTCGCTGCTTATCGACGGCAACGAGGGCTGTGGGCTGACCTCCGCACTGTCCACACGCGTTGCAAGAGTTTATATAGACTAATATAACAGCAGGCGGCTTTGACAGCCGCCTGTATTCATTGTATAATATGAAAAAATATATTGATGAGGTAAAGCCATGAGCAGAGCAGACGAAATATTCATCCAGAACTGTAAGGATATACTTGAAAACGGCAGAATGGACAGCGATCTTGAGGTTCGTCCCCGTTGGGAGGACGGCGCTCCTGCCCACACGATAAAAAAATTCGGCATTGTGAACCGCTATGATTTAAGCGAGGAATTTCCTATTCTCACTATCCGCCGCACCTTCTGGAAGTCCGCCATTGACGAGCTTTTATGGATATGGCAGGCCAAGAGCAACAATGTAAAGGAGCTTCGCACACGGGTTTGGGATGCCTGGGCAGACGAGAACGGCTCCATCGGCAAGGCCTACGGATATCAGCTGGGTGTAAAGCATCACTATCCGGAAGGCGACATGGATCAGGTGGACAAGGTGCTGTGGGACTTAAAGCACAACAGTGCATCAAGGCGCATTATCACAAACATCTATAACCACGCTGACCTCAGTGAGATGGCGCTCTACCCTTGCGCCTACTCCATGACTTTCAATGTTGTGGGCAACAAGCTCAACGCCATTCTCAATCAGCGCTCTCAGGATATGCTGGCTGCAAATAACTGGAACGTGGTGCAGTATTCCGTGCTGACCATGATGATGGCGCAGGTCTCCGGCTTTGAGCCGGGAGAGTTTATCCATGTTATCGCCGACGCACATATTTATGACAGGCACATTCCCGCCATTGAGGAGATAATCGCAAATCCCGTAAAGCCCGCCCCAAAGTTTATCATCGACCCTAATGTGGATGACTTCTATAAGTTCACCCGTGACAGCTTCTCCATTGAGGGCTACGAATATTCCGAGTTCAACAAAAAAATACCCGTTGCGGTATAAAAAACGCGGAGAGCGTATGCTCTCCGTGTTTTTTTCAATAGAAAAACTGCCGCAGTTTCCTGCGGCAGTTTTATAATTTTAATTTATAAGTGCAGTATATGCAGCTTAGAAATTAGTCGTTGATGTCGATAACAACACCGGAACCAACAGTGCGGCCACCCTCACGGATTGCGAAACGCAGACCGTTCTCGATTGCGATGGGGGTGATCAGCTCAACGTTCATGTCGACGTTGTCGCCGGGCATGCACATCTCAACGCCTTCGGGCAGGTTGATGACGCCGGTAACGTCGGTGGTACGGAAGTAGAACTGGGGACGGTAGTTGTTGAAGAAGGGGGTGTGACGGCCGCCTTCGTCCTTGGACAGAACGTAGACCTGGCCCTTGAAGTTGGTGTGGGGCTGGATGGACTTGGGAGCAGCCAGAACCTGACCACGCTCAACGGACTTCTTGTCGATACCGCGGAGCAGGCAGCCAACGTTGTCGCCGGCCTCTGCGTACTCGAGGGTCTTGTGGAACATCTCGGTACCGGTAACGGTGGTCTCAGTGGACTCGTCCTTCAGACCAACGATCTCAACCTTGTCGCCGATCTTGACGCGGCCACGCTCAACACGACCGGTAACGACGGTGCCACGGCCGGAGATGGTGAAGACGTCCTCAACGGGCATCAGGAAGGGCAGGTCGGACTTACGCTCGGGGGTGGGGATCCACTCGTCAACTTCGTCCATGAGGTTCTTGATGCAGGCGTAGTCGGGGTGGTTGGGGTCGTTGGACTCGCAAATGAGAGCGTTCAGAGCGGAGCCACGAACGATGGGGGTGTCATCGCCAGGGAAGCCGTAGAAGTCGAGCAGTTCGCGAACTTCCATCTCAACGAGCTCGAGGAGCTCTTCATCGTCGACCTGGTCGCACTTGTTCAGGAACACGACCATGGCGGGCACGCCGACCTGACGGGCCAGCAGGATGTGCTCACGGGTCTGGGCCATGGGGCCGTCGGTAGCAGCGATGACCAGGATAGCGCCGTCCATCTGGGCAGCACCGGTGATCATGTTCTTGATATAGTCAGGATGGCCCGGGCAGTCAACGTGGGCATAGTGACGAGCGTCGGTCTCATACTCAACGTGAGCGGTGTTAATGGTAATACCACGCTCGCGTTCCTCGGGAGCCTTGTCAATGCTGGAGTAATCG
>JAFTXM010000012.1 GCA_017465025.1 Oscillospiraceae bacterium
GATTTTCAGAGTACACCACGGCCACATCGTTGGTGATTCCGTCATCCTCACCGGTTTTATGGGCAACGGGAGTGCCCTCAGGGAGATAGCCGGGTATCTTGTGGTTTATCTGCTGCTCTAAAAGGAGCTTTTCCATACGGGTGCTGACTTCTTCGTTTATGAAGCTGTGGCGGTAGATACGCTCTAAAAGCTCGCCCATCTCGGCGGGGACAATGCGGTTTTCAAGGCCCTTGGCAGAGCCCTCTGCATCAAACAAAAGTCTTTCAAGATGGGTATCCTTCAGGCCTATCTCCTTAAACTGCTCATTGAGGAAGTCAAGGCCCAGCCGCTTTATGAGAAGATTTGTGGCAGCGTTGTCGGAAAGGCTTATCATAAGGCCGCAGAGGGTGTTTATATCCACCTCCACGTCTCCGGTGAAAAAGTACAGCGCACCGCAGGGGGGCAGCTTATCCTCGTCCCGGCAGACGATCTTTTCCGAAAGCTCCAGCTTTCCTTCCGCCCAAAGCTTCATAACAACGGCGTAT
This sequence comes from Oscillospiraceae bacterium, assembly GCA_017465025.1. Lineage (GTDB taxonomy): Bacteria > Bacillota > Clostridia > Oscillospirales > Oscillospiraceae > Limivicinus. The sequence continues at coordinate 525 of JAFTXM010000012.1, forward strand.
ATAGGCAGCTTTATGACACTTGCCGCCTGAAACATATCCCTTTCCCTGTAGCCGAAGCTCTCTCCGGTGGAGAGGTTCTTATAGAAAAAGCCTATGTCGCCGGGGAGAGAGGCAAGGCGGGAGAGTATTTCGTCTTTGGTCATGGTTTTGCCTCAGTTATCTATAAGGTCGGTATCGTACTCCTTGCCGCCGTTCATCTTGCGGAAGCCAAAGTACATGGGGATGCAGATTGCGATAATGATAAGACCCTTGAGAGAGGTGACGGGGTCTTCAACGAAGTTGTTGACCAGCAGAACGAGGAAGCAGATAACAGTCAGGATAATGACGGGAACACCGCCCCAGACCTTGTAGGGACGCTCCATGTCGGGGAAGCGGAAGCGGAACACCAGAACCGCGATAATGGCCAGCAGGTTGATAAGGGCGCTGACGGTGATGAGCCAGTCAGTGAGGGACTGGAGGGAGTTGAAGCAGACAAGGAGGATGGCCATTGCAGAGGAGGCCAGAGTTGCGTTTGCAGGCACGCCCTTGTCGTTGACTTCGCCCATGGACTTGAAGAAGTAGCCGCCCTTGGCCATGGCGTAGTATGTACGGGGGAATACAAGGCAGTCGCCGTTGACAGTGCCGATAATGCCGATGAACATACCGATAAGCACCACCCACTTGCCAACGCTGCCGAGGATGCGGCCCACGGCCTCAGTGCCAAGGTAGAGGTTGCCGCCGGCAATCATGGAATTGACTTCCTCGGCGGGGATGATGCGGTAGATCGCCAGATTGAAAAGGGTGTAGATAAGGGTGATTGCGCCCATGGAGATGATGATTGCAAGGGGAATGTCACGGCGGGGCTTCTTCATCTCACCGGCGACGGTGTTGAGGTTAGTCCAGCCCTCATAGGCCCAGAGGCTTGCAAAGGTGGCAAAGCTTATGAGCTTGATGGCATCAACGATGCTTGCCTTCTCGCCCTGGAATGCGGTGGAGGGGCTGAGATCAGGAGTCTGGGTGCCGAAGAAGATACCCACGATGATGACCAGCGCCAGAGGAATGACGCGGACGACCATGGAGAAGTTCTGGAAGGCTGCGCCGAACTTGACGCCGCGCAGGTTAAGGGCTGTGAATATGACGATGATTGCGATGGCCAGAAGCTTCACGGTCAAATCGCTGAAATTGAAAATCTCAGCAAACTGGGTGACAGCGGCGATGGCGAGGGCTGCAATAGAGCCGGAGCAGATGAGTAGGAAGCCCGCAAAGCCATTGATGAAGCCCAGCATGGGGTGATATGCCTTGGAAAGGTAGGTGGTCAGACCGCCGGTGACGGGCATTTCTGCGCCCAGCTCTGCAAAGCAGAGGCCGCCGAGGATGCTGACAAGGCCGCCCACCAGCCAGCAGATAAGTGCCATGCCCATGGACATATTGGTGCGCTCGAGCACGTAGCTGCCCAGATAGTAGATACCGGAGCCGATGGTCATACCGGCAACAAGGCTGACGCCGGAGAACAGGCCCAGTTCCTTTCTGAGCTTGCCGCCTGAATTCTTGTTGTTCTTTGACATTTTATATCCTCCTAATTATTGTTTACGAATTGATCTGCCGGAGTTGAAAGATATGATTTTGCCGTTTTCAGCGGCGATGATGCCGTTGACGATAACATAGTCCATGCCCTCCGGGGGCAGGAGAGGCTGCTCAAAAGTGGCTTTATCCGCTATCCTCTCCAAATCGAAGATGACCACGTCCGCATCCGCGCCTGCGCTGAGACTGCCCTTATGTTTAAGATTGAGCTGACGGGCGGGAACGGCGGTGATCTTGTTTATGGCTTCAAAAAGGCTGAGCTTGCCTGTTCTGACATAATTTGCAATGAAGCGGGGAAAAGCCCCTGCCGCTCTGGGGTGACCCTGACCCTCACTGAGAGTGCCGTCACTGCCCAGCATTACGCCGGGATGTGTCAGCGCCATATCCACCTGCGCCTGCTGCATTACGTAGCATATGGTCATGCACTCCGGGTGCTCGCGGCGAACCTCGTCAAATATCTCCTTTGTGCAGCGTTGCCCCTTGTACTTCCCTTCCGCCAGCTCCACAACCGAGTAGTCACAGCCGTAGCGCTCAAGCCAGCCCTCATCATAGGTGGTGGAGCCAAGGCCGGTAGAAAAGGCATCGTAGGGGTAACAGTCACAGCCGATGTCCGGCTTTATTATCTTGTAGGAGTCCACAAGGGTCAGGAAATTTTCCATCTGACCGAAGCCCGCCATGCTGCCGATATGGGAAAGCTGCACAGGCACATCCAGCGTAAGCCCTGCGTCAAGAAACTCTTTTGCAGCATCGTACACTTCTTCAGCGTCGCTGCGGATATGGGCAGAGATGCGCCCGCCGTGCTTTCTGCATCCGGAGGCCGTCTCCAGAAGCTCATCCATGTCTATTCCGGGGATATATCTTATCCCGAAGGACACGCCCACACAGCCTCTTTCAAGGCATTTTTCCACCTCACGGGCCATGTGCGCTTTCTGCTCTTTCGTGGCGGGGGCATATTTGTCCAGCGCTCCCGCCTCGTGGCGGAAATATTCATGTCCTGCCATCATGCCCACGTTCACTGCTGCGCCCTGAGCGTCCACCAGATCAAGATAGTCCGCCGGGTGGTACTTATTCTCACCGCAGTTGCCCGCGATGGCAGAGGTCACGCCCATGCGGAGCATACAGTTGAAAATTGCCTTTTCCTCGTCCTTATAGATGCTGCCGTCGGGCAGGACGGGGTCTTCATGCATATGGATATCCACAAAGCCGGGACAGACGATTTTGCCCGCGGCATCTATGATCCGGTCGGCTCTGAAATCAGCCGAGGGTGGAACTATCTTTCCATTGGATATGTATATGTCCAAAACCGAATCCACATAATTTGCAGGGTCTATAACGCGCCCTGAGCGAATGAGTATATTCATAGTGCTCTACCATAAAACTGAGATTTATTTTATAATACAGTAATTCGTAAAAGCTGTAAAGTGTATTTTATTATCAACTGTTTTTTTCTTGGATTTACACAAAATTTACGTCCGCTTTATCCTGATTTTTCAATGCTTTCGTTATTATGCAGGGCAAATTCGCCCCGCATTTTCCCTCTATTGCAAGCTTGCGGCTCTCTGTTGTATCATATTATAAAAGGAGTTGCTTTTACTTGAAAAATCTGAGTTTTTCCAAGGTTTTCTGGACTTGGTTTGCACTGGGGCTGCTCTTCAGTCTTTTCAATGCCTACACCTTCAAAAGTCCTCTGCTGCACAGCGTTTTTATGGCAAGTCTGGGTGTTTTCCTGCTTATCCACCCTGTGTGGCCGGGCAGTCTGCGGGTCTACTGGAGTGAGAAAAAGTGCCGCGTCTTTATAAGGATACTGGCAGTGTTTGAGATAATATTCTCCTTTATGACCAGAATGAGTTTCTGATACAGGGCGCATTTGCTCACTTGTGGCAGAGGCCTTGCTGTGGTAAAATATCATCAAGCATCGGATTTCAATAGAAAAGGGAGAGAGAAAATGGAATACAAGGAAGTATTGGAAAACGTAAGAAAGATACAGGGCCTCAGCTGCAAGGGCTGCGCTGAGTGCAACGGCCTTGCCTGCGGCAACACCATGCCCGGCCCCGGCTCCAAGGCCCCCGGCAACGGCGCCAATGACAACTGGAAGGCATGGCGCAATGTGAAGGTGAACATGGATGTTATTGCACCCAGCACCGCGGTGGATATGTCCGTAAAGCTTCTGGGGCGTGAGTTCAAGCTGCCCATCGTGACCGGCCCTGTGGGCTCCATCAAGTGGCAGTACCATCCCGACAGCGACGTGAGAGACTATAACCGCGCCATCATCCTCGCCTGTGAGAAGGCCGGGGCTGCCGCCTCCTTCGGCGACGGTATTGACCCTGCCGTACTGCCCGACACTATTCAGTTCGGCGCAGAGCATGGCGGTATCTCCATGCCCGTACTTAACCCCTACTCTGACGAAGAGATCATGGAGAAGATGGATTTTTGCCGCAAGTTTGATCCCTTTGCCATGTGCGTGGTCATTGACAGCGCCGGGCTTCCCCATCTGAGAGCAAAGAACATTTCCGCCGGTACAAAGACCATTGAGCAGCTTGCAAAGCTCAAGGAGCACGCAGGCATGCCCTTTGTGGTCAAGGGCGTAATGAGCGCAAAGAGCGCGCTGAAAGCCCTTGAGGCCGGTGCTGACGCGCTTATCGTGTCCAACCACGGCGGCCGTGTGCTGCCCGGTACTCCCGCCACCGCCGAGGTGCTGCCGGAGATAGCCGACGCTGTAGGCGGCAAGATGCAGATTATCGTAGACGGCGGCATCCGCTCTGGTCTTGACATATTCAAGGCTCTGGCTCTGGGTGCAGACGCAGTTATGATGTGCCGACCCTTTATCACCTGCTACTTTGGCGGCGGTGAAGAAGGCATTACCGCCCTTCTCAACAAGCTCAGTGCAGAGCTTTCCGACACCATGTATATGTGCGGGGCAAGAAAGCTCAGCGATATCACAAGAGATATGGTGAGGTTTTGAAATCGATACATAAGCTGAAAAAACAGGCTGGTTTTCCAGCCTGTTTTTTCGTTTTGTTTTTCAGCCTACCACGATGTCAATATCGGAGCTGACGCCCTCGATGGTGACGGTAAGCTTATTGGGCAGGCACACGATCATCTGACCCGCGCCCCTTATACGCCCCTGATTTACACACAGCTTATCCGGACAGTCGGCCTCACTGACATGGGCCTCGTGATTTTCAATGACCAGCACATTCGTGCCGCCGTTGAGGGGGTACACCCCGTCCACGTTCAGGTCATAGCGGGCTACTTCCACCGCATCCACGGTAACAACCGCCCACTGACCGCTCTCGCGTTCGGACATGAAGAAAATGGCCAGAGCACAGACAAGGAGTATCGCCGCTACAATGCCGATATCACGGATGAGAGATTTTTTCATCAGAATGCGTAGATTGCCATGGCGATGATGCCGGCAGCCAGAACAGTGATGGGCATACCCTTGAATGCCTTGGGGACATTGGGGTTATTGAGCTTGAGGCGAAGAGATGCAAATACCTCAAGCAGCACCCAGAAGCCGATGGCAGTACCAAGGGCATAGCAGAGAGCCTCAACAAGGCCCATGCTGTGGCTGGTGAGAGCCACGCCAAGGAGAACGCTGTTGAGAGTCAGCATTGCAAAAGAGGGGGCCTTCTCGCCCATGAGCTTGACGGCGATGGCAGAGACCAGCAGAATCACCAGAGCAAATACCATGATCTCCATATACTCCACGCCCATGGAGACGAGAACGCCGTGCAGGAGATTGCAGATAAGGGTACTGACGATAATGACGGCACCAAGGCAGAGGGAGAAGCTCTTTTTATTTGCGCCCAGAACACTGGAGTCAAAGCCGAAGTAGCCGCTGAGCACCAGATTGTCAGCAACTGCTGCGCTGAGGATAACGAGAAGAAGTTCCTTAACAGTCATGGCTTATTCTCCTTTCTTTGCGCCGCCGAGAACGGCCATTACCAGCGCAAACACGATAAATCCACCGGGAGCCTGAGTGAGGATGCTGAGCTTATAGCCTTCCATGAAGGGCAGAGCCACGCCTGCAAAGCTGCCTGCACCCAGTACCTCGCGGATAACTGCGGTGAGAACAACAGCGCCGAGGAAGATGAGGCCTGCGCGGACAGCCTGAGCAAGACCCTGCTCACTCTGGCTGATGAGCATCATGTTGACAGCGCAGACAGCAAGATACATCCATACGGTGGGATAAACTGCGGGCAGGTATGCACGAAGGAGCATAACCAGCAGGGATGCAAAGCCGGCTGCCACGATAACGGCGGCGGCAATGACAGCGTCACCGCTGAGCACCTTGCGAAGAGCGCACACCACAAGAGCGGTGAGAAGGCTCAGCACGAAAACGCAGATGCCCATAACAAGGGCAGAGCCCACATCGGCAGATGCGCCCATTGCGGGAACAGCAGCCAGAAACAGAAGAAGACCGGTATTGGCGGCAGCAGCGCTGCCCAGCTTTTTCATTTCGTTCATGCGCTCAGACCTCCGTTCTCCTTAAGAGTGTTGAATGCAGCGAAGATATCTGCCACGGCAGACTTAACACCGTTGGCGCTCATGGTGGCGCCGCTGATGAGAGCCTGCTCACCGGTGAAGCTGTCGGCGGTCAGGCCGTTGAAGCCGGTGAAGTAGCTGTCCTTATCCAGCTCGTAGTCGGAGAAGTACTCCTCATGGAAGATGATGGGATTGATGCGTACAACGTCAGCAATTGCGCCGTTTGCATCAAGCAGATACATAAGCTCCATGATCTCATTGTTGTATGCGTAGGAGCAGGCAACAAAGCCGTAGAAGGTCTGGCCGCCGGCAGTTACTTCAAAGGCATCGGTAACGGTGCTGAATACGCCGGTGAGAGGCAGCTGAACGGCTGCTGCATCCTCAGAGCCTGCAAGAGCGTTTGCAGCCTTTTCAAAGCGCTGGTTTGCCTTGCCGGAGGTATAGTCCAGATTGGCTGCGCCTGCGGCCTTGACAAGCTCCACAGTCTCAGCGGAGAGAGCATCGGCAACAACTTCGCCTGCGGTATTCATGACCATAACATCGCCGGAAAGGTTGACCACTGCCATGTAGTTTGCGTCGCCCTCTGCGACCATGCAGGCAAGGCCGGAGCCGTTGAGAGCCTTGAACATGGTGACTATTGCGCCGCCGTCACCCTCAAGCTGTTCGTACTGGAGGATATTGGAGGAGTTGGCAATGCCGGGGTAAACGCCTGCGATCTGCTCCAAGAGGAGCTGATCGTCGCTCTTCTTGGCGACAGTGACAAGCTCGTTTGCACCAAGAGCGGTGAAAGCGTCATTGACAGCATTTTTGAATGCTGCGGAGGAGTAGGTCACGCCGGACACCAGCTCTGCGCCGGTGAGAGTACCGTCAAGACCAACATAAGTTGCGGGATAGTCTGCGCCGAAGTCCTTGGACTCGGGGTAGGCGGTGAGATTGGTGCCGGTGATGATACCGCCGTTATCCACGGCCAGAGAAAACTCAATAGCATCGCCGGTGTAGCCCTGAGTGGTGGAGAGCTTGAGGGCGTAGCCAAGGCCGCTGGTCTCCTCGTAGATGCCAACTACGGTTTCGGGCACGTCCACAAGGTTGTAGCTTGCAGCATCGGCAGCGTCGTACACCACGTTGAAGCCCTGTGCATCGGGCATTGCGCCGTAAAGGGGAGCAAAGACGGCAGCCACTTCATTTTCGTAAATGATAGGGCCGGTAACGGTGTTCAGGCCGAACATGGCGCCAACGAATATGACAGCAACGAGAAGCAGAACAAGGATATTTTTCATTACTTGCCACCTCCCAGAGGAATATTGCGGCTAAAGCGCTCGATAATGGGAACAAAGAGGTTCATTATCAGGATGGAGAAGGACACGCCTTCGGGGTAGGAGCAGAAGTAGCGGACGATGAAGGTGATAAGGCCGCAGCCAACTGCAAAGATTATCTTGCCCTTTTTGGTGATGGGGCTGGTGACATAGTCGGTGGCCATGAAGATAGCGCCGATGAAGAGGCCGCCGGCCAGAATCTGATAGAGGGCGAAGTTTGCGCCGCCTGCAACAAGGCTGAGCACGAACACGGTGGCGATGAACACCACGGGGATGTGCCAGCTGATGACCTTGCGGACAAGAAGATATGCAAAGCCGATGAGCAGAGCAATGGAGCTGGTCTCACCGATGGCGCCGCCGTATGTACCGAGGAACATGGCGCCCATGCCGGGAAGAGCTGCACCCTCAACACCGATAAGCTCCAGAGGAGTTGCACCGGAGTAAAGCTCGGTAGAGCCGCCTGCAACGGCGGAGAAGGTGATGAGCATGAAGACGCGGGCGGTGATGGCGGGGTTTGCAAAGTTGCAGCCCAGACCGCCGAAAAGGCACTTTACAACGATGATGGCGAAAGCGGCACCCACAACACACTGC
>JAFTXM010000082.1 GCA_017465025.1 Oscillospiraceae bacterium
AACTGACCTTCTGGACAAGGGTTACATGGAGACCACCGTTACCCGCGCTAAGGAGATCGCTCCCATGGCCGAGAAGATGATAACTCTTGGTAAGGCAAAGACTCTGGCTTCTTACCGCCAGGCTCTCAGCTTCATCACCCGTGAAGATGTCGCCAAGAAGGTTTTCGATGAAATCGCTCCCAAGTACGCTGAGCGCAACGGCGGCTACACCCGCATCACCCGCGTTGGTGTCCGTCGCGGCGACGCTGCTGAGACCGCAGTCATCGAGCTGGTCTGATAAAGCAATAATAATTTAAACCGGAAGTCTAATGACTTCCGGTTTTTTTATATGTAAAGATGCAAAAAAGAATATACATGACAGTGAAACTGTGATATATTTAATTAGTTAAAATTTTGTGAACAAGGGAGAAAAGCAATGGAACTGCGGGAAAAGGAATATGAGCAGCTTGCCGAAAAGATGAAAAGCAGCACCGAAACTTATCATGGGCCGCTGCTGCATGTCTATCATGACAGGGTCATACTTCCCAACGGGCATGAATCCGGAAGGGATTATATAAAGCATCTGGGAGCCGTATGCGTGGTTCCTGTGACAGAGGACGGCGAAGTGATAATTGAGCGTCAGTACCGCTACCCGCTGGACATGGTCATAACCGAAATACCCGCCGGCAAACTGGACTCACCTGAGGAGGACAGACTCTCTGCCGCCAAGCGTGAGCTTGAGGAAGAGACCGGGTACACCGCAGGCCGCTGGATTGACATGGGGGACTTTTTCCCCGCCGTCGCTTACAGCACAGAAAGGATCAGCATGTACCTTGCGCTGGATCTCAAGCAGGGGGAGAGACATCTGGATGCGGATGAATTTCTCAACATTGAGAAGCAGCCCCTTGAAACCCTTGTCAATCAGGTGATGAACGGGGAAATTGTCGACATCAAGACGCAGGCATCCATACTGAAAGCCGCAAGAATTCTGGGGGTATAAGGTGGAGATAATCTTTTTCGGAACCGGCAATGCAGCCGTCACAGAATACTATAATACCTGCTTTGGCATACGAGAGGGAAAGGACTGCTTTCTGGTTGACGCGGGCGGTGGAAATACCATACTCAGCAGACTGAAAAGGGCCGGCATCGGGCTGGGTGATATAAAGGATGTTTTTGTAACTCACAAGCATATTGACCATATTCTTGGTATCATCTGGCTTATCCGCCTGATGGCTCAGCAGAGGGATTCCGGTAAAATATCCGGCATTGTCAACATCTACGGGCACGATGAAGTCATAGAGCTGCTGGAGGATATCTGCGGAAAGCTTTTGCAAAAAAAGCAGACCCGTCACTTTGGTGTGGACATTATGCTGCACAAGGTGGAGGACGGAGACAAGCTGGAGATACTGAATAAAAAAGTACAGGTTTTTGACATTCATTCCACCAAAGCAAAGCAGTTTGGCTTTGTAATGGAACTGAATGGGGGAGAGCACCTCTGCTGCTGCGGGGATGAACCACTCTACGAGGCAAACGAAAACTATGCCCGAGGCTGCAAATGGCTTTTGCATGAGGCCTTCTGCCTTGAGAATGAGGCAGACAAGTTCAAGCCCTTTGAAAAGAACCACACAACTGTGGAGCGTGCCTGTAAGAAGGCAGAAGAAATGGGCGTTGAGAATCTTGTGCTCTATCACAGTGAGGATTCCCGCCCCGAGACGAGAAAAGAGATATATACTGCGGCAGGCAAGCCTTATTATTCCGGCAATCTCTATGTTCCCGAGGACATGGAAAGCCTTAGCCTCTGAATAATCCCCGCAAAATATGAGAAAGAGAGAGGATCATATCAGTGGAGAAAATAAAAGAAAAGAGATTCAGCAAGGTCGAGTGGTCATGGATATTCTATGACTGGGCAAACTCTATCTGGTCGACCAACATCGACGCGGCCATATGGCCGATCTACTTTGCGCTGGTAGTGGACAGGCTTGCAAATGCCGGCCATGTCAACACCATTTACGGCTATGCCGTTTCCCTTGCAAACTTTATCGTGGCGATCATGGCTCCCTTCCTTGGCGGCATCGGTGACTTCAAGGGCATGAAGAAAAAGCTCTGGAAGATTTTCATGCTCATCGGTGTGGTGTTTACAGCCTTCATGGCCATATTTGACCAGTGGCAGCTAATGCTGCTGGGCTTTGTGGTCAGCCGTATCGGTTTTTCCGGCTCCATTCTTTTCTACGACAGCTTCCTCACCGACGTGACAAGCCCGGAGAGAATGGACAAGGTAAGCTCCTGGGGCTACGCCATGGGCTATATCGGCGGCAGCACCATCCCCTTTATTATTTCCATCGCCATTATGCTTCTGATGGACATGTCCGATCTGAGCTATAAAATCGCGCTGGGCATTGTTCCTTTGTGGTGGCTCATATTCTCCATACCCTTCTGGCGCAATGTGGAGCAGAAGCACTATGTGGAAACTCCCCCCGCGGAGCTGGGTAAAGCCGCGCTCAAAAACACAGTGGATACCTTCAAAGATATACTCCGCGATAAGGCCGTGTTTTTCTTCATAATCGCTTACTTCTTCTATATCGACGGCGTAGGCACCATTATTTCCATGGCCACAAATTACGGCACCACGCTGGGCCTTGGCAGCATAGGCATGATACTTGCCCTGCTTGTGACCCAGATCGTTGCCATGCCCTTCTCCATATTCTTTGGTGGCTGGGGTAAGAAATACGGCGCTCTCAGGATGATAAGCATTGCGGTGTCGGTCTATGTTGTAATAACTATTATCGGATTTGGCATGGGCTTTATTGTGGACTTCCACGAGAATCTGGGACTTGAATACGAGGCGGCGCTGGATATAAGCTCGGTGCTGTTCTGGGTGCTGGCCACAATGGTGGGCACCGTTCAGGGCGGTATACAGGCCCTTTCCCGCTCCTACTTTGGCCAGATCATCCCGCCCGAGCGCTCCAACGAGTACTTTGGCTTCCTTGATATATTCGGCAAGTTTGCCGCGGTCATCGGCCCGGCACTCTACGCTGTGGTCTACAGTCTCAGCGGCAAGGCATGCTACGGTATCCTCTCTGTGATACTGCTCTTCATACTGGGACTTGTGTTCCTCACAGTGGGCAAGCCCTATTTTGCCGCCGCAGACAACAAGAGATAAGAGAAAAAGAGAAGAATAGATGGACAGAAATTATAACTGCACTCTCACAGAGCAAGTGGCGGAGGGGCTGATACGCGGCGGGGATAAAAACTTTGCCATATGGGTCAGAGCCGACGGCAGCAAGAGGGAGTACAGCTTTGCGGAGATCCTGAGAGAAGGGGAACTTCTCAGGGAAAAGCTCCGGAGCGCGGGTTTGAAAAAAGGGGACAGGGTCGCGATAATAAGCACCCTGCGCCCTTTCTGGTACAGCATATATTACGCATCTCTCCGCGACGGTTATATAATGAGCTGCATTGACCCGGGTATACCGGAAAAACAGGTCTGTGAGATGCTCTCCGACTGTCAGGTACGCGCGGTATTCAGCGGCTGCGGTATGAAAAAGCTGCCGGAAGAACTGGAAGGGAAGATACCCCTTTACACGATAGATGAGGGCTTTGAGCTGCTGAAAGGGCCGGAAAAACTGGACGAAAGCCTGCTCGAAGCGGATAAAATGGATGAGGAAGGCTGCTTTATCCTCTTTTCCTCCGGCACCACCGGGGAGAAACGCAAAGGCGTTTTGCACAGCCGCGGCATGCTGCCGCTGGCGCTGGAATTCGGTACATCCACAAAAGCGGGGGTATACAAGGATACAGTGCCTTTTCCGCCCTGCGAGAGAGACCTTATGCTTTTCCCGCCCTATCACATCGCCGGTATGCTCTGCGCATACTATGACCTTATAAGCAATGCGGAAATCATCATGCTTGAAAGGCTCAGCCCCAAGCTTCTGGCCTCCGCAATGCAGGAGCTCAAACCCGATATGATATGCACCGTACCCTCCATGCTGAGCATGCTGATGAAAAAGGTCATGGCACAGCTTGGCGGAAATCCGCTGCTTAAAGGCGCGGTAAAGGCAATGCTGGCCTTGTGCGGCTTTGTTAGGGAGCATACGGGACTTAAAATCGGCAGAAAGCTGCTGGGCTTTCTCAACAAAAGAATATTCGGCGGAAGACTTACACGTTTTCGCCTTGGCGGGTCACCATGCGAGGAAGAGACAATGCGTTTTTTCCTTGCCATGGGGCTGGACGTGAACCTGACCTATGGCCTGACCGAGCTGGGCGCGCCGCTGGTGTGTACGGGTGAGGGCTATTATCCCGGTGGTACAGGCCGAGTGCTGCGCCATAACGAGAGCATGGACTTTCGCATCGTAAATGTGGATGAAAAAGGCCGCGGCGAGGTGGAAG
>JAFTXM010000083.1 GCA_017465025.1 Oscillospiraceae bacterium
CTGTGCCAGAGCTTTTCCGGCTGAGCGGAAGGGAACAGCCGCAATTACATTTTCAAGGAGAATCCACATGGCCAACACCACAAAACGCAGCATGAATATGGACATACTGCGCTGTCTCGCCCTCTTTTTCGTGCTGGCGATCCATTTCTGCACCCACTGCAACATATATAACGCCGGGTACACGGGCTTTGCCGCCTTTTTCACCGATATGCTGAGAAACTCCTACACCTTGTGTCTGGGGCTTTTCATCATGCTCACCGGCTATTTCCAGTACAAAAAGACCCTGAGCGGCCAGTATTATCTGGGCATTCTCAAGCTCTATGAGATGTACGTGCTCTGCTCGGTGCTCAACCTGCTCTACACCCGCTTCTATGTGGGTCAGCCCATGAGCCTGCGTGACATGGCCAGCGCCATCGTAAACTACGGCGCCAGCGAATACAGCTGGTACATCCTGCTATACAACGGCCTCTTCCTCTTTATCCCCTTCCTCAATCTCAGCTACAACAATATAAGCTGCCGGGGTCATAAGCGGGTGCTGATACTGACGATCTTCTTCATCTCCGCGCTGCCCTTCTCCTTCCTCAACGCCTTTGTCAACCTCAACTCCTACTGGTGGCAGAGGATATGGCCCATCATGTTCTACTTCATCGGCGCCTACTTTGCCGAGTATAAGCCCAGAGTGAAGGCCTGGAAGGCGGCCTTTGCCTTCTTTGCCGCGCTCATTGTATTCTCGGCCTATAACTACTTCCTCTACAGCGCTGACTCCCCCCTTTACGGCATTGCCCCGGCAAACTACCGCTTCACCTATGAGAGTTTGCAGAACGCCGTGATGACCCCGCTCTTTTTCCTCTGGATAATGAACATCAACATGGAAAACTGGCCGGAAAAGCTGGGGAAGCTGGCCGCCACGGTGAGCAAATACTCCTACGGCGCCTTCCTCTTCTCCTCCATCACCGACTCCTTCGTGTATATCTGGCTCTGCCGCTTTGTGCCGGAGATTCAGATGCGTTATCTTTTCTTCCCGCTGGTGCTGCCTGTGTCCTATGTGGCGGCGGTGCTGCTGAGCGTGGCGGGCGACAGGGTCGTAAAGCTTGCCGACAGGCTTATCCGCCCGCTGGCAAAGGCGCTGGTGGGCTGGCTCTACCGGCTCTGCGCCCCGGACGCGCCGGATATCGCAAAATAAATTTTCGCGCCACAGCAGCCTGATTTGCTGTGGCGCTTATACCTGTGTGCAAGGGCACAGACACAAGTGAGGTATGGAGCATGGCTATGTGGAACCCATGGCGGGGCTGTAAAAAATGCAGTGAGGGCTGCCTGCACTGCTACATCCACAAGGGGGACGCCAAACGCGGCGTCAACACCGGTGAGATCGTAAAAACCAAAGATTATTATAAACCGGTGGAGAAGCTGAAAAACGGCAGCTACAAGATGAAGCCGGGACTTGTGTACCTGTGCTTTTCCACGGACTTTCTCATCGAGGAGGCCGACGGTTGGCGCAACGAGTGCTGGCAGATGATAAGGGAGCGCAGCGACTGCCGCTTTCTTTTCCTCACAAAGCGCATTGAGCGCTTCATGGACTGCGTCCCCGAGGACTGGGGCGAGGGCTACGAAAACGTCATCGTGGGCTGCACCGTGGAAAACCAGAAAAACGCCGACAAAAAGCTTGCCCTTTTCTCCACACTGCCCATAAAGCACAAATGCATCACCGCCCAGCCTCTTCTGGAGAGGATCAATATGGAAAACTACCTTGAGGGGGTGGAGCTTGTGGTCGTGGGCGGGGAATCGGACAGGCAGGCAAGACCGCTTGACTACGACTGGGTGCTGGACATCCGCCGTCAGGCAGTGGAGAAAAACGTCTCTTTTGAGTTTCGACAGTGCGGAACCCATTTTATAAAAGACGGCAAAATGTACACCTTGCAGACCCGGGATCTGTGCAGACAAGCGCGGCTTGCAAATATTGATTATAAAAAATCTGAATCCCTGAAATAAAATCCTCCCTGTGTCGAAAGCACACATCCCCCATCCCGATGAACGGGATGGGGGAATCCTTTATCTTTTTATGGTGGCTTTAGATTGTAAACTCCCTCAGTCAGCCTTCGGCTGACAGCTCCCTCGAAGAGGGAGCCTATAGCCCTCCTCTTTGAGGAGGGTGGCTGAGCACAGCGAAGCCGGGAGGAGTAAAGAAAATCGTATTCCCGCACCAGTTTGCAGCCTGGTGCGCAATAACAGGTTTTTTGACGATTTGATCCTCCCTGTGCCGCAGCCGCAGGGAGGATCGCTTTTTCAACTATATTCTATATGAACAGAAGGGACAGCGCAATGACAAACTGAGCGCCGTAGTAAAAGACGTAGTTGAGAATAAGGTCGATGGGTCTGTCCTTTCCCTTGCCGAAGTAGGTGCCGCAGAGCACAAGGTCGGACAGCAGGAACAGGACGCCCCCGAAGCAGAAAACCGTAAGAAAAGGCTCGGAAAAGCCGGTGCAGAAGGCAAGCGTGGCGGAGAGCACGGTGCTGCCGAAAAGCAGAGGGCCGTAAAAGAGGGAAATGTTCCTGTACTTGCCGTAATCAAGCTTAAGCACCGGACCCATCAGCACAGTGACAAAGCCAAGAGCAAGGGATACAAGCGCCGCGATTATAAAATGCCGCGGTTTTGCATTGCCGCCAAAAAGTATCAGCATGGCGGCCATATAAAGGATATGCCCGGCGGCAAAGGCCAGAAAGCCCGCGTAGGTATAAAGTTGCTCATCGTCGGGATAGACAAACTTCAGATCCAGCCACACATCACCCAGCAGGCCGCAGATAAGCCCGCCCAGCACCAGAAGCCCCGCCATGGGCACCGCGCCCTGACAGCAGAGGGCAAAAAAGCCCGTGGCGATGAAAAGGCAGGACACAAAGGACTTCCACAGCAGCGCCCGCAGCGACCAGGCCCTGAGCTTCTCCCAAATATACTTGACCAGTGCCGCCGCGCCCAGCGCGCAGCTCAAAAGCGTCAGATACAGCATAGCAATACTCCCTCTCCCTGTTCTCTTCTTTTCTCCAAAGGTTTGCGTTAAGAAACCGTTAAGAAAATTATATGTTATGCGAAGTAATCAGGCAATAGACAGATTTGCTTTCAGTATATGATTTTGAAGAAATATAAAATACACGCCATCACATTTACATTATTGAGATAATTAACCTCCTTTATTTTCTCTCCGGCGGCACATACTTATTTAAGAAAAACCGGACGCGAAATTTTGCAC
>JAFTXM010000084.1 GCA_017465025.1 Oscillospiraceae bacterium
GGGATTCAGGGCTATAATGCGCCTTGCCGTCTCAATGCTCTTTTCATCGCTGTCTCCGGGCAGGCCCGTCATCATCTGCAATATGAGTTTGAAGCCACGCTCCTTTATGAGCCGGGACGCGTCCTCCACATCCTTTGCGGTATGTCCCCTGCCGGAGAGCAAAGGAACCTCATCGTCAAGGGACTGAGCGCCCAGTTCAATGGTCTCGACTCCGTGGGCAGCGAGGGTGTTCAGTATCTCCCCGTCAATGGCGTCGGGCCGGGTGGACAGGCGGACAGAATGAATAAGCCCTGCGTCCAGCGCCTCCTTTTCAGCGTTCAGCAGAGAAAGCATCTGGCACTGAGGTATGGCGGTGAAGCTGCCGCCATAAAACGCCAACTGCCGCTTTGCCCCGATATAGGGCAAGGCGGCTGCTTCGGCTATTGCTTTTTTTACGTCCTCGGCCGTGGCTGGCTCCAATGCGCCGCTTATTCTGCGCTGATTGCAGAATACACAATCATTGGGGCAGCCCAGATGGGGCACGAAAACGGGTATAATACTTTCTCTTGCGCTCATTTACGCATTTTCTCCAAAGCGGCGCAGGCTGCTGCCTGCTCGGCCTCTTTCTTGCTGCGTCCGCTGCCCTGACCCGCGGCGACACCGTTTATATACACGCAGAAGGAGAAGGTCTTGTTATGGTCAGGCCCGCTCTCCCCGGTGAGTTCATAGCTTATGTGGCTGTCGCTCTTACGCTGCACCAGCTCCTGAAGCTCGGTCTTATAGTCGGCAATCCTGTGCTGCTCGCCAAGATCGGCATTTTTCAGAAGTCTGTCAACAACAAAGCTGCGGGCAGCGTCCATGCCTGAGTCCAGATATATGGCGGCAATCACCGACTCCACCATATCCGCAAGGATGGAGGCCCGGCCTCTCCCGCCGCTGCGCTCCTCACCCTTGCCAAGGCGCATATACTCGCCTATACCAAGCTCCTCCGCCACTTTTTTAAGGCTTCCTTCGCAGACAAGCTCCGCGCGAAGGCGGGTCATGCGGCCCTCAGGGAGCGCCGGCTCATGACTGTAGAGAAATTCCGCCGTCACAAGGCCCAATATGGAGTCGCCCAGAAATTCAAGACGCTCGTAGCTTAAGGAACGGTCATGCTTTTCGTTGGCATAGGAGCTGTGGGTCAGCGCCGTTTGCAAAAGGCTTTTGTCCTTGAAGGAGTATCCTATTTTTTCTTCCAGTTTTTCCATTTATATCATTCGCTTTTCAGCTTCATGTATTCGATGTTTTCCTTGATATCGCCGATTATCCCGGACTCAACAAAGGCGATGGTCTGGCGGACGGCAGCAAATATACTGTCCGCATTGGAGGAGCCGTGGGCCTTTATAACAGGCTTGGAGATGCCTATCATGGCAGTGCCGCCCACCTCGTTTACGTCCATGGATTTCTTCATGGCGGCAAGGTCACTCTTGAGCACAGCGGCTGCCAGCTTATTGACGGTGTTTTTATAAAATACGCCCTTGAGGGACTTCATTATGTACTTGATTGCGCCCTCGGTGGTCTTTAAAAGCACGTTGCCGGTAAAGCCGTCGGTGACGACCACATCGGCCTTGCCCGCAAAAACGTCGGTGCCTTCGATATTGCCGATGAAGTTGATACGGCCTTCCTCATGGGCTTTCTTCAAAAGCTCAAAGGCCTGATGCTGCAATACGCCGCCCTTGCTGTCCTCGGTGCCTACGTTGAGAAGGCCGATACGGGGATCATCGCAGCCCATTATCTTTTTGGCGTAGAAGCTGCCCATGTAGGCAAACTGCAAAAGGTACTCGGCAGTGCACTCCACATTAGCGCCGCAGTCAATGAGCATGACACCATGCTCTCCGGCAGGGAGAACAGGGGCGAGAGCGGCTCTGCGGATGCCATGGATGCGCTTTACGGTCAAGGTTGCGCCGGTGAGAAGCGCGCCGGTGCTGCCGGCAGAGACCATTGCGTCGGCCTCGCCGTCACGGAGCATATTGAGAGCTACCGCCATGGAGGAATTTTTCTTGCGGCGGATAGCGGTGGAGGGGTCATCATCCATGGTGATGACCTCGGTGGTATTCACAACGGGGATGTCGGTGCAGCCCTCATTGGCAAGGCACTCTTTCACTTTTTCTTCAATGCCGGTGAGAACAATGTCCACACCCAGCTCACGCTTTGCGCGTACCGCGCCCTTGACGATCTCGGCAGGGGCGTTGTCGCCGCCCATAGCGTCAATGATTATCCTCATACCCTGAATACCTCCTTGGTCTTTATTATCTCGTCTACTATCTCAAGTGAACGGGCTGAAATCTCCGCGTTCTTGTTTCTTTTTCCTTTTACTCTGTAGCCCAGCGGGGTAATGATGCCGAAGTTTATGTTCATAGGCTGGAAATCGCCCACGCTGCCGCCGGAGATATAAAGACTCAATGCGCCTATGGCAGTCTCCTGCGGGAAATTGACAGCATCCATGCCAAGCACACGGGCGGCAGTCTCTATACCCACAAGCATGCCGGAGGCAGCAGACTCCACATAGCCTTCAACGCCGGTCATCTGTCCGGCAAAGCTGATGCGTGTATCACTTCTCAGGCGGTAGTACCTGTCAAGAAGCTGGGGGCTGTTGAGGTAGGTATTGCGGTGCATGACGCCGTAGCGGACAAAATCCGCATTTTTCAAAGCGGGAATCATGGAAAAGACCCGCTTCTGCTCGCCCCATGTGAGATGGGTCTGGAAACCGACGATATTGTAAATCGTGCCGTCAGCATTGTCCCGGCGAAGCTGCACCAC
>JAFTXM010000085.1 GCA_017465025.1 Oscillospiraceae bacterium
CCCCGAATGATCACCCGTATTCTGGACTTTATCAGCGACAGGAACATAAACGTTGAGCACATGATAAATAAGCCCCGCGACAAATACGCCTACACCATCGTGGACCTTGGCGAGCGCATAGGCAAGGACGTTGCCGAAGCGATACTGGCCATGGACGATGTGATAAGGGTCAGGGTCATATAAATCAATTCCTCAGAGTTTGTTGACTCTGAGGAATTTTTTCGTACTTTATTTATCCCGCATGGGTATATATCATCTGCCAGTTTGGATGGGGCGGCTTTGCCGCCCGTTCACCGGCTCACCATAAGCCCCGCTCCTCAGACCCCTGCTGAGAAGAAGTCGTAAAGCTCCTTCTTATCCCATGCAATTAAGCTCGATTATTTCCAGCACCAGCTTTGCCGCCGTGTCCAGATTTTCAACCGTGGTGTGCTCATAGGGGCCATGTCCGGCATAGCCGCCAGTGCCAAGATTGGGGCAGAGAAGGCCGCGGAAGGAAAGCTGCGCCCCGTCGGTGCCGCCGCGGATAGGCTTACGCTCAGGCTCCATGCCCAGAGCGCGGATGGCCTTTTCCGCAAGCTCCATTATCTCAGGGCGCTCATTGACCTTTTCAAACATGTTCCTGTACTGGTCGCGGAGGCTGAGCTTTGCAGTGCCTGCGCCGTACTTTTCGTTTATGAGGGCTTCTATATGGCGAAGGGTATCTTTTCTCATTTCAAGCTTTGCCCCGTCATGGTCGCGGACGATGTAGCTGAGCTTTGCCTGCTCCACATCTCCCTGCATATCCGTCAGGTGGTAAAAGCCCTCGTAGCCCTCGGTGCGGGCGGGGGTATCTCCGGCGGGCAGCATGGAGTTTATCTCCATAGCCACAAGGGAGGCGTTTATCATGGTGTTTTTGGCATCCCCCGGATGGACGGATAGACCCTTTATTTCCCAGTTGGCGGCAGCGGCGTTGAAGGTCTCGCAGTTGACCTCGTTAAGCTCGCCCCCGTCCACGGTGTAGGCAAAGTCCGCGCCGAAGGCCTCAATATCCAGAAGGGCCGCGCCGTGGCCCACTTCCTCATCGGGAGTAAAGCAGACGGCGATACGCCCGTGGGGGAGTTCTTCCTTTATTATCTTCTCGCAGGCCGCCATGATTGCGGCAACGCCCGCCTTATCATCTGCACCAAGGACGGTGGTGCCGTTGGTGGTGATGAGGGTCTGCCCCACAAGCTCTTTCAGGTGAGGGTACTTATCAACACTGAGCACCCGGCCGCTCTCCCCAAGCTTCACCTCGCCCCCGTCATAGTTTTCAATTAGCTGAGGCTGAACATTCTCGCCGGAGAAGTCGGGAATGGTGTCCAGATGGGCGATAAAGCCGATGCAGGGTCTGTGCTCATAGCCCTTGGTGGCGCTTATATAGCCGTAGACATAGGCGTGCTCATCGCATACCACATTCTCCATGCCCATTTCACGCATTTCCTTTTCCAGAAGCCTTGCCAAGTCAAACTGAACAGCGCTGGTAGGGGTAATATCATCCCTGTCCACACTGGCGGAGTGGACTTTCACATATCTCAAAAATTTTTCGGCAGTATTCATATTTTCAACATCCTTATAAAAACTATAACGGATGGATTATAACACGCACAGCGCAGGCAAATCAAGGCTTTGCCTGCGCTGTGTCATGGGGTGTTGAATTGTCAGCCTACAAGGTGATGCGCTCCGGCAAAGAGGCTTACCTGTCCGGGGAAGCGCTGCACCTGCACGTACATGGGCGCGCCCTTCTGGTCGCCCTCAAAGTACACGGTGAGATAGAAGTTTTCCATTTTGCCAAGCTCCCTCAGCAGAGTATCGCCGGAGGGGGCTTCCCATGTCTGATTGTAGAACACATCCTCCACCGTCTCGCTTATGGTATAGCCGGGGAAGCCCCAGTATTCAGAGAGCAATGTGCAGAAGCGGTCTATAGTCATATCCCCATCGAAAATATCCTCATAATTATCATAGTAGTACATGGTCATGGGCTGGGTGTTGCCCTTATCGTCAATGGGTACTTCCATGACAAATTCCTCTGTGGGCTCGGCATCCTCCCCGGCGTAGGCCTCAATGGCCATGTCGATTATCATGCCTGTGGCAGTGTCCACCTCCAGATTTATAAGATAACCCTCGTCCGGATTCCAGCGGACGCAGTAGCGGTGGGGAAAGATGCGCTCATACCAGTACTCGTCCCCCTGCCGCTCCTCAAGCTCCATAACAAAGTCCGCCTCGCCCTCAAAGCGGAGCTTTTCCGACAAAAGCCCTATTTCCTGAAGCTTTGCAAGCTCCTCTGCCGCCACCTTTTTTGCGCCCTCGGGGCTGTTTATCATTTTCGCCCCCGCATAGGCGGTGACGGTGAAAAGTGATGCGATTATTGCGGCAACAATGAATATTTTGGTAAATTTTCCGGGTCTTTTTCTTTTTTCGTGTCTGTAGTTCATAAGTTCCAGCGCCTCCTGTTTATAGCTGTCTCCTACAAGCTCCAATGCGTCTAATATTCTTTCGCTGTTCACAGTAAGCCCTCCTTTGCAAGATGGGTTTTGAGCCTTGCGCGGCTTCGGTGGAGAGAGCTTTTTATTTTGCCGGGTGAAAAACCGGTGCTCTCCGCGATCTGCGCCACGGACGCAATGAGCCAGTAGCGGCACATGAATATTCTCCGGTCGTCATTGGAAAGGGTGGAGAGAAAGGCTCCGATCTCGCCCGCCAGTTCCTTAAGCTCCAGCTCGTCCTCAGGTGAGGCGGAAGTGCCGATAACAGTGTCCAGCTCCTCATAGCAAAGGGCGTATTCCCCGCCGCCACGCCTGTCGGCATAGCGGCGTCTCAAGCACATAAGGCTCAGCTTTCGCACGATGCCGATAAGATAGGCCGAAAGGTGCACCGGGTAGGTGGGCGGGATGGCGTTCCATGCGGCAAGATATGTATCGTTGACGCACTCCTCGCTGTCCTGACGGCTTGTGAGGATGTTCTCCGCCACCGCCCGGCAGCTTCTGCCGTATTTTCTATCCGTTTCCGCTATGGCCTGCTCGTCGCGGGCAAAATATAGTCTTATTATCTTCTCGTCTTCCATGACGACCTCCTTTGTTGAGCGCTCTTGTACATATAGTTGCATTTTTCCGGGAAAGGTTGCAGAAAAAGTGGAGATTTTTTAAAGCCGCTGCTTTTGCAGCGGCTCAAGGTGAAGACAAAGGTCTTCACCTTGAGCATTTATGCATGAGCATTCAAAAAATGCCCATGCATAAATAATATTGTACGCTGAAAGGGGACTCCCGTCCCCTCTCTGCGCTCTCCCCATGCATTTCTATACTCTGCCGATAGCTTTGTCTACAGTCTGAGGAGTGCCGCCGCATATGCAGCGGCCCAGAGTGCCTTACGCTCCGTAGATGCTCAGATTATCTATGGCGTTTTGCATGATAAAGTGTATTTTTTCCACGGCCTCATCCACATCCCGGTTCAAAAGCGCCTTGTAAAAGCCCAGCTTCAGCTCGTACATGGCCTGTATGCCGTTTCTCTTGCAGTATATCTGCCAAAGGTATATGCCCGGTGAGCGGAAACTATAGTACATAAGAGGCAAAAGCACATTGCCGGAGAGTATGGCCAGCTCATGATAGAAGCGAAACACCGCGTCCGCTGCTGCATCCGTGTCAGAAGCGGTTTTTATTTCATCGAGAATTGCTCCCAGAGCTTCAAGCTCCTCATCCAAGGCACTTTCAATAACCAGCTTTGCGCAAAGGCACTCCAGCTGCTCACGCACCTCAAGAAGGCTTTTCACCTCGGTTTTCCGCATGGTGCCGCTGTTGTAGCGCATGATAGCCACCAAGGTCTCCACCGTGCCCTTTCTGCGGTAGTCACTGACATAGACCCCCTGACGGGGCACTATCTCCACAAAGCCCAGCTTTTCAAGCTCCACAAGCCCCGCGCTTATCACAGGGCGGCTTACGCCCATCTTTACGCTCAGCTCCCGCGCCGGGGGCAGCTGCTCCCCTACTGCAAGCTCACCGGAGAGTATCATATTCTCTATCTGCTGGACAAAAAGGTCGGTAAATGAAAGGGCTGTTATCTTTGTAAATCCCATATGCGCACTCCCTTATATGTTGCTGGTAATACCAGATTAATAGTGTTTCAATTATACATGACTAATACACAAAAGTAAAGTTGATAAATTAAGTCAAATCACGAAATTTCAAAACCCTCTTGAGCTGTTAAAGTTTTTGCAATATAATTCAGATAACGATTTTATCGTGGTATTACCATAAACTTAAAAATATAAGGAGGAATTTATATGCCAAAGTTTGATTGCGTGGTCATCGGCGCCGGCAATGGCGGTCTGGCCGCGGCATGCAAAATGGCTCTGGAGGGCAAAAAGACTCTGCTTATCGAAAAGCACAATCTGCCCGGCGGCTGCGCTTCCAGCTTCCGCAGAGGCCGCTTTGAGTTTGAGACTGCTCTGCATGAGCTGTGCGAGTGGGGCACCGAGGAAAACCCCGCCAACTGCCGGAAATTCGTTGTGGATGACTACGGCGTAAAGCTCAAAGGCCACATCGTGCCGGAAAACTTCCGCGTCATCACCACCGCCAGCGACGGCAAGACCCACATTGACGCCACCCTTCCCTGCGGCGTTGAGGCCTTCACCGACGCTATGGAAAAGTACGTGCCCGGCTGCCGCAAGTCCATTGAGGACTTCTTTGAAATTGGTCAGGAGTGCCTTGACGCAGGCAACTATTCCCTGTCTGTCAACGGCAACACCGACAACAAGTACATGATGGAGCACTTCCCCAACTTCCTGCGCGTGGGCAGCTATCCCGTCAACAAGGTATTCAAGGCTCTTAAAATGCCCCCTCTGGCTCAGGATATCATGAACACCTACTGGGGCTATCTGGCTGTGGATGCCGACAGGCTCTCCTATCTCCAGTACTCCAACATGGTAAACCTCTATGTGCGCTACGGCGCGTGGATTCCCGACAAGACCAGCCATGAGCTGACAACCGGCATGGTGGAGCGTTTCCGGGAAATGGGCGGCACTGTATGGTTCAACTGCACCGCCGAGAAGATACTCTTCGGTGACGATAAGGCCGTCTCCGGCGTTGTGACCGACAGAGGCACCATCGAGACACGCCACGTTATCTGCAACGCCAACCCCTCCATGGTATACGCCACCATGGTGCCTGAAGAGGTCATCCCTGAGCGCATGATAAAGCTTGCCAACGCCAGAAAGTACTCTGCCCGTATGTTCGTTGTGTACCTGGGCCTTGACAAGAGCGCCGAGGAGCTGGGACTGAAGGACTACTCCATATTCATGCCCGAAACTGCCGACTCCGCCAAGGAATACGAAAGCGGCAAGCGCATGGAGACAAACCTGAACATGGTCTCCGTCTGCTACAACACCGTAAACCCCGACTTCTCCCCCGAAGGCACCTGCGTCATCAGCCTTACCACCACCTACATGGATGACGACTGGGCCAATGTGGAAGAGGACGACTATGTTGAGACCAAAAACCGCCTTGCAAAGCGCATGATTGAGCGCTTCGAGCAGAAGCTGGGCGTGGAGATCACCCCCTACATCGAGGAGATCGAGGTAGCGACTCCCTGGACCATGTGCAACTTCGTAAACGTGCCTCAGGGCGCGGCCTACGGCTACGAGCTGGACGGCTGGGATTCCATGATGGCCCGCATGAGAATGATGGGCAGCGAGTACGAGGTTAAGGGTCTGAGATTTGTGGGCGCTGCCAGCATCCGCGGCGACGGCTACAACTCCGCCATATTCAGCGGCAACACCATGGCTAAGATGACCCTTGGCGACATGAGAAGAGAAGAGGAGGCTTAAACTATGGCATACGTGAAAATAGGACTTATCGGCAAGCTGGATATGCTCAAGTTCAAAAACATCACCAAGGTCAGGGAAAATGAGATACAGGCCAGTCCCGCCACTCCTCTGCCCAAGGTACTCACCACCAACGAAAAGGCAAAGAAGCACCATCCCGCAAAGCAGGATGTGGTCATTGCCGACATCCGCCAGAACGGTGCAGATGCCAAGACCATCGTTTTCAAAACCCCTGACGGCAGCCGCCTTGCTCTCTACCGGGCAGGTCAGTACGTCTCCGTTTCCGTTCCCATCGGCGACACTGTGACCACACGCTCCTACTCTCTCTGCTCCTCTCCGGAGCTTGCAAAGAAGGGCGAGTACCACATCACCGTAAAGCGTGACGATGCCGGCTTTGTCTCTCCCTACATTCAGGATAACTGGACGGTGGGTCAGGCTGTGACCATCTCCGGCCCTCAGGGTCATCTCTACTATGAGCCTTTGCGCGATGCAAAGAAGGTCATTGCCCTTGCCGGCGGCAGCGGCATTACCCCCTTCATGGGCATGGCCTACGCCATCCGTGACGGGCATGAGGACTTTGACCTGACCATTATCTTCGGCTCCCGCACCGCCGAGGGCATAGTATACAAAAAGGAGCTGGACGAGGTCTGCGCTGCCTGCGACAAGGTACACGTGGTGCACGTTCTCTCCGATGAGGAAAAGGAAGGCTACGAACACGGCTTCATCACCGCAGAGCTTATAAAGAAGTACGCCGGCGAGGGCGAGTACAGCATATTCATGTGCGGCCCGCAGGCCATGTACAACTTCCTTGACGGGGAAATCGCAAAGCTGGGGCTGAGACGGAAATTCGTCCGCCGCGAGATGTTCGGCGCAATAAAAGACCCCTGGAACCAGCCCGGCTATCCGGTCGAGGCCAAGGGCAAGAAGTTTAAGCTGAAGGTCATAAAGTACAATGATGAATTTGAGGTCGAGGCCTTGGCCGATGAGCCGCTGCTGGTAGCCATCGAGCGCGCCGGTATCTCCGCTCCCTCCCGCTGCCGCAGCGGCGAGTGCGGCTGGTGCCGCTCAAAGCTCGTGTCCGGCAAGGTGTTCATCCCCGAAAAGACCGACGGCAGAAGAGCCGCGGATATAGACTATAACTATGTCCACCCCTGCGCCAGCTTCCCCCTGTCCGACATCGTGATAGAGGTCTCCGGCGCCAATATCTGATAAACCATACATAATGAAAACCTGCCTGTGAACAATCACAGGCAGGTTCTTTTGTGCAAAGAGGCTTCCCCTTGGGGGGAAGGCTTTTGGCTGCGGATGATCTCCGCCTCAGCGGCAGATATGCCATTTGCCCGAATGATTGGTGATGGAATAAGCCCTGCCGTTGAGGGCAAATTCTATCTCCCTGCCGTGTCTGAGGAAGTCCGCAAGCCCATTGAACGCAAGGTCACTCACACAGGTCATCCCCTGTCACAAGCTCTGTAAGCTCAGCATCGGTGTATATCCTCATACGCTCAAGTCCGCGGCTTTTCGCCAGCTTTTCAAGGTGAGCAATAAGGATGTCATGGTAGCTGCCCTTGTCCACATCCAGTCTGTCCGCAAGTCTGGGCAGTTCCTTCTCCGTCAGATGGCGCAGGTCACTGCCATTTTTATAAAAACAGTCGATAAGTTTATTCAGCGAGCTGCGTTCATCCATGGTCTTTTCTATGTAGTAACGCTTGCCCGCAAGGCCGTAAAGCACCCGCTTTGCGTCCATATAGCCTATCTCCATGTTGCGGCGGGAGTTGGCCGCGTCAAAGCTCAAAACGCCGCCCAAATCATCCTCGGTATCGATATATGTGATGTTCACATCCTTGGGCGGGATAAAGAGCCTGTGTATCCCCGCGCCGGGCAGGCACACGGCGATAATGTCCTTATAGCCCCGCTCCACCAGAGGGAAGATGGGCAGGCTGTCAAAAAAGCCGCCGTCCGTATAGTACTTGCCGCCCAGTCTTTCAAGGCGGAAGCTTGGGTGGTAGGCGCTGGCAAGGAGCATATCGCACATCTCCTCCTCCGGCAGCTCGTTTACCTTAACCGTGACGCCCTTTTTGTCCGACAGGGCAATGGTGCTGACAAAAAGCTCCACATCGGAGTTTTTTATGGCGGCGGTATCTGCAAGTCTGTTGACCCAGCGGCGCAGAGGTGACACGTCCAGACCACGGTTTTTGATAATATCCAGAGCGTGGGGCAAAATCTCCTGAATGTCAGCCATGTCCGCCTCTCCGGCAAAAAGGCGCAGCATCTCGTCCTCCTTGCCCTCGTTCACATCCACGATATCGCTCAGCCGGATGTTCCACCAGGCATCAATTGCACCCTTCAGATCCCGCATGGCCATCATGGCGCCGTTGAGCGCGCCAACGGAGGTCCCCGCCACCGCATTGTACTTTATGCCCGCCTCATCCAGCGCCTTCCACACGCCCACTTCATAAGCGCCCTTGGCTCCGCCGCCCTCAAGAGCTATGGCATAGCTTTTGTTTATATCCAGTTTAAGTTCCATTTTATCATCCTTTCGGCAGCAAAAAGACCGTTACTTGCTTTAAAATATTATATGGCACGAAATTGCAAATTTCAAGCGGACAGAAATATAAGAATTGTTGAAAAAACTGCGGACTTCCCTTATATTATACAGGGTGATTTGAATTGGTACGTGTATACGCTTTGAATATAGCGCCGCTCCCTGACCCTCAAGAAAATCCGGAAATACTGGAGGGTTTATGGCCGGAGCGGCAGGAAAAGGCGCTGCGGCAGAGAGAGAGTATAAAAAGAAAGCAGAGTACGGGTGCATCCCTGCTTTTAAGATGGGCGCTGAAACAGCGCGGCCTTGAAAGCAAAGCTCTCCGCTATGGCGACAACGGCAAGCCCTCCGTTGAAGGGATATGCTTCAGTCTCTCCCACTCGGGGGATATGGTCATATGCGCTGTGGGCGACAAGCCTGTGGGCTGTGATATCGAGAGGATAGCTCAGGCTCACGAAAAGCTGGCAGAGCGCTTTTTTGCCCCAGCGGAGCTTGAATATCTCCGCAGCTTTTCCGACGATGCACTGAACCGGGAGTTTTTCCGGCTTTGGACAATGAAGGAGAGCTATATCAAAATGACGGGAGAAGGGTTGAAG
Organism: Oscillospiraceae bacterium; assembly: GCA_017465025.1. Classification (GTDB taxonomy): domain Bacteria; phylum Bacillota; class Clostridia; order Oscillospirales; family Oscillospiraceae; genus Limivicinus. Next base: position 8,966 of record JAFTXM010000085.1, read on the forward strand.
CTGCCGCTTTCAGACTTTTGCGTAAACATCGGGAGAGAGATTTCCGTTTTCCGAGGCGGCGCGGTCTGCCCCTGCCGGATAAAGGAATACCCGCTTGAGGCTTATGCCCTGTCAGTCTGCACGGAGGACAGAGAATTTTCCGAGGGTATTGAATTTGTGTGGCAGGATACGCTATAATGCGCCTTGTAAATAATCTGAAGGGGAAAAATGAAATGTTCAAGAAAATCTCCATGACCATTTTGGGTATACTTCTTATATACAGTGCTGTGGCCTTTGCCATGAAAGCCGCCATCGGCGTTCTGCCTGTGGATGCGGCCATTGCCTCAATTGCCGGGCTTATCGGCATGAAGGTCGGAAATTTCTCCATGCTGTTCCACGGCAGCTTTTTTGTCGGGCAGCTTATTTTGGAGGGCAGGAACTTCCGCAAAACAGAATATCTGCAAATTCTTTATGTTACTTTGGGCGGCGCTGTGCTCAATTTCTTCCTTTACACCGTTTTGAAGAACGTCAGCTTTGATGTGTACATAGTCAGGCTTGTGGTCTGCCTTCTCTCCTTTGTGGTCAGCTCCTTTGGCTGCATTCTTGTGCTGGAAACCAAGCTGATGCGCACTCCAATGGAAGGCTTTACCCAGCTTGTGGCTGACAGGCTTGGCACCACCATCGGCAAGCTGAGGCAGAAGATCGATGTGGTACTGGTCATTATCTCCGTGGCTATATCCCTCATTTTCGGCATTGAGTGGACGCTGCGCGAGGGTACAGTCATTGCCGCTTTGCTCTTCGGGCCTCTGATGGACTTCTGGAAGGGAGTTTTCGCCCGCCGCAATGCTGCCGCATAAGAAAGGAAAATATCATGAAAAACAACAAATTCAGGCTTCTTGCCCTGCTCTTTGCAGTCTCTGCCCTGCTGCTTACCGGCTGCGGCAAGGTTCCCGCCGCTCCCGCCGCCCCCGCTGAGGATGTTGGCGAGATAATTGAAAGCTGCACCGCCATAATAGATATTGAAAACTACGGCAGCATTACACTGGTGCTGGACGGCAAGGCAGCCCCCATCACCGTGAAGAATTTCGTTGAGCTGGCAGAGTCCGGTTTCTATAACGGGCTCACCTTCCACCGGATAATGAGCGGCTTTATGATGCAGGGCGGCGATCCTCTGGGCAATGGCACCGGCGGCAGCGAGAACAAAATAAAGGGCGAGTTCAAGCAAAACGGCGTGGATAATCCTCTCAGTCACACCAGAGGCGCCATTTCCATGGCCCGCTCCAACCAGCCCGACTCCGCAAGCTCCCAGTTTTTCATCGTCCATGCCGACTCCACCTTCCTTGACGGGGCTTATGCCGTTTTCGGCTATGTGACCGAGGGCATTGAGGTTGTGGACAAGGTCTGCGAGGCAGCCCAGCCCATCGACGGCAACGGCACTATCCCCGCAGCCGAGCAGCCTGTCATAAAATCCATCAGCATCGTCAGATAAAATAAAGGCGCAGCGTGCTGGCATGTTCGACTCTAAGTTGGAATAACCAAAAAGAAAAATCCTCACTCCCGAATGGGAATGAGGATTTTTTGGTTGCGGGGGAAGGATTTGAACCAACGACCTCCGGGTTATGAGCCCGACGAGCTACCAGCTGCTCTACCCCGCGATATTGATTTAGCTTGTATATATTAGCACAGGGCAAACCCAAAGTCAAGCCCCGGAAGGAAATAAATTTTCGCAGAAAGCGGGATTTTACGACAGCTCACAAAAAGCCGCGTCCAAGCCAAAGGAAAACAAGCTTCCGCCGCTGCGCCTGAGCACGGATTTTCATACAAAAAACAGAGTGCGATATGACCTCGCACTCTGCTTCATATTTATTCTTCTTTTTCGGCCGTGCCGCGCTTGACCAGTACCCGCTCCACACGGCGGCCTTCCATAGCCAGCACAGTGACGGTGAGATCCCGGTACTCAAAGCTTTCTCCTTCTGCCGGAAAATCGCCGAACATCTCCAGCGTCCAGCCGCCGACAGTCTCACTTTCAAAGTCAAACTCATCGTCGGGGATATGCATAAGCTCCGCAAAGTCAGACACGGGCATAGCGCCGTCCAGCTCGAACTCATCATCCGTATGCTGTACGACCTCTTCCTGTTCCACCTCATCGCTCTCGTCCCATATCTCGCCCACTATCTGCTCGAGCACATCCTCCATGGTCACAACGCCCAGCGTGCCGCCGAACTCGTCGGACACCACTGCCAGATGCTGCTTGGCCTTTTTAAGCTGGCTGAGCACAGCGGGGAGCTTGACAGTCTTATACACATAGCAGGGGGGCATGAGAAGACTGCGGATATCCACCCGCTCATTGTCCACTATAGCCTTGAGAAAGTGGTTGAGATAGAGGGTGCCGATGATATTGTCGATGCTGCCCTCGTACACGGGCAGGCGGGAATAGGGGTCATCCTCGATAAGGGCGGTGATAGTCTCCCAGTCGTCATCGATATCAATGGCCTGAACATCCACCCTTGCGGTCATGACCTCGGAAACGGAGATCTCGGAAAAGTCGATGGCGGCCTGAATAAGCTCGGACTGCTCCTCGTCCAGAACATCCTCGTCCTCAGCGGTCTCAATGATGGACTGAAGCTCTTCAACTGCCTCCTCATCACTCTCCGTATCGCCCTTGAAGGGGAAGGTGAGGATATTTATAAGCAGTACCACCAGTTTTACAACCGGCATCAGGATAAAGATAAGTGCGCGCACAGGGTAGGCAAAGCTTATGGCCAGACGGGTGGCATTTTTCTTGGCGCAGATTTTGGGTATGGTCTCGCCAAAGATTATCACCAGTATTGTCAGCACAAGGGTTGCCACCCAGGCATACTCGTCTCCGCCGGTAAGCAAAATCACCGCTACCGAGCCAAGGGAAGAGCCTCCGATATTGGCAAGGTTGTTGCCGATAAGAATGGCGCTGAGCGCATCGTCGTATTTTTCCGTTATCTTCACGGCGGCGCAGGCTTTTTTTTCGCCGTCATCCCTTGCGTTTTCAAGGCGCAGGCTGTTGCATGAGGAAAAGCTCATCTCAGCTGCCGAACAGAAGGCGGAGAAACCAAGGCACAGGGCAATGCCGGCAAATACAAACAAAATATTGCTCACTGCTCGCCGCCTCCTTCCTCTGTCTCAGGAACGGGCTGCACCTTCAGTTTGAGGATGCGGTTATGCTCCATCTCGCTGACGGTGACGCGCAGACTCTCATACTCAAAGCTGTCGCCCACCTTGGGGATCATGGCAAACTGCTCATAGGCCCATTCGCCCATCAGCTTGTTTACAAGCTCCTCGCTGTCCTCATCGGGGCTTTCCATGCCCATAAATTCAAAAACATCGGACACGGACTCATCCGCATGGGCAAGGCAGCCGCCCTCAGGCAAGGCCACAACAGGCTCATCCACCACATCGTCCTCATCCCATATCTCGCCCACCAGTTCCTCCAGGATATCCTCCACAGTGACGATACCCAGAGTGCCGCCGAAGTTATCGGTGACCACCGCCATGTTCTGACGGCGCTTGGTCATTTCCGGCAAAAGCTCATCTATCTTGGTGCTGTGGTGGACAAAGCAGGTCTCATCCAGAAGCGCTCTTATATCCAGAGTCTCGCCGGAACGAAGATACTGCTTTATATACTTTCTTATCTGCAATATGCCGATAATATTGTCAATACTGCCCTCGTACACAGGCAGGCGGCTGTGGGTCTGTTCCTTTATATACTCCACTATCTGGCGGGGACTGCTGCTTATATCCACAGCGGCAATGTCCACACGGGGAGTGAGCACACTCTCCACAGTCACATCGCCAAACTGCAGGGCAGAATAGATAAGCTCGCCCTGTTCTTCATCCAGGCTGCCCTCTTCGGTCATATCCTCGATGATGTCATACAGCTCTTCTTCCGTAACGGAGACATCTCCATCTCCCTTGGTGCGTCCCGCCGCTGACTGCCCGATAGCAGTAAGCAGTCTGGAAAAGGGTCTGAAAACCTTCATCAGCACCAGCATGGGCGGCGCACAGAGCTTCAACAGCCTCTCGGCATACTTCTTGCCCATGCTTTTGGGCAGCATTTCCCCTGCGAAAAACACCACAAGAGTAGTGATTATGGTGCTGACAGATACCGCCGTAAGCCCCCAGCGCCGCGTGACCGCAACGGTCACAAGAGAGGCGATGGAAATATGTGCAATATTCGTACAAATAAGTAAAGTACTGATCACCAGATCAAAGTTGTCCAAAAGATAAAGTGCCCTTTTGGCGCTTTTTTCCCCATGCTCTGCCGCAGCTTTTATCCGGCTGCGGGAAGCGGCGGCCAGAGAGGTCTCCGCCACAGCAAAGTACATGGTAACAAAAAGCAGCGCAAAGGCCACCAACCAGGGCAATCGACTGCCGTCATCCATTTTTGGATATACAACTCCTTTATGTTGAAATCGGCGTATAGTATAGCATATACTTGCAATTCAGTCAATATTCCGGCTTTGAAGCCGCTTTTTTTAATACATTTTTAGGAAAAATAACAGCACTATATATCTTCCCATTCCCAAAGCTTTATGATATACTACTCTCGTGAGTAGCGTCCTGCTCTTTCGCAAGGCCGCAATAGGAATATTTTAGTGAATATACAATTATTTCGGAGGACAGAGAGAAATGATTTCACACGGCAAGGAAATAAAGGTATTCAGCGGAAACTCCAACCGCCCTCTGGCCGAGGATGTGGCTGCTCATCTGTACAAAAGTCTGGGCAGTATCAACACCTCCCAGTTTTCTGATGGTGAATGCTCTATTTCCGTTTTTGAGCCGGTTCGCGGCAAGGACGTTTTTATTGTTCAGTCCACCTGCAACCACGTAAACGACAATCTGATGGAGCTTCTTATAATGATAGATGCCATGCGCCGCGCCTCTGCCGGCCGTGTCACCGCCGTTATTCCCTACTTCGGCTACGCAAGACAGGACCGCAAGGCCAAGAGCCGTGATCCCATCTCCGCAAAGCTGGTTGCAAACCTCATAACTGCCGCCGGTGCCGACAGAGTGCTGACCATGGACCTGCACGCAGCTCAGATTCAGGGCTTTTTCGACATTCCCGTGGATAACCTCATGGGCAGCCACCTTTTTGTCCGCCACTTTGTGAAGAAGTTCGGCAAGGGCAATGAGGACGTTATGGTAGTCTCCCCCGACGTGGGCAGCACCGCCCGCGCCCGTGCCTTCTCCATGAAGCTGGGTCTGAACATGGCTATTGTGGACAAGCGCCGTGAAAAGGCCAACCAGTCCGAGGTCATGAACATCATAGGCAACGTGGAAGGTAAGACCTGCATCCTCCTTGACGATATAGTTGACACCGCCGGTTCTCTCTGCGGCGCTGCCAAGGCCATCAAGGAAATAGGCGGGGCCAAGGAAGTATACGCCTGCGCCACCCACGGCGTGCTCTCCGGCAACGCCATTGAGCGTATCGAGGAAAGCTGCATCAAGGAGCTTTTGCTGCTGGACACCATCCCCTACCCTGCCGACAAGCCCAAGTGCAGCAAGATAGACTATATCTCCACCGCCGCTGTTTTCGCAGAGGCCATCAGGAGAATTTACGAGGAAGTTTCCATTTCCAATCTCTTTGACTGAGCTTGGATGAAATGAGGTAATAAGGAATGTTTTTCAAAAGGGGCGGCGCCGTCACGTGGCTGATCGTCTTTCTGGGCAATCCCGGCCCCAGATATCAGGGCACAAGGCACAACGCCGGCTTCATGGCGGCCGATGCCATGGAGAAGGCCAAGGGTGTCCGCATAAACCGCTCCCGCTTCAAAGCCCTCACCGCGGAGTGTGACATGGGCGGGGAAAAGGTGCTTTTGATGAAGCCGCAGACCTTTATGAATCTCTCCGGCGAGGCGGTGGCTCAGGCGGTGCGCTTTTATAAGATCGCGCCCGAGCACGTTATCGTCATCTCCGATGAGATGAGCCTTGCGGTAGGCAAGCTGCGCATACGCACCAAGGGCTCTGCCGGCGGGCATAACGGATTGAAAAACATTATCTCCCACCTGGGTACGGAGCAGTTCCCCCGTATCCGTATGGGAGTCGGGGCAGTGCCCCATCCCGATTACGATGTGAAGGACTGGGTGCTCTCGGTTTTCCGGGACAAGGATGCCGAGGACATGGCGGCCTGTGCAAAGCGCGCCGCCGAAGCCGCCGAGTGCTACATCGTAAACGGTCCGGACAAGGCGATGAATTTATTCAACAATAAATAAAAAGGAAAGAAGAGGATTACATTGAAAAAAAGCTGTGTAGCCATGCTTCTGGCTGGCGGTCAGGGTTCAAGACTCTATGCTCTGACTCAGAACGTCGCAAAACCCAGCGTCCCCTTTGGCGGCAAGTACAGGATTATTGACTTCCCGCTGTCCAACTGCGCTAACTCCGGCATAGACACCGTCGGCGTGCTGACTCAGTACCGTCCGCTCCAGCTCAACAGCTATATCGGCAGCGGCCAGCCCTGGGATCTGGACTCCTCCGACGGCGGCGTCTACATCCTGCCCCCCTACCAGAGCGCCGGTGAAAAAGGCTCCTGGTTCTCCGGTACTGCAAACGCCATTTACCAGAATATCGGCTTCATCGAAAACTATGATCCCGAAACCGTGCTCATCCTCTCCGGTGACCATATCTACAAGATGGACTACTCCGAAATGCTGGCAGAGCATATTGAGCATGACGCCGCCTGCACCATCGCCGTGCAGCAGGTCACTCTTGAAGAGGCCACCCGCCTTGGCATCATGAGCACCGGTGCCGACGGCTACATCAGCGAGTTTGAGGAAAAACCCAAGAAGCCCAAGAGCACTCTGGCCTCCATGGGTATCTACATCTTCAACTGGAAGAAGCTGAGAGAGTATCTTATCGCCGATGAGAACGACCCCAAGTCCAGCAAGGACTTCGGCAAGAACATCATCCCCAATATGCTCAACGCAGGCGAGAAGATGTGGCCCTACCGCTTCGGCGGCTACTGGCGCGATGTTGGCACCATCACCAGCCTCTGGGATGCCAACATGGATATGCTCTCCACCACTCTCATAAACCTCTACGATCCCAGCTGGCCCATCAGCTCCAGAACTCCCGTATGTCCTCCCCACTACACCGGCGAGGATGCCAATATAATCCACTCCATTATCACCGAAGGCTGTGAAGTGGACGGCCATGTGGAAAACTCCGTGCTGAGCACCTCCGTCAAGGTGGGCAAGGGCGCGAAAATCCTTTACAGCGTGCTTATGCCCGGTGTCGTTGTTGAAGACGGCGCAGTTGTGGAGTACGCCATGATAGGTGAGAACACCGTTATCGGCAAGGGTGCC
>JAFTXM010000086.1 GCA_017465025.1 Oscillospiraceae bacterium
AAAGTCCAGATCGTCCGCATCCTTTTTCTGCACAAGCGCATTGCCAAGGCCGCTGTCCACAAAGACCTGCAAAATGGTGGTGATAACGGTGACAATGGCCACTGTGCCGTAGACCTCAGGGTCAAGAATACGCCCAAGGACGATGGAGACTACAAGACTCACCATATTTGAGCCGAACACCTGACTAAAGCGCCATATTAAGTTGGAAAACACCTTGGTGTCCTTAGCTTTCTCGTTCATGCAGCTTTATCAATTATATCCTTATCTGAATTTCTTTTTCTCTGCTCCCAAAGCGCGGAGAATGACCGTACCCAGTTGGATGACCCACCATGAGTTTTTATAGTCGGCAAAGGTCTTGTTTTCGCCGCGGAGAATTTCTTCAAACTCTTCAAGGCTCACACCCAGCTTGTCGGCAATAAAGGCGGTGTCAGCGCGCATAGTGTCCTTATCGTAGGCGTCGCACTCCAGCTCCTTTATGGCGTTCTCACGGCTGACAGTGCCCACCAGCACTTCATTGGAAAGATAGCACTTTCTCTTGTCGTAGCCGAATTTTTCCGGCAGATAGCAGCCTTCATACCAGCGGGTAAAGATATCTTCATAGTGCTTGTTGGAATATGGTTGCCAGCCAAAGCGCTCTTTAAGAAAGGCTTTGACCTTCTCCTTATCGTACTCCACCATGTCCAGGGGCGCTACGCGCTTCATTCCTTTGAAGATGGGGTAATAAAGGCGATACTTTATCATGCCGCACATCGGAAAGCTTTTGAGCCTGCCTGTGCCGAAGCGGCGGTGCACATCTTTAATGAGGGTAAGGTCATTCTGATAGACCCACTCTATGGGTGGACGGATGCACTCGGTGGCGCTGTTTGCACCAGTGAGCACGTATTTTATACCGTGGCTGACGGCGTAGTTATAAAGGGATGCAAAAATGGCGTGATCCTGAGGCAAGTCCTGATAGGGCAGCTGAGAGCGGAGGAAGGCCAGCTGCAAATCACGCATTTCCTCCCAGTTCACGGTATCGGTGACCATGTCCAGCTCAAGGGCTTCAACGATGCGCTTTATGTTCTCGTCCGCGACCTTTAAATTCCAGCCGGTATCCACTACGTAAATGAGAGGATTGAGACCCATAAGCTCCTTGGCCACATAGCAGAGATATGAGCTGTCCACACCGCCGCTCATGCCGATTATGCAGTTATACTTCTGGCCGACAGTGTTCTTTTTTATCTCCTCGGCAGTGCGGGCAAGAAGCCCCTTGTCCTCAAGCTTGGCTTTCCATCCAGGGAGGATATTTTTATAGTAATCATTGCAGTAGTCGCATATGCCTTTTTCGTCAAAGACTATCTTGGAGTCGCTGGTGTCCATGACGCAGCAGGTGCAGCACTGGTATTTTCTTTTTTCCCGGTTCTGAGACATGGCTCATACCTCTTTTATTCGTATAGTCTCGCCGCAAGCTTGCGGTAGTCAAGATACTCGCTTGCAAAAAGCGAGGATTTATTCCCAAGTTCTTTAAGGTCTATGCTGCCGGAGTGGATAGCTTTAAAAGCTTTCTCCATATCTCCGGCATTTTCTACCCAGACCACGTTGCCACCGTCAAAGTCAGAGGTGTAGGCCAGGTGGGGGTAGAGCATGACAGCCGTACGGCAGCAGAGGGCATTTTCCATGGTGGCGGACTGGCTGCCCGGCTGCAGGTAGAAGTCAGCGGCGCAAAGGAGCTTTACAAGCTCATCTGCCGTTTTCCAGCCTAAAAACTGCACCCGCTCATCTCTTGAAAACAGGCCCTTCAGCTTTGCCTCCATGTCCTGCGGGATAGAGCCGCAGACAAAAAGCTTTGCCTTAAGCTCCGGCACGGCGGCAAAAGCGTCCAGAAGCTCTTCTGTGCGCTTGGCAGCGTCCAGCTTGCCGGAGTGGATGAACATAAGCTCCCCGTCCTTCAGGCCAAGCTCAGCCCGGACAGAGGCGCGGAGCGCTTCATACTCACTGTCCTCAAGGATACGCCCGCCAAGAGGGTAAAACTCCATCTTGTCCTCAGGCAGGCCGTAATGCTTCACAGAAAAGTCCTTGCGCTCCTGAGAGAGATAGAAATACTTTTCCAGATAGGGGTAGGCTCTTTGGTAAAGGGGCTTGTATATCAGCTTGTGCTGAACATTCATGGAAAACCAGCTGCGTCCGCTGTTCTTCTCGTCGGTATGGGTGTCGGCATAGAGCTTTACCCGGGGGTGCTCCTTTTTGTAGCGGAGAACATCCGCCACCGAGAGATAGCAAAGATTGTGGGAGAAAATAATATCGGGGGCAAAATCGCAAAGCAGCTTATAAAGCCCCTTCACCTTTCTCAGCTTGTCGCTGAAATAGGAATTGACTATGCGCTCATAGGGTAGGCGCACAAGGCGCATACCGTTTTCAAGCACAGTATCCTCATAGCCGGTGTCCACTATCTCACCATTTACGTATTTTGCGGCATTTGATATATACAGCACCTCATGGCCGTCTCTGACATTCTGTTCCGTGAGCTGATTATCCTGATAGGTCATGCCCTCAGTAAAAAAACAGACAAGACCCACGTGCGCGATTTTCATTTGTCTGTACCACCCAATAATTCCTTGTATATCTTTGAATACTCCCCGAACATACGCACTGAGGAATACTCCTGCCTGAACTGCACAAACTCGCTTTGCTTCGGGCTGCGCCCCAGCATGGTAAGAAGATTTTTTTCAAGAGCATCCATGTCCCCATAAGGGCCGAAAAGCCCAATGGGCTCAGGCGCGGTTTCCGCCGTTCCGCCCACATCAAATCCCACCACGGGCGTACCGCAGCAAACTGCCTCAAGGCAGGTGGTAGGAAGGTTTTCCATTTCAGAGCAGATGACAAAGCAATCTGCCATGGAGTAATACTCCGCCAGCTCCTGCTGATTTTCCGTTCTGCCAAGGGCGATGACATTTTCAGGCTTATCCTCTATCTCGGCATCCACGCCGATCAGGATGAAGCGTACATTCTGCCCAGTCATACGCCGGGCAAGCCTGAGCACATATTCTGCGCCCTTTCGCTTGTCGGTGATGAAGGATGGGGCTACGGCAAGGACTATTTTTTCGTTTTCTATGCCGTGGAGCTTCAAAAGATGGGCATATTCGTCCTTTGAACGGGGATAAAAGGTATTTTCCGTGTCAATGCCGTTTTTTATGACCCTTGTGTCAAAGCCTTTCAGAAAAGAGCGTTTACTGCGCTCTGCCAGCCAGCGTGAGGGGCAGACTATCAGCATATTCTGTCTCTCAAGGAGCTTTTTCTTTGCTTTGTGCATTGACGCGGTGTGGTCCGGTCCGGCAGTTTTGGGATACTCAGCCAGTCGTGGGCAGCTGCCGCAGCCCGTTTCAAACCTGTCGCAGTCATAGGAATAGCCGCATTTACCCGTATAGGCAAATTCACAGTGGAAGGTGTAGACAAGGGGTATCTTTTTCTCCCCAAGGTATTCAAAAAAGGGCTTGAGGTTCAGAAAATACGCATGGGGCTCATGGAGATGGATGATATCCGGCTGAAAGCTTTCTATATAGTCAATCAGTCTCCCGGTGGAAAGGGGCGAGAAGCAGCCCGTATAACCGGTGAGGCGGGTCATCAGAGCATGAAACACCGTTTCAAGGTCCAGACCGAATTTAAAAACACGCTCTTCCTCTATCTTCTTTCCCCGGCCATAGCACACTGCAAATTCATGCCCGGCCTCATTGCCGCGTTTGTAAAGCTCATATGCGATTTTCCCGGTGCTGCCTTTTTTGCACACCGAGTTTATCTGAAGGACCTTCATCTTATCAGTACTTTCTCCAGACCATTTTATTGACAACTCCGGTGTAGGACTGAATAAGCCTTATCACCTTATCGGAGACATTTTCATCGGTATAGTCGGGCACGGGGATGCCGTAGTCCCCATTCTGCTGCATGGCAACGGCAGTGTCCACCGCCTGCAAAAGAGAATTGTCGTCTATCCCTGCAAGAATGAAGCAGGACTTGTCCAGAGCTTCGGGGCGCTCGGTGCTGGTGCGGATGCAGACTGCCGGGAAGGGCTTGCCCTGAGAGATATAAAAGCTGCTCTCCTCAGGGAGCGTGCCGCTGTCGGATATGACGGCAAAGGCATTCATCTGAAGGCAGTTATAGTCCAGAAAGCCCAGAGGCTCGTGGCGGATGACCCGCTTATCAAGCTCAAAGCCGCTCTCCTCCAGCCGCTTTGCACTGCGGGGATGGCAGGAGTAGAGGATGGGCATATCGTACTTTTCTGCAATCTTATTTACGGCATTGAAAAGGGAGAGGAAGTTTTTCTCTGTATCTATATTCTCTTCCCGGTGGGCGGAGAGCAGGATATACTTTCCCTTTTCAAGGCCCAGACGCTCATGGATATCAGAGGCCAAAATCTTATCAAAATTGGCACTGAGAACCTCTGCCATGGGAGAGCCGGTCACATAGCTGCGCTCCTTGGGCAGGCCGCACTCCATAAGATAGCGGCGGGCGTGCTCGGAATAGGCAAGGTTTACATCTGATATTATGTCAACTATTCTGCGGTTGGTCTCTTCGGGCAGGCACTCGTCCTTACAGCGGTTACCGGCCTCCATGTGGAAGATGGGGATATGCAGGCGCTTTGCCGCAATGGCGGAGAGGCAGGAGTTGGTATCGCCCAGAATCAAAAGGGCATCGGGCTTTATGGCGCGCATCAGCTTATAGGAGCAGTTGATGATATTGCCCACGGTGTCGCCCAGATCGCCGCCGGCAGCATCCATATACACCTCCGGTGCGTCCAGCCCCAAGTCTCTGAAGAAAATGCCGTTGAGGTTATAGTCGTAGTTCTGCCCGGTGTGAGCAAGGATGCAGTCAAAATACTGTCTGGCCTTGGTGATGACGGCGGCAAGACGGATGATCTCCGGCCTTGTACCCACTATTATGAGAAGCTTTAGCTTGCCGTTATTTTTAAAGCTCACATCGGAATAGTCCAGTTTAAGACTCATTTTTCCACCGCCTCAAAGAAAGTATCGGGTCTTGCGGGGTCAAAACACTCATTGGCCCACATTAAAGTTACCATATTCTCAGTATCGGATAGATTGATTATATTGTGGGTATAGCCGGGCAGCATATGCACGGCCTCTATTTTCTCCCCCGAAACATAAAAGTCCAGTATCTCATCGCTGCCTATTTTGCGCTGACGGATGAGGCCGCGGCCGGAGACTACGATGAAAAACTCCCACTTGGTATTGTGCCAGTGCTCACCCTTGGTGATTCCGGGCTTGGAGATATTCACGGAGAACTGACCGTGGGCTGTGGTCTTCAAAAGCTCTGTGAAGCTGCCTCTGGCGTCCTCATTCATTTTAAGGGGAAAGGAGGCCTTTTCATAGGGAAGATATGAAAGATAAGTGCTGTAAAGTTTCTTTGCAAAGCTTCCGGGGGCAATTTCCGGCATGACAAGGGTTTCAGGCTGGGCCTTGAAGGACTCAAGGAGAGACACTATCTCACCCAGAGTGACCTTATGGGTTATAGGCACACAGCAGTAACGGCCATCTTCACAGGGCTTTGCTTCCATACCCTCGTAGTCACAGCGGTGCTCACTGCCCTGAAGGGCGGCTATCATCTCGTCCACAAGATCGTCTATATAGACAAGCTCAATCTTTGTTGAGCTGTCATTTACGTTGATGGGCAGATCGTTTGCTATATTGTGGCAGAAGGTGGATACGGCGCTGTTATAGTTGGGGCGGCACCACTTGCCGAAATCGTTCGGGAAGCGGTAGACCAGAACCTTTGCGCCCGTCCGCCCGGCATAATCTAAGAAAAGCTCTTCTCCCGCCAGCTTGGATTTGCCGTACAAAGAGCCAGCGAAGCGGCCGTCAAGGCTTGCCTGCAGGGAGCTTGAGAGCATGACGGGGCAGCTGTTGCCCGCTTTCTCCAAAAAAGCCAGAAGCTTCCCGCCAAAGTCCCGGTTTCCCTTTATAAACTCGCTCTCATCCCTGGGGCGGTTGACCCCGGCAAGGTTGAAAACAAAGTCTGCCCGGCGGCAGAAGTCTTTTAGAACTTCATCACTGTCGGCTCTGGTATATTCAAATATTTCCCCTATTTTCAGGGCAGGAAAGCGTCTGTCCTTGCCGTCTTTTATATTTTTCAGGGCGGCACACAGGTTTTTCCCCACAAAGCCGGCAGCGCCGGTTACAAGAATGTCCATAATCGTCCTCAGTAGTGGATGCCCATTTTCTTCATGCGGTAGCGGATATATTCAAGCTCGAGGAGCTTGTCCATGACCTGCTGAGTATCCAGCAGTTGGGTATTGTTGGAGTTGAACTCACTGAGCTTGGAGCGCTGGAGATTGCCCTCCACAAAGTACTTATCGTAATTGAGGCTTCTGTTGTCACAGGGAACACGGTAGAACCTGCCAAGGTCTTCAGCGAAAGCACACTCCTCATTGGTAAGCAAAGTCTCATACATTTTCTCACCGTGGCGGATGCCGATGACCTTTATCTTTGTCTCGTCCGCACCGAAAAGACGGCAGACCGCCTCGGCCTGGGTCTTTATGGTGCAGGCAGGGGCTTTCTGGACAAGGATATCGCCGCTCTGACCATGCTCAAAGGCGAAGAGCACCAGATCCACAGCCTCCTCAAGAGACATGATGAAGCGGGTCATGGAAGGCTCTGTGATGGTGATAGGTTCGCCCCGGCTGAGCTGATCTATCCAGAGGGGGATAACGCTGCCCCGGGAGCACATGACATTGCCGTAGCGGGTGCAGCATATCTTGGTCTTTTCCGGGGAAACGGTGCGGGACTTGGCAACGACCACCTTCTCCATCATGGCCTTGCTTGTGCCCATGGCGTTGATGGGGTACGCGGCCTTGTCAGTGGAAAGGCAGATAGCGGCCTTCACGCCCTCGTCAATGGCGGCGGTGAGCACATTGTCGGTGCCGAAAACATTGGTCTTTACAGCCTCAAGAGGGAAAAATTCGCAGGAAGGCACCTGCTTCAACGCCGCGGCATGGAAGATATAGTCCACATCGTGCATGGCGTTTTTCACCGACTGGATATCCCGCACATCGCCAATATAGAACTTCACCCTGTCTGCCACCCTGGGCATATTCTTCTGAAGCTCATGGCGCATATCGTCCTGCTTTTTCTCGTCGCGGGAGAAGATGCGTATCTCGCCGATGTCGGTATTGGCAAAGTGCCTGAGCACGGCGTTGCCGAAGGAGCCTGTGCCGCCGCTGATAAATAATGTCTTGTCCTTAAACATGCTTTTTCCTCCTTAGAGGCTCTCAAGATATCTGTCAAAATCGTCAAGGAGCTTGGCCCTGACAAAGTGTTTTTCAAAATAGGCGCGGGCATTTTCGCCCATTTTCCCGGTATCGCCGCTGTGCATGAGCTTCTCAAGCTCTGCCGCCAGAGCCGGCGCATCCCCGATGGGGCTGCATACACCGCAGCCGGCTTCCTTCACGATACGCTCGGTCTCGCCGCTGGCAGAGGCAACGATTGCCTTGCCGCAGGCCATGTATGACTGGAGCTTGGCAGGGATGGTATTTTCAAAGAGGGGGTTATCCATGAAGGAGACGAAGGCCGCATCCGCCGAGCCGAGAATTTCCGGAATGGTCTCGGCGCTCTGGCGCTCTATCATGAGAAACATTTCCTCCACGCCCTGCGCCTTTATCTCCTGCTGCAAGGCCTCCTTGCTGCGTCCATCGCCCACGATGACGAAAAGCAGCCTGTCCGCGTACTTCTCTTTCAAAATTGCAGCGGTATGGGGCAGTATCTCAAGCCCCTGCGCCTGACCCACATTGCCGGTAAAGGCCACCTTGAATCGGCTGTCATCGGGGATGAGAGGGCTTGCGCCGCGGGGCATGGGTCTGTAAAAATCCTCGGCGTACTGGGGCCAGTAGCTTATACGCTCCTTACAGTCTGGTACGCGCTGTTCTATCATTTTTACAAAGCTGGGGGAGGTGGCAAGTATCCTGTCGCAGCGGCGGTATATGTAGTCCACCATTTTGCCGATAGGGCCCAGCACCAGCTTTGAGTTTATGCCGGTGACTATCTGGATATTTTCAGGCCAGAGATCCTGCACATAAAGGACACAGGGTATCTTCCGGCGGCGGGCGTACCACACGCCCACCAGCGCCTGAGTCATGGGAGAGACTTCAAAGTTGAAGACCATGTCGGCCCTGAGCTTTGTAAAGCTCTTCCAGAAAAAGCCGGACACCACAAAGGAGAGATAGTTGAGCACCATGCCCACAGAGCCTTTGCCCCGGGCAATGAGGGGGATGCGGATTATATCCACGCCCTCGTGCTGTTCTCTTCTCTTTTTGAATAGCCCGTAGCCCTCAAAGTACTTGCCGTAGGGATAGTTGGGGATGCCTGTGAGCACTGTCACCTTATAGCCCCGCTTTACCCACTGGGCGCACATATCGTTTATGCGGAAGGCCTCGGGCCAATAGTACTGGCTGACAACCAGAATGTGCTTGATTTTGCTCATTGGATGTCCTCTGTTCTTGTTATGCTCTCTTCAAGGCTAAAGAGCCTGTAATTGCCTTTTTGGTAGCGGCTCATGGACATATCATAGCTGAGGTTTCCGAAAGCCTTGTCCACAAGCGGGGTGAAGATCCCCAGAAATTTTACGGCCCATGTGAAGCCGGGAATAAGGAAAAGTCTTTTCCCGTGGGCCTTGGCTATAAGCTCCACAAGCTCCGAGGTATTTGAATACTCCCCGTTCTGGGGGAAGAAAGTACCGCGCTCATCATTGTCTATCATGAGCTTTACAAACTCCATGAGGTTTTCAATATAGAGCATGGAGCGTTCATTTTTCACATACGGGAATATGGGGAGCTTACGGGCAAAGAGGGAGAGCACAGGATAGTTGCCCTTGCAGCCTCTGCCGTATATCATGGGCGGACGGAGAATGACCACGCGGAAGCTGTCATCCTCCAGCTTTCTCAGGCCCAGCTCCGCCTGAAGCTTACTGTCGCCGTAGCTGTTGGCGGGAGTACAGCGGGTGTCGGCGGTGATACGCCGCGTCTCCCCCACCCTGCCGCTGTGTCCGTAGACGATGGCGGAGCTCATGAAGATAAACTGCCCTACGCCTTCTCTCTTGCACTTCTGGGCAAGCTCAACGGTCAGCTCGGTATTGATCTTGTAGTAGGCCTGTGACTTTTCCGGGCTTATTTTGCCGCTGTCGGAATGGGCAAGGCCCGCCACGTGAAAGACCGTGTCAAAATGGGAAAAGTCCTCATTTCTCCAGCTGCCGTCGCGCATACTGATGGCGATGCACTTGTAGCCGGGGCGGCTTTTCATATAGTCCATGAAGCTTCTGCCCACATAGCTGTTTATGCCGGTGATGAGAATTCTTTTCATTTCTCTTTTTCCTTCTCCATCTGGCCTGTGCCGCCTTCGACCACGCCCTCATGCTTCAGTACGCTCTTCACAGTGCCCACAAAGCACTTTACGTCAAAGGCAAAGCTCAGATTCTGTGCATACTCGCCGTCCAGTCGGGCTTTCACGTCAATGGGCAGCTCGTCCCTGCCGTTTATCTGCGCCCAGCCGGTAAGCCCGGGCATAACATCGTTTGCGCCGTACTTGTCCCGCTCGGCAATAAGATCCTCCTGATTCCAGAGAGCAGGTCTCGGTCCGATGACGGACATATGGCCCGCAAGGATATTGAAAAGCTGGGGCAGCTCATCCAGACTGGTCTTTCTCAAAAATGCGCCGCTTTTGGTGATCCACTTTTTGGGGTCGGAGAGCATATGGGTGGGCATATCCTTGGGGGTATCGGTGCGCATGGTGCGAAACTTCAGTATCTCAAAAAAGCTTTTATGTATGCCAAAGCGTTTCTGCCGGAAAAACACAGGGCCGGGAGAGTCCAGCTTTATAACGGCAGAAATGATGGCAAGGGGCAAAGCCAGCACAATTATCCCCGCCAGAGAAAGCACTATATCCAAAAATCTCTTTATCACACGCCGGTACATATCACACGCTCCATGTTTCTTTTTATACACGCAGTAAATCAGTTTATTATATCATCGTCAAAAATCAGTGTCAACGAGAAAGCGAGCTTTGAATACACAGTACACCAATGAGAAAAGCGGAAAAACCGAAGTTTTTCCGCTTTTATGTATAAAGTTTTTTCAATATCAGCGCTTGCCCAGGAATATGGGGAAATATCTGCGGACTATATAGGCCGGGATGCACATCGCTATGTAAATAAATATCGCACAGGCCAAGGCCAAAGCAAATGAGCTGCCGGCAGTAATTCCCGCAAGACTCAAAAGCTTACAGAGCACCGTGATGCAGGCACCCTGAAAGAAGAAATACTGCACTGTATTCTGGCCCACCCAGATGATAAAGTCGTTGATACGGCTGCGCTTTTTTGAAACGATTACGCAAAGCGAGAAAAAGGCATAGACACTCAAAATTGCCTGAAGATAAAAAAGAAATATATTGGCAAACTTATTCATGTGCATATCCACGGGGTTTGGCAGCACACATATGAAAACTATAAAAAGCAGCCAAGCCGCCGCGCAGAGCTTTCCGCTCACCTTCTCTTCCAGCCGGAAATTCCTGCATAGATATCCACCGAGAAAGAAAAGCTCCACCACACAGGCCGTCTGAATATGCCAGGGCAGCTTTAGTCCGGCTTTGCAGAGGATAATACCGATTATAAGCACCGGAACGGAAAGGGCGCAGACAGCCCGCAGTCTGTCTGGAGCAACTTTATTTGCCGCCTTGTATACCCAGTAGAATATTATTTCTACTGTGAAAAGGCAGGAGAAAAACCACATGGCATCAAGTTCCCCCGCCACCTGCAGCAATATACCGACAACTCTCTCTGTCAAGGACTCGCCGCCTA
>JAFTXM010000087.1 GCA_017465025.1 Oscillospiraceae bacterium
ATAGCTGAAATCCTTCTTCAAAAAAGGGCATAGTCCTTCGTATTTTAATGATTGATTATAGCATATTGATGCCTCTATCGCAAGTGCGACAATGAGGGAGATATTTTTATTGCCATAATATGCGCTATCATGATATAATTTGTTGAATAAAGGGGAGATATGTCATGCATATAGATATCAAACGTCAAACACGTATCATTGACCTTCTTGCGATACTTTTTCTCACCGTATGTATAGGCTTTCTGGCCTTCGGTCACCTGAACAACAGCTGCCAGTGGGGCGATGACTTTGCCGCGTACATCAATCAGGGTATCGCCATTGCCGAGGGTACTTTTGATGAGCAGATACGCCTCAATTACCTGATGCACCCTTCCTTTATGCCCGATGAGGCAGTCGATGGGGAGCTTGTATACGTGTGGGGATACTCGCTTTTGCACACGCTCATATACAAGCTTGTGGGCTTTGACAGGGTGAATTTCAGCAGCATCGTTTACTACAAGCTGCCCACGGTAATTGCGCTGACGCTGATGGCGGGGCTTATGTATCTTTTCTTAAGGCGGCGTTTCGGCGTGAAGCTTTCTTTGTTCACAGCCATAATGTTTTGCACCTACAGCGGCTTTTACACCTTTATAGACGCTGTTATAAGCGATTTTGTCTTTCTCTTTTTCGCGCTTTTATCATTTTATATTTGTGAGCTGTTCCTCACTGCCGCCGGCAGACGAAAGACCATACTCGCCCTTATCTGGGGCATTACCCTCTGGTTTATGTATGAGGTCAGACTGAACGGTATTGCTGTGCTGCTAATATGCGCTCTTGCTCATATTATCCGGATAGTTTCCCAAATCAGAAAGTGCGGCTCCCTTGCGTCCTTCCTGCACGAAAACAAGAAGGAGCTTATTATCCAGCTTCTGCCGTACATAATCTTTTTCGCACTCAGACTATTTTCCGAGGCGATCTTTGCCCCCGCCACCTCCAATTCCAGTGATCTGAACGATACAAATCTGGGCATTATCTACGGAAATCTTTTAAACTACACGGTGCTTTTCAAGGAATGGTACGCCTCCATGTGGGGTAATCTTGTAAGTGCCCTTCTGCTTTTCGGATACACGCCAAAAAATAGTCTTCTGCTTTTCAATGTGGTTGACATTCTCTCGTATATTTCTTTTGCACTTTGCTTTGTCGGCATAATTTTTGACGGAATCAAGAGAAATTTTCACTACACGGTATTTCTTGGAGCATATATCTTTGTTGCCTCCATGCTCTTTTACAGCAGCGGAATGGGTATGAGGTATATTTTCCCCACATTGCCCATAATGCTCATGTTCACAGGCTACGGATTTATGCGTGTGGTCAAACTTGTTAAGTTGCCTTTTAAAATGAAAAAATGCGCTGATTTCGCTGCTGTGGTTTTGACCGCTCTGCTGTGCTTTGGCTTTATATATCCCCTGTACAGTTCCGCAAGGGATAACATTGCCTCAGACTATACTGCAACAAAGCTTGCCGACAGTGACAATGCATACTCCCCCAGTGCAATTGAGGCATATAACTTTGTCAGCGAAAACATTCCAGAGGATAGTGTAATAGGCTATTTCAAGCCCCGCGCATTGTATTTGAATACTCAGCGCAGAGCTGTCACCCTCACCTCCATGCTTAATCACAGCCTGGATGAGGTGGACTATTATCTGATATATAAAAACATGATAATCGACCCGGAGCCCACCGAAGATTTTGTTGCCATTTGGGAAAATCAGGACTTTATCATGATGGAAAAACAGGCTTAAATTTGCTTTGAAAAGGAGCTAAAGCGGTGGAATTTACAAGACGCGACACAAAAATAATAAAGGGTGTGGCTATCTGCCTTATGCTCTACCACCATCTGTTCGCCTATCCCAACAAGGTGCTCGATGGCAATGTGTTCATCTCTCTTTATAATTTCGGAGAAACCAGCCTCTCCACCTACATAGGTCAGTTCGGCCGTATATGCCTGCCAATGTTTGTTTTTCTCAGTGGCTACGGCACTTACCTTTCAAGCCGGAAAAGCCACAATTTACAGAGCATGATAGGCAAACAAATTCTGGGGCTTTATAAGCAGGTATGGATGGTGTTCTTCCTTTTCATCCCCGCATCTGTGCTTATTTTCGGAATAAGACCCGACCCGCTGCAGCGGGAGCTTATCTATAATTTTCTTGGGCTGAGCTATTCCTTCAACAAGGAATGGTGGTTCATTGTACCCTATGTGCTGCTGCTTCTGGTGTTTCCGGCGGTCAAGCGCTTTCTGGAGCGGAAAAATGCCCTCTTGTACTCAGACCTTTTCATTATAGCCCTGCTCAACGGCTTTATAGTGTATGTGCTGCCGGAGCTTGTAAAGCTTCCTGTGCTTGTCCCCCTGTGCGAGTCCGTCTTCTGGGAGCATATAAAGGTGATGCTGGGGCTGCTGCCGGGCTTCATGCTGGGCTGCACCTTTGCAAGATACGATATTCTCAACGAAGTCAAACGCCGCTATGCGGGCAAGCTTCTATGGTGTATTGCCGCAGTTATCGGTTTTGCCGCCCTTTTCTACATTCACCTTTATAACTACATGTTCTACGATTTCATAAACACGGCTGTCTTCATCGTATGTATAGTCATACTGCTTCCCACAAAACCCGGTCAGTGGGCCGGGAAAGTATTTGAGATACTGGGTGAAGAGTCCACCTTTATGTGGCTGACTCACAGCTTTTTCTGCTACTACTGGTGCCAGAAGCTGGTGTTTGCGCCCAAGTACTCTATCGTGATTTTCCTCTGGCTTCTGGCTTTGAGCTTTGCCAGCGCCAAGCTTATCAGATTTGTGTACAGGTATCTGGGGCTTTTTTACAGTAAAATAAATAAGACAGCATAATAAAGGAGCTGCCACAGGAATTTTTCTTCCTGCGGCAGTTCCTTTTTCAATTGATATTGAATAATTTTCTTTTAATTTAATTGTCCGGTTTATCCGGCTTCAGTCCGATGGGGTTTTGGGAGACTTTTTCATTTTCAGCTCGCTGAGATACTCATAGGGTACATTCAGCTTGCCAAGGCCGCGGCCCAAGGCTATATGGGGCTTGTTTGTACCGTGGAAGTCGCTGCCGCCGGTACGGACAAGGCCGTATTCTGCCGCAAGGGCTTCAAGATAGGCCACCATGTCCTCATCATAGCCTGTGTAGCGGCACTCCATACCCGCAAGGCCAAAGCCCATGCAGTACTCAATAAGCTCCCGCAGGAGGGCATCGTCCATCCTGTACTGGAAGGGGTGGGCCAGCACCGGGATGCCGCCGGCCTCCACAATTATCTGCACTGCTCTGTCAAGGGGCAATATGGTGCGGGGCTGATAATATTTCTGTCCCTTTTCCACAAAGCGGTCGAAAGCGTCCTGAACGCTCTCTGCCAGCCCCAGCTCAACCAGAAGCGCAGCAAAATGGGGTCTGCCGATAACCTCACCGTACTTTTCGTGCATCATCTCATAGCTTACAGGCAGACCGTCCGCCGCCATAAGCTCCGCCATTTTCCGGTTTCTCTCGTCCCGGTCGTGGACTATCCAGTTCAATACAGGCTCAAGGCTGGGAGACTTGGGGTCGATATAATAGCCGAGAATGTGGACGGCTCTGTCGTACTTGGTGCTTATCTCTATACCGGGTACGATCTCTACGCCCAGCTTTTCACCTTCCGCCGCCGCTTCAAAATAGCCGGTGACGGTATCATGGTCGGTGACAGCAATGGCGGAAAGCCCTTCGGCATGGGCAAGGCGCACCGCCCCGGCCGGGTCAAATGTGCCGTCGGAGGCATTTGTGTGTACGTGGAGGTCTATGCGCTTCATGCAAATATCCTCCGGGCGGACTCATTTGCATGGCGGTATATGTCCTCTGCACTCTCGCCGATGTGGTATACACCGTTTTCATAGAGCACTCTGCCGTTTACCATGGTCAATCGCACATTGGACTTGGAGCCGGAGTAAACGATATTATGGGGAATATTGCTGACAGGCTGCATATTGGGCTGGGACATATCAATAACGATGAGGTCTGCAAGCTTGCCCACGGCAAGGTCATCACAGTCGTCAAAACCCATGGCTCGTGCACCGCCTGCGCAGGCCATTTCCAGTGTTCTGTCGGCGCAGCCTGCGGCAGCATCGGACAAAAGCTCCTTTTGCAGAACGCTCACAAGATACATCTCTCTGAACATATCAAGGGCGTTGTTGCTGCCGGCACCGTCTGTACCCAGAGCCAGCTTCACACCGGAATTGGCCATGGCGTCAATGGGGGAAATGCCGCTGCCAAGCTTGAGGTTTGAGGCGGGGCAGCTTACGGCGTAGACATTCTTTTCAGCCATTATGCGCATATCCTCTTCATTGACCCAGACGCAGTGGAATCCGCCGCCGCCGTAGTCAAAGAAGCCGATTTTGGCAAGAAGCTGAGTTGGGGTGAGGCCGTGGCGCTCAATGCAGCCGTCCACCTCGCTTTTGGTCTCGCTCATGTGGGTATAGCAGGGGGCTTTGTACTTATGGGCAAGAGAGACCATATATTCCATGCGCTCCATTGAGGTGGTGTACTCCCCGTGGATACCCAGCTTGTAGGACACAAGCTCATTGTAATTGTTGAATTTAAGGTACTCCCGCTCTATGTTGGTGATATCCGCGTCAAAATTATTCATGGCAGAGCAGATGACCGTGCGGAAGCCTGCGTCCACATTGGCTCTGGCGTAGAAATCATTCTTGAAGTACATATCAAAGCTGGCGGTTATGCCGGAGGAGAGATATTCCATGATGCCAAGCTTTGTAAGGTGATAGATATCCTCCCCGGTCATTTTCGCCTCGTTGGGCCAGATTTGTTCTGAAAGCCAGCTGTGCAGCTCCATATCGTCGGCAAGGGAGCGAAAAAGCACCATTGCCGTATGAGTGTGGGCATTTTTGAAGCCGGGCATGATAACATCGCCCTTCAGGTCTATCTCCCGCTCAAAGCTGGGCATTTGGTCCTTTTTGTCGCCCACGTGGACAATGCGGCTGCCCTCTGTCCAGACCTCGCCGTATTTCACATTTATTCCCCCGCCAAAGCTGAGGACGTATCCGTTGTAAAAGCGTATCATGGTGCGCTCCTTTTATCCAAGTCTTGCGTTTATTGCGGTAAAGGCCTCGTTTTCTGCTGTGTCGTCAAGGGCTTGAAGCTCTCTGAGGCCGTATTTTCTTTCAAGGGCCGTGAGCAGTATATAGTCGCAGAGCTTCGCATTTTTAGGGAGAATAGGGCCGTAGCTGTAGGTACCGAAGAGGTTTTTGTACCTGAGCCCCTCGCCGCCGTCCTCGCCGTTGTTGCCGTGACCGCAGATGACCTTTCCCAAAGGTTCAAGCCCCGATGCAAGCCAGGTCTTGCCCTGGTGGTTTTCAAAGCCCACCACTTCAAAGCCGCCGGACTTTTCGCCAAGGGCGAACTTATAGTTTCCGGTCATGCGCTCGCTGCCGCAGACGGTGTACATATCCACAAGGCCGGCCATGGGGGTCTTTACGCCCTTGTCGTCCTGACAGTAGCTGCCCAGAAGCTGATAGCCGCTGCATATGGCAAGAAGGCTGACCCCATCCTCCACGGCGGCTTTAAGCTCCGCTGCGCGGTCTGCACGAAGGTCATCGGCGATAAGGCGGGTATCAAACTCCATGCCGCCGCCGATGAAGATAAGGTCGAAGCCGGCAATGGAAGCAGACTGGGCAGGGTTTATCTTTTCGACTGTGCAGTCTATACCGCGCCATTCAAGGCGCTTTTTCATGGTGATTATATTGCCCCGATCTCCGTAGAGATTGAGCACATCCCCGTAAAGATGGCAGATTTTAAGTTCCATTTTCTGCGCCTCCTTATTCCCAGAAATCACTGCCGCCGCAGCGCTTTACGATGGCCTGACGGATATCCAGCATGGCAGAGTATGTGGGCATGATGAACACGGGGCAGTCCTCCTCCGCCATACGGTCCACAAGCTTTTCGCAGTCGCGCTCTATCACAAGGGCGTTTTCGTCAAAGCCGGCATACTTGAGGCGAAGGCGCATTTCCTCGGCTCTGTCACCGGAGACAATGAGATTTTTGATGCGTCCTGAAAGGGCGGCAAGCTGCTCAAAGTCCGTATCCCATATCCATGAGATATCCTTGCCGTCGCCGGTGCGGTCGTTGAGGCTTATCACAAGGGAGAAGCGCTCCTTCACATTGCCCAGAAACTCCATCACCAGATTGCAGCCGGTGGGGTTTTTCACCAGCATCATTCTGGCGCCTGCGCCGATATCAAACTGCTCCATGCGTCCAAAGCCGCATTTGAAGCCGGAGAGCGCCTGAACGGCGGTATCCTTGCTCATGCCCGCAGCGCACACGGCGGCGCAGGCAGCGGCAGCGTTATAGATATTGTACATTGCCGGGAGATTGACCGACACCATACGCCGCTCACCCTGCATATCCATCACTATGGAGCTGCCCTCGGTGCTCTGCTGGGCGATATCCACCACGGCAAAATCAGCTTCCGGGCGGCTGTGACCACATTCAGGGCAGTAAAAGCCGCCCAGATGCCCGAAGTTTATATATTCATACCTGTATTCGTGACCGCAGCGGACACAGATGCCGCCATCGGATATCTCGCTTTTACCCTTGCTGGGGGCAGCGCCCTTGTTCATACCGAAGTACAAGACCTTGTTTGGCACTTCGTCGGCAAGGGATGAGGTGAGCGAACAGTCCGCATTGAGGCATAGGGTAGCGGTGGGGACGGACTTGATGGCGGTCTTTATACTGTCTCTGGTGTGGGCAAGGTCACCGAAACGGTCAAGCTGGTCGCGGAAAAGGTTTGTGACCACGATGACGCTTGGCTGCATCTGGGCAAAGACCCGGACGGAGGCCGCCTCGTCACACTCGATAACGGCATAATCACAGCGGTTTTTCCCGTTGAGAGTGCTGTTTATGACAAACTCCGTGGTAATGCCGCTGATGAGGTTTGCGCCGGAGCGGTTGGAAAAGAAACGCTTCCCATCCCGGGCAAAGGCCTCCTCCACCATGCGGCTGCATGTGGTTTTGCCGTTGGTTCCGGTGATAACAACTGTTTTCACATTCTTTGCCAGCACGGAAAGAAGCTGGGGACAGATTTTCAGGGCATAGCGCCCGGGCATGGCGGTACCGCCCCGGTGCAGAAGCCTTGACACAAGGCGCAGAGCCTTGCAGACGATTATGGCTAAAACAACTTTCAATTTCATGGTCATACACCTCTGTGAGCCATTTGATATCCCTATAATCCTATTAAAAAACCAGTATATTATATCACTTTACCTATGGAATGAAAAGAAAAAATAATGTCGATACACGAAATTTGCAGCCTTTGTCCGGCAAAACAAAAAGGAACGGCGAACCGTTCCTTTTTGCTTTATGGTTGAGGACAAAATGAAAAAGATGAAAAACTGTTACTTGCAGTTTTAATATACCCTCAAGATGTTTCGTAAAAAACACTGATATTGTTACAAGAATGTTAAATGTGATAATTTCCACATAAATTATTTTTTGATTTCCAAAATTTCTGTGCAAATATGCTCAATTGAAGCTCAAATTCCAGAGGCAGTGGGAAGGGATAGGGCTGTCCGAGAGGATATATGCCTGCCCCATTTCAGAGGGGAAATACAGCACCGCCCCGTCCGATGAGAGGGCAAAGGCCAGACTTGCCGCCGCAGCTTCCTTATCGGCCTCAGCGCACAAAAGCTCCCTGACGATAGTCTTGCCTTCCCAGAGGTAGGCCGCCGCTATGCCCTCTCCAACTGAGAAAAAGCCGCCGCCGTATATTTTCAGCATAGCCGCTTCAAAGTCAAGGGCAGGCTTTGACAGGGCAACATACTCACGCCCGGAAAGAAGCTTTTTCCTGATTTCGCCGTACTCATCTGCGCTGACAGGGCGGCAGGGCAAAGCGGCTTTTCCGGGGATGTCTTTCTCTGCCCTGCGTATGGCGGGCTTGAGCGACAAAACCTCATCGTACCATTTGACAAGGCTCTGATTTGCAGGCTCACAGCAGATTATTTCAGCCCCGCGCTGTCTTGCCAGCTCCGCTGTACCCCTGACAATGGTGCGGCCCAGGCCGTGGCTGCGGTACTGAGGGTATACGGCAATGCCGTAGATAAGCCCAAGGGGGGTGATTTCCCCGCCGCTTACAAGGCTTTGCCCGGTGAGGGCATAGCCTGCGCCGGCAATCTTACCGTCAATTTCAGCCACAAGGCCGCCGCCCATATGCTCAAGGCTTACGAAAAATGCATCCAGCAATCTCTCATCCTCTTCAAAGACCTGTACCCAGAGCTTTGTAAGCTCGGGTATATCGGCCTTTTTATATCCGCGGATAATAAAATCACTCATCTTTCCACCTCGCAAAGAACTGAGGCACCATGAAGTCCGGCTTGTAGGAGAGCTTGGAGCGGCGCAGGGCCTCAATACCCATGTCCTCCTCCCGGTTTATAAACTGCACTGTGGGGTGTTTGCTGCGCACCATGCGGGCAAGCTCCCGGCAGGTCATGGGATATGCGCCCTTTATATTACCGTCGGCCTTTTCAAAGTGGCATACAAAACAATTTTCCGTGCACTTTTCGCCCATGGTAAAGCCCACCATGCGCCCATCGGCGTAGAGGGCGCCGCCCTCCATGCCAAGCCGGGCAAAATTGTCAAAGGCCAGGGTCAGGGCGGTAAGCTCATGGCTTGCGCTGGGGTCGAGCCGCTCGGCATTGTCCATGAGCCAGTTTTCCATAAAGTCCATACAGGCGGGGATAAGCTCTGCCGTGATAGGCACAAACTCCCAGTTATTATTGGCTTCAAAGTAATTGCAGAAGTTCCGCTTGGAGTGGAGAGCTTTGCCCGGATACTCCGCCAGATTGTTTATGCTGTGTACATAGGCGGAATAGTCCCTGTCCCACATGAAATCAAAACGGCCCGGATAGGCCTTTTCAAGCTCCTCCGCCTGTGCTTCGCCATGGCCCATCAGAATAACGGGGAGGGCCAGTTCTTCACAATATGCACGGACCGCATCGACCGCAGTTTCAAGCGCTCCCTCTCCCATTGGGTAGGAAAAGGAGATTTTGTTATAGGCGGTCAGCTTCATGATTATCTGGCTTTCAAAATAGCAGATCTCCGGCTTATAGTGGCGCTGCCAGATGAACATATTATTAAAGCAGTTTTCAGGGCCGGGGCAGCATTCCTTATAGCACAGCCGTTCCATATTTTCCTTGTCTTCAAGACTGAGTTTTTTGAATTTCAGCATGATTTATCTGTAGGTTCTGTCGCAGACAGCCCTTATCTCCTTCCGTATGCCCCTGAGATCCATGAATGCCTCAGGGCGTTTTGATATATCCCTTAAAAGCGCGGAGGGATGATAGGTAGCCACATAACGGCGACCGCCTATATCACGGAATTCCCCGTGCTCCCTTGTTATCCTGAAATTTTCGTCCATGAGCGCCTTGGCGGCTATCCTGCCAAGGCAGACTATGATTTTCGGGTCTACGAGCTTTATCTGGCGGGAAAGCCACTGGCGGCAGGCAGCCTGTTCATTCTCCTGCGGGTCGCGGTTTCCCGGCGGGCGGCACTTGACGATATTGGCAATGTAGACCTTTGTTCTGTCCAGGTCTATCATGCTGAGCATATCGTCCAGCAGCTTTCCCGCAGGGCCTACAAAGGGTACGCCCTGTATATCCTCCTGCTCGCCCGGGCCTTCGCCGATGAACATGATCTCGGCCTGTTCACTGCCCACGCCGAAAACCAGATTGCGCCTTGTCTCACAAAGGCCGCAAAGCCGGCAGTCGGCACAGTCGCTTTTCAGTTTTTCCCAAGTGTCGTTCATATCATTCCTCCGAGCCGGCGGCAAGATTCAAAAGTATCTCACGCCGGTTATTCTCAGGGTATTCCATAACATAGTCCAAAAGGAAGCTGAGCATCTCGCCCAGTTCCCTGCCGCGAAGCCCCAGCTCCAAAAGCTCATCCCCGCCGATGGCAAGGTGCTTTACGGAAAAGCAGTCTCCGCTTTTCAGCACGGCTTTCAGCTCCTTTATGCGCTTTTCGCCGCTGAGCGCATCATGACAGCGCACAGCGCAGCTGACCGTGGGCACGTCATAGGCGTTCAGCAGCTTTTTCCACTGATAGGCCGTCTGAGGCAGCGGGTTTCTCATGATGCGGCGGCAGTTTGCAGCGATACGGATGCTGCGGCTGTCAAGGCGAAGGGAGCTGAGAAAATCCTCCACTGAGCCTATCATGCCCTGCTCTGCCATTATCATGCTCAAAAGCGCCCAGCGCTCAAGGGGCTTTTTCACAGTATGCCCCAGTGCATCAAATATACGGGCATCGGGGCTGCGCTTTATTATATAGGCATCCAGAAGCCCCAGGCACACAAGCTCATACACCATGTGGGGCGAGTTTGTGAGGATTATCTTCTCCGTCTCTTCCCGCACCCGCTCCGCCGCAAGAGTCTCTGCAAGGGGCGCCTTTCGCTCAATGGCACTCATGGTTTTTTCCTCTATCTCAAAGCCCAGACGTGCAGCAAAGCGAAGGGCGCGGAACATCCGCAGCGCATCCTCCTCAAAGCGGCGCTCCGGCTCACCCACGCAGCGGACAATACCGTTTTTTATGTCCTCAATGCCGCCGAAGGGGTCGCGGATAAGCCCGTCAACAGGCAGGGCAATGGCGTTCATGGTGAAGTCCCGGCGGCTCAGGTCGGTATGCAGGTCGCCAACGAAGCTGACAGAGTCCGGATGGCGGTGATCGGCATAGCTGCTCTCCGAGCGGAAAGTGGTCACTTCAAGACTTCGGGAGTTTATATAAACTGTGACTGTGCCGTGCTTTAAGCCCGTGGGTCGGGCCGTGGGAAAAATCTCCATGACCTCGTGGGGCAGGGCGCTGGTGCAGATATCCCAGTCATGAGGCTGCACGCCCATGAGCATATCCCTGACGCAGCCGCCCACAAGGTAGGCCTGATAGCCTCTGGACTGCAATCGTACGAGGGTACGGCGGACATATTGGGGAGGTATAGTTGTGATCATTATGTTATTCCTGATATAAAGCCTGTTGTCTGCATACAATCCTATGAAGAAGATTTACTTGCAATGAATGGCTGTGGGTATTATAATTATCGGGTATGTTCAAGATGATTTTACCATTTTGTGTCTCCAAAGACAAGGGCACAAATTACGCAACACATCCCGCCGCAGGAGCTCAGCGCGGCAGAACGGAGCTAAAAGTATGAAACAGTTTGAAAACTATATGTCCCCGGGCAGAAAGGGGCATCTTATCGGTATCGGCGGCGTTTCCATGTCCTCTCTGGCAGAGGTGCTGCACGGCATGGGAATTATTATAAGCGGCTCTGACGTGAATGACTCCAACCCCAATGTGCTCTCTCTGCGACAGAAGGGCATAGAGGTTCTCATAGGGCATCTGCCGGAAAATATCGGCGAGGATGTGGACTTTATCGTGCGTACTGCCGCCGTCCACGACGACAACCCGGAGATAGTCCGCGCAAGAGAGCTGGGTCTGCCTGTATTTGAGCGCACTGAGGCATGGGGAGCGATCTCCAAGGACTATACCAATGCCCTTTGCTTCTCCGGCACCCACGGCAAGACCACTACTACCTCCATGTGCACCCATATCCTTATGGCTGCCGAAAAAGACCCCACCGTCATGATAGGCGGCACACTGCCCCTTATCAAGGCCGGGCACAGGGTCGGCCGCGGCAACACCATAATAATGGAGGCCTGCGAATACTATAACTCCTTTTTGTCCCTGCACCCTACCGCCGCAGTTATCCTCAACGTGGAGGCCGACCATCTGGACTTCTTCAAGGATCTGGAGGATGTGAAAAAATCCTTCCGTGAATTTGCCCTGCGCGTACCCGCCGACGGCTACGTGGTGGCAAACTACGACGATGAGAACACCATGGACACCATAAAGGGCATCGACCGGAAGGTCATCACCTTCGGTCTGAACGAAAAGGCCGATGTGTACGCCGCCAATATCCGCTGCAAGGGCGCAAAGAGTCAGTTTGACATCATGTACAACGGCCGTTTCTTCACCGATGTTACCCTGCACGTGCCGGGAGTCCACAACGTGAAGAACGCATTGGCAGCAACCGCCGCCTGCATCTGCGTGGGCGTGCGCCCCACCTCCGTCAAGTACGGTCTGGCTGGCTTCACCGGTGCAGGCCGCCGCTTCGAGTTCAAGGGCAAGTTCAACGGCGCTGATGTTTATGACGACTATGCCCATCACCCCGGTGAGCTGAAGGTGCTGCTGGATGCGGTGGAGTCTTTGAACTACAAGCGCACCATTCTTGTGTTCCAGCCCCACACCTACACCCGCACCGCCGCCCTCTTTGACGATTTTGCCGAGCAGCTGAAAAGGCCGGAGGTGCTGCTGCTGGCTGAGATATTTGCAGCCCGCGAGCAGAACACCATCGGCATATCCTCCGCCGCTTTCGCTTCCAAGGTGCCCGGTTCCCTCTTCTTCCCCAGCTTTGGGGAGCTTGAGAATGCCCTCAGGCGCATTGCCCAGCCCGGCGACATTATCCTGACAGTAGGCGCAGGCAACGTATACAAAATCGGTGAGGATATAGTTGAATAAGATGGAAATTGAAATTCGCGCTTTTGATGAAAAATATACAGATGAGGCCAATGCCATCTGGAACAGAGTGGTTGAGGACGGCGTGGCCTTCCCCCAGCTGGACACGCTGGACAGGAAAACGGGGCTTGAGTTTTTCTCTGAGCAGTCCTACACCGGCCTTGCCTTTGACAAGGACTCCGGGGAGCTGGTGGGGCTATACATACTGCACCCCAACAACATAGGACGCTGCGGGCATATCTGCAACGCAAGCTATGCGGTGAAGGCCGGCAAGCGTGGTATGCACATAGGCGAGGCCCTTGTGAGCCACTGCATGGAGATGGGAAAAAAGCTGGGCTTCAAGATTTTGCAGTTCAACGCGGTGGTGGCAAACAACCACTCCGCCCTGCACCTGTACGAGAAACTGGGCTTTGTAAGGCTTGGCACCATCCCCGGCGGCTTTCTCATGAAGGACGGCACATATCAGGACATCATCCCCCATTATCATCTTCTGTAAATTCAAACGCCACGGCTTTTGCCGTGGCGTTTAAGCTTATCTCATTATCCTGTTACCTTGAATAATACTCCGGAACTGAGTTATCAAGAGCGGCGAAGGTGTAGCCATTGTCCACGCCCCACTGCAAAAGCTGCTCCAGAGCGTTCACACTGAAGGTGAGAGTATCATGCTGCAACACGATGGGCGTTTCGTACTGAGGTACACCCTGGGTGAAGATATAATACATCTCCATGGCTGAACGGTAGGTGTTGCCCGGACCTTCCAGCTGGATATTCCAGTCGTAATACCTGACGCCCATATCGTGAAGCCGCTGCTCAATGGTGGCAAAGCCGCCGTCCACCTTGCGGTTTATATGGGCATAGGCGGTAAGGCTGCCGCCGGGAAAGCGGCTGACCTGCGCGTACTGACCGGTTTTTTCATATACAAGCTGCTGAGCCTTGATGAAATCCTCAAAGAAATATTCCTCAGAGGAGTAGAGCATACCGTAGTCATGATTTGTGCAGTGTATGCCTATGCTGTGGCCCCTGTCGTGAATTTCGCTTATCATGTCCAGATAGCCCATGTCCAGATTTATTATAAAGAAGGTGGCCTTGGCATCATAGGCATCCAGCAGCTCCAGTACCCGCGCCGTATTGGCGCATGGGCCGTCGTCAAAGCTGAGATATATGGTCTTTTCCCTGACCTGTTCTTCAGGCAGCGGCACAGGAACTACCTCCACAGTACGGAAGGCATTGTACTTTTCCCCGTCTGCGTCCTTATAAAAGTATCTGAGCTTATATGTGCCTATCTTCCAGCAGGTGACATCGCCGGTAA
>JAFTXM010000088.1 GCA_017465025.1 Oscillospiraceae bacterium
AAAAACTGTATAATAATTAAGCCTGTCCATGTGCAGACGGGCTATCCTTGCTCCCATTGAGGGGGCCAACAGACCAAAAGGAGGTGCGATTATGGCAAAAGCAAGTGAGAAGTACGAAGTAATGTACATCATCAATCCCAACTTCAGCGAGGAAGAGACCGCAGCTGTTGTTGAAAAGTTCAAGGCACTTGTTGAGGCAAACGGTACTCTGGACGAGATCGAGGAGATCGGCAAGCGTAAGCTGGCTTACGAGATCAACTACATTTCCGAAGGCTACTATGTCCTCATGAAGTTCACCAGCGGTGCTGATTTCCCCGCAGAGCTGGACCGTGTTCTCGGCATTACCGACGGCATTCTGCGTCGCCTGATTACCCTGCGCGCAGAGTAAAGGAGACAGGACATGCTCAATAGAATTGACATTATGGGCCGTCTGACCCGTGATCCCGAGCTCAGACACACCCAGTCCCAGACCCCCGTGGCGTCCTTCACCCTGGCGGTTGACCGCGATTTCGGCAACCGTGACGGCGGAGAGAGGCAGACCGATTTTATCGACTGCGTCGCATGGCGCCAGACCGCCGAGTTTGTCAGCAAGTATTTCACCAAGGGCAGCATGGCTGTAGTCTCCGGAAGACTGCAGATCCGTGACTGGACCGACCGCGACGGCGGCAAGCGCCGCAGCGCGGAAGTGGTAGTTGACAATATCTACTTCGGCGAGAGCCGCCGCTCCCGCGACGACTCCGGCAGCACCGCGTACACCAGCAATTCCTACAGCTACTCCGACAGCGGCAAGAGCAGCAGCTCTTCCTACGGCGGCTTCCAGGAACTTGACGGCGATGACGGCGACCTGCCCTTCTAATAATTAAAAGGAGGAAACAGCTTTGGCTTTCGATAAGAACAATCCCAAGAACCGCAAGCGCAGAAAAGTGTGCCAGTTCTGCGTTGATAAGGCAACCTTTATCGACTATAAGGACACTGCAAAGCTTCGCCGCTACACTTCCGAGCGCGGCAAGATCCTGCCCCGTCGTACTACCGGCGTGTGCGGTATGCACCAGCGCCAGCTCACCGAGGCTATCGAGAGAGCCCGTCAGGTCGCTCTTCTGCCCTACGTGACTGACTAAAGCTTCATAAAAGCATCAAAAACCGGACTGCTCAGCAGTCCGGTTTTTTCGTGCCCTGTATCACTTTTCGGGGTAGAAAATAGAGTCGTCGTTTTCTATCCAGTCGCTGACCATGATGGTTTTGTACTCGGTAGGGGTGACGCGGATGACAACCTTTTCAATGCCGGCGTTTATTATCTGGCGCTTGCACATTGAGCAGCTCATAGCATCGGGCAAAAGCTGATTTGTAGCGGCATCCCTGCCCACAAGGTAGATGGTGGCCCCTATCATATCCCGTCTGGAGGCGGAGATGATGGCGTTGGCCTCGGCGTGGACACTGCGGCAAAGCTCATAGCGCTCGCCGGAGGGGATCTTCAGGCTCTCACGGGTGCATACGCCCAGATCCGAGCAGTTTCTTCTGCCCCTGGGGGCGCCGTTGTAGCCGGTGGAGATTATTTCATCGGAGCGCACGATGATTGCGCCGTACTTGCGTCTGAGACAGGTGGAGCGTTCCAGAACGGAGTCTGCAATATCCAGATAGTAATTTTGCTTGCTGGTGCGGTTATCCATAACTTTGACCCCCATTAACTTTCTTTTTGAAAATTATACAGCAACAGTGCACGCTTGACAAGAATAAATACTGCACACGCTTCCATACAGTTTCTTTTCAGTCAAAAGAGCAAAATAATATGGTAATTTTACTGTGCTTGTGCTATAGTAGAAGTATGAACAGAAGAAACTATCAAAAAGAACTGGAGCGTATCATACGCACCAGAGGCAATAAAATGCCGAGAGTGCTGCTGCATTGCTGCTGCGCCCCCTGTGCAAGCTCGGTGCTGGAATACCTGACGCAGTATTTTCAGGTGACCGTACTGTGGTACAATCCCAATCTCTACCCCCAGGCGGAGTTTGACCGGCGCTTCAAGGCACTGGTGGAGCTTATTGAAAAAATGGGGCTTGCTGACAAGGTGGACATTCTGGCCGAGCCCTGGAAAAATCAGGACTATCTCAGGCGCATAAAGGGCCTTGAGGATGAGCCGGAGCATGGCCTCCGCTGCACCGAGTGCTTTCGTCTGCGGCTTCTGGAGACGGCAAGGCTCTGCAAGCACTACGGCTATGACTATTTTTGCTCCACCCTCACTCTCTCCCGCCACAAGAATGCTGAGCTTATAAACGATATCGGCGAGGAACTGGCACGGGCCAGCGGAACAAGCTGGCTGCCGTCGGATTTCAAGAAACGGGACGGGGAAAACCGCTCCATCGAGCTTTGCGAGGAACACAATATCTACCGGCAGCTCTACTGCGGCTGTGAGTACTCCATGCGCAGGCGTATAGAGGTGGGCGAGAGCATGGGTCAGACCCCCGGTGAGAGCACAGGGGGAGCGGTATGAAAAAAAGCAATATCCGCCTTATGAGCCTTTGCGCCGTGCTGGGTGCGGCCTACGCAGTGCTGACCATTGTGCTGGCTCCCATAAGCTACGGGGCTTTGCAGTTTCGTGTATCCGAGGCGCTTTGTATCCTGCCGTTTTTCATCCCCGGCTGCGAGTGGGGCTTGTTTGCAGGCTGCGTGCTGGCGAATCTGATGACGGGCAATGTTTTCGACGTGGTTTTCGGTTCACTGGCCACTCTTGCTGCGGGCCTTTGCACCGCTGCCGTAGGCAGACGCGGACAGAATCTTGGAAAAGCGGCTCTGGCCTGTCTTATGCCCGTTATATTCAACAGTCTCATTGTGGGCGCGGTGATAACTCAGGCCTATAACGGCATGAATATATTCTCCCACCCTGCCGCCTTTGCCATAAACGCCCTGCAGGTGGGCATCGGCGAGGCGGGCGTCATGTATCTTTTGGGCTTACCCCTGTGCAGCTTCCTTCCAAAGAAGAAGTTTTTCAGGGAATTTGCAGACAGAATAAAAAATAATCACGAGTAGTTCACCTCCCGTCGGACTAATGAAAGGAGCGATCCTCATGAAAGTCAGAAAAGCCATTATCCCGGCAGCGGGCTTAGGCTCCCGTATGCTGCCCAACACCAAGAGCATCCCCAAGGAGATGCTGCCTCTGGTGGACAAGCCCGTTATCCAGTACATCGTTGAAGAGGCCGTGGCCGCCGGTGTTGAGGAAATACTCATCATCACAAACCGCGGCAAAAACCCCATTGAGGACTACTTCGACTATGCACCCGATCTGGAAGAGCGCCTCAAGAGAGACGGCAAGCTGAAGGATGCCAAGATAGTTCACGATGTGGCAGATATGGCGGATGTGTTTTTCCTGCGCCAGAAGGAGACAAAGGGGCTGGGTCACGCCATATGGCGCGCCAAGAGCTTTGTTGGCAACGAGCCCTTTGCCATTTTGCTGGGCGACGACGTCATGCTCAGCGAAAAGCCGGTTTTGAAGCAGCTGGTGGAGGCCGCCGAGGCCAACGAGTGCAGCGCCATCGCAGTGCGCGAAGTGCCGGACGAGCTCATCGTCAAGTACTCCTCCGTAAAGCTTGAAGAGAAGCTGGGCGACAGGGTTTACCGCATAAGCGACATGAACGAAAAGCCCACACTGGAGGAAAAGCTCTCCAGCTATGCCATTCTGGGCCGCTATGTGCTCACCCCCGCCATCTTCGATATTCTTGAGCACACCGCACCCGGCAGAAACAATGAGATACAGCTCACCGACGGTATGAAGGAGCTTTGCCACAGGGAGAAAATGTGCGCCGTTGACTTTGAGGGCCGCCGCTACGACACCGGCAATCTCAAGGGCTATCTGGAGTCCATCATCGACTTTGCTCTTAAAAACGAAGAGGCCGGAGCGTGGCTGAGACAGTTTATCATCGACAAGGCGGATATGCTCCGCTGAGCTTGTTGACAAACGGGGCTTTCAGGTATAGAATAGCTTTGCAAGTGAATACAGGGGTGCTGGGTTTTCCCGGCTGAGATGAGGCTAATTGAGGCCTCGGTACCCTCAGACCTGATCCGGATAATGCCGGCGTAGGAAACATGGAAACGCCATTAACGCAGGGTCAGAAGACCCTGCGTTTTCGTTTTCTGCTTCCTTTTCTCAAAAAGAAAGGAGAAACATTATGAAAAGTTCATCTCATCTCAGGCTCCGCGCCCTCTGTGAAGGGGCGGTAATGGTGGCTCTGGCGCAGATTCTGGGCTACATCAAGCTCTTCTCCCTGCCCAATGGCGGCTCCATCACCTTAAATATGCTGCCTATCTTTATCTTTTGCGCCCGCTGGGGCTTTGGCGCGGGTATGCTGGCAAGCTTTTCCCTCAGCCTTTTGCAGCTTCTTCTGGACGGGGCCTACGCCTGGGGCTGGCAGTCCATTATCGGCGACTACATTGTGGCCTACACGGTTCTGGGCTTTGCCGGGCTTTTCCATAAGCAGAGAAACGGCTTTTTCATCGGCATGGGCGTGGGCGGCTTTGCCCGTTTTCTCGCAGCCTGGTACGTGGGGGCCGTGGTCTGGGGCGAATATATGCCCGACAGCTTCTTCGGCATGACCATGACTTCACCCTGGATATACTCCGCCCTCTATAACGGCAGCTATCTTCTTATAAATATATGCCTGTGCTTTGTTCTGGGTCTTCTCATGTGGAAGAAACTGGGCAAATATATACGTGGCGAGGATCTGAAAAACTGATCACTGGCAGCAAAAGCGCCCCTGACAAGGGGCGCTTTTGCTGCGGGATGGGGTATTTACTGAGCCTGAAATTAATATAAAAAAGCAGCAGAAAATTGCCGTACGGGCAATTTTCTGCTGCTTTTCAGGTCTATTAGCTTGCAGTCTGCTAAAATATTAAGCGGCAGCCTTTATCCTTTGCTTATTCTGCAATAATGACCCTTACGCCGCAGGAGGAAATATCCTCCAGAGCGGCCCTATCTGCCGAGGAATCTGTAATAAGCGTGTCAATCATGTTGATCCTTGCGGAAATAAAACTGAAAACCTTTCCGATTTTGGAGGAATCAGCGATCACAATTTTTTCTCCGTTACACCGTGAGAGCATCGCGTTATTGATTGATGTTTCCATGTAGAATGATGATGTGAGCCCTTGCTCCGCAGAGACGCCGTTTGTACTGATTATGCATTTGTTTGCATTAATTTGGGAAATAGTATTCAGGGCAATGTCACCAACAAGAGATTGGGTCTTGGGATATCTTTCACCCCCGGTGAGAAAAAGGTCTATATTTTCCTGCCCGTCGACAGTAGCCATACATGCGTTGTTGGTTACTATCTTCACATTTTTGCTGGAAACATACTGGGGAAGATATAAGACTGTGGTTCCTGAATTTACAAATACCACATCCCCGTCACATATCAGCTCAGCCGCTTTTTTTGCTATCTTTTGTTTTTCAGCCACATACTTAACGCTTTTGTCAATAAACGGCAGCAATTCATTGATGATTTTTTTGCTTATGCTGGCTGCGCCTCTTGAGCGTTCCACCATTTTTTGGCTCTCCAGAAAATCAATGTCC
Organism: Oscillospiraceae bacterium; assembly: GCA_017465025.1. Lineage (GTDB taxonomy): Bacteria > Bacillota > Clostridia > Oscillospirales > Oscillospiraceae > Limivicinus. The sequence continues at coordinate 5,558 of JAFTXM010000088.1, forward strand.
CTTCTGATGGTGATGCTGGATGTGCCGAAGGCGGAAGCTAAGTCCTGAATACTCATTTTTCCGTTTTCTTTCAGCAGCTGAATTATATTATTCCGTCTTTCCCTAACAATGTTGTCACTGTTCCTCATAAATCCACCATATTTCATAAAATTATAGCAAAAATGATAAGTTCCAGAAAATTTATATCATAAAAGTGAAATTTATTCAACGATAATAATCATATATTGGATTGAAGGAGCAAAAATGCGGCATTGTGCAAATTTCCTTTCATGACTGTGAAAAATAAACTCTTTTACTTTCGGGGGTATTCATAATTTGTGCTACGCGGATTTTTGCTTTCTCCGGCTCATTATTCAAAATAACCTCCGCCAGCAAAGAGGCAAGCAGCTCCATGTCCTTTTCAAGCATTCCCCGGCGCGTAGGCACCAGCGTGGCGGGCCTGAGGTAGAAGTTATCTTTGTCCAGGGGAACAGTGCTGCAAAGTATGTTTGCTCTGCCGAGCTGCTCCACCACCTTGTGGGGGTCTGAACCGGACATTTTTACAGCTATGAGATGCGTATCTGTAAAGCCTTTCTCCGATCCTACCACGTCGAAGCCCTGCTCCTGCATATAATGACCCAGAGCCTTGGCGTTTTTTATCATTTGGCAGCCATAGCCCTCTCCGAAAGAATAAAGCTCGATGAACGCCTGTGCAAGCGCGGGGATAAGAAATGCGTTATAGTTAAAAACCATGCGCAGGGCAGTATCGTGTATTTTCTGCCTTATTTCCGGAGAATTTGTGCATATAACGCCTTTGTTGGGGCCGGAAACGGTCTTGTAGGTGCTGCCCGCAATTATGTGGGCGCCATTGTCCAGAGGGTTCACGCCCATGGAGCACTGGATCAGACCCAGAGTGTGAGAAACATCTACATATACCAAGGCTCCGATTTTATCAGCAATGGCCCGGATTTCTCTGAAAGGCTCATTGAAAATATACAAGGCTGAACCCAGCATGATAAGTCTGGGGCGCTCCCGCAGGGCCAGTTCTTCAAATTCATCCATTTTTATGCACAGATTTGAAGCATCAACCGGAATATCCACATAATTTCTCTTTATAAACTGCCCGAAACCGTCCTTTCTCATTGACCTGTGCCCCAGTGGGTCAGGCAGGGACATTATTGTGTCTCCGGCTTCCGTCAGGGCACAGATTGCAACCATTGTTGCGCTTCCGGCCGAAAGAGTGTGTAAGTCCACATATTTGCAATGGTAAAGCTTTCGGGCCAGATCAATGGCCAGATTTTCAATATCATCAAAAGCCGGACTTGCCAGATGCACTCTTTCACCCGGATAGTAATCCGCACTCATGGAGTACAGCCAAGGTCTGTGGGTACGTCCAATACTGGGACCTGCAAGACCAAAGCCCCCATCCAGGGAGAGATGCTCATCTCTCCACGCCTCTATTTCATCAAGCGATGATTGCAGCTGCTTTGTAAGCTCAGCCGCATTTTTTCCTTCGATACTGCACATTATAATACCTCCCATCCCAAAAGATTTTTATACTCCGTCAATTCGCAGAATTTCCGGGCAGTCGCTGTCTTTGTACCTTTCGTACAGAAGTCGGATTGCCGCTATATCCTCATTCGCTATGCCAAGAGATTTGAAAATCGTGATTTCATCACGCGTTTCTCTTCCCGCAACGCCGCCGACGATATCACTCAGATCTCCGCAGAAGTGCTCCTCGTTGTATTCGCCTTCACTGATGGGGATAAGAAAATCTCCGGATTCATTCATTATTGCTTCGCGGCAATCACCAAAGAAGCGTCCAGCCTTGACAAGTTCGCTTGAAAGCTCCCGAAAGCACGGGGCACACGCACCGACTGCGTTGATATGAGTGCCCGGGGCTATGTCTGCCATATGAAGAACCGGCTCACCGGCGGTGGTTGCGGTGCATACGATGTCTGCGCCCAAACAGGCCTCTTTTGAGGAAGCACAGATGCGCGCTTCGATTCCGTATTTTTCAAGGATGTGGGCTTGAAATCGCTGGGCCCTTGGTAAAGTGCGGTTATATATCGTGATTTTGTCTATATTTCGGACGGCCATTATCGAGTCCAGATGTGACCAGGCCTGCGTACCTGCGCCTATGAAAGCGGCCCATCTGGAATCGGGTCTGGAGAGAAGCTTTGTGGCAAGTGCGGAGGCAGCCCCTGTCCTGATCTCAGTGATTGCGTGCGCATCGGCACAGGCCAGCAGGGAGCCGTTGTGCGAATCAAAAAGCAAAACCAGCCCCTGGTGCGTAGGAAGAGGTCCGCCGGTATTGTCCGGATAAACGGAAAAAACCTTTCCTCCAAAATAATTACTGTCATAATAACCGGGCATCATGCTCAAAAGGTTCCCCCAGCCTATAATTCCACCCGGCAGGTGTACCCTCCTTCTCAGCGCATGAAATCCCTCTCCCGTGTGTATATGGCGAAAGCATAGTTCAACAGCGTCTATACATTCTTCCATCGTCAGATGCTTTTCTATAAAGTCTCTCGGAAAAAACAGCATATTTTAAAGCTCCTCCTATTTATTTATTTGTGTAGCTACAAACTCAAGATAGCAAAGTATCAAATAAAACGCAATAATAAACATAAAATATTTCGCAATTCAATTTTATATGACAAGATTTTTCATAAAAAGACAAATATTTTTCATAAACGGCTGATTTTATGATTGACTTTCTCAAAAATAATGATATTTTAATATTACAAGTGCTATCGGAGCACACCAAAAATATCTCAACTAAGGAGGAAAAAAGATGAAGAGATTCTTAGCAATGCTTCTGGCTCTGTGCATGCTGTTTGCTCTTGCAGCGTGCGGAACAAAGAATACCGCACCCGCCGAGGAAGCAGCACCTGTCGAGGAAGCAGCACCCGCCGAGGAAGCGGCACCCGCCGAGGAAGCGGCACCTGCCGAGGAAAGCGGTATCAAGCGTGGTGGCAACCTCACCCTTCGCCGCGTCGGCATTACCCCCATCAATCCCACCACATGCATTGCCCCTGCGGGCGACATGATGACCTACAGCCTGTTCTTTGAGACCCTTACCTGGCTCAACGAGGACGATTTCACCGCACAGCCCAATCTGGCCACCGAATGGAAGTGGTCCGATGACAATCTGCATCTTGATCTGACACTCGTTGAAAACGCCTTCTTCTTTGACGGCAGCCCCGTGAACGCTGAGGCAGTCAAGGCAACCTTCGAGTTCTATAAGGATGAGCAGTATACCCACTCTCAGGCCAGCTATCTTGCCAATCTGGAGTCTGTTGAAGTCGTCAGCGATACTGTGGCCCGCTTTAACTTCTCCTCTCCCGACTCAAGCTTCCTTAACGCCATGTCCCAGCCCGTGGGCATTATCCTCTCTCCCGCCGCAATTGATGAGTTCAAATCAAGCGGCAACGCAGAGGTGTTTGCACGCAAGGGCGGCTGCGGCCCCTTCATCCTCGATGAGTTCATTGACGGTGAGAGCCTGACCGCACTGAAGAACGAAAATTACTACAGAATCGGTGAGGACGGCCAGCCCCTGCCTTACCTTGACAGTGTTACCGTCCAGATCGTTGCAGACGAGTCTGTTATGGCTGCAAACCTCCAGAGCGGAGACATTGATGTTGTGGACTTCTCCATTGACCAGACCGTAAACGAAACTCTGGCCGGCAATGACGAGATCGTCCTTTACGAGATCGCAGCAAAGACCCAGTACATTCTCTACATGAATACCACGAAGGCTCCCTTCGACAATCTGCTTGTCCGTGAGGCACTCAACTATGCCTTCAACCGTCAGGAACTGATCGATGTTATGGCCGGCGGCAACGGCTTCACCACTCCCACCATCGTGCTTCCCAGCCAGACCTTCTACCGTGACGGCAAGCAGTACGGCTACGAGCCCGAAACCGCAAAGGCTCTGCTGGCAGAGGCAGGATATCCCGACGGTGTGGATATAGATTTGTACTTTGGCACCTACGGCACTCTTCAGGAGCTTTGTGAGCTGCTTCAGGCCCAGGCAAAGGAAGCTGGCTTCAACATCAGCCTCCAGCCCACTGACGGCGCTACCGTAAAGCAGCTGTGGGCATCTTACGACGAGAATGCTCCCGCAGGCATCCGCATCAACGACCTTGGCCACCCCAAGGCATCCCCGTATATCCAGATGGAGTATACTTTCGGCCCCAATGCACTGCAAAACTGCGCAAAGTACTTCCGTCCTGACTTCCAGGAGCTGCTGGCAAAGACCAGCACCACTACCGATCCCGCCGTACTGGATGAAACTCTCATCCAGATGCAGGCAATGATTGAAGAGGACATCCCCCTTGTTTCCCTTTACACCGCAGCCAGATTCAGTGCTTATCGCACATGGGTTGAAGGAATTAGATACAACGGTGACGGCACAATGGTTTTCACCAATGTTTGGCTGAATAAATAAAACCCGTTTTCAGTTTTGAGCTGCTGCGCAAGACAGGTTCTTGATGCTCTGACTGTACAGTGAAAAGAGCTGGAACATAAGATAAATGTCTTTGTTCCAGCTCGACTTATATTAGCGGAGGTCCAATTTTATGTTCAACTCAATTATACGGAAGGTGCTTTTGACCATACCGCTGCTTTTGCTGGTAAGCGTTATCATGTTCTCGGTTATAAATATGCTGCCGGGCAACGCCGCAATGGTTATGCTGGGCGATTTGGGCGGCTCGGTTGAACAGCTTGAACAGCTTGAGGACAAGCTGGGCTTGACTGACCCTCTTTACGTGCAGTATTTCCGCTGGCTGAAGAACTTCCTGAGCGGCAATCTGGGCAGCTCCATGCTCACGGGGCAGGAGGTGGCCAAACGTATTCAGGAACGACTTCCTGTCACGCTGGAGCTGATAGGCTTTTCAATTCTGCTGGCAGTGCTGATCGGCATACCCGTGGGCATCATATGTGCCGTCAGAAGAAACAAACCCATTGACTACATCCTGAGTACCGTGTCAATGGTAGGCGTGGGAATGCCGCAATTCTGGATAGGCATACTTTTTGTGCTGCTGTTTTCTGTCAAGCTCGGCTGGCTCCCGGCCTCCGGATTTACAAAGTTCAGTGTTGATGCTGTTAAAAATCTGAGGGTCATGCTCATGCCCTCGGTGACGCTGGCCCTTTCGCTGGCCGCGCCCATCGCAAGGCAGACCAGAAGCGCCATTCTGGATACACTTAATCAGGATTATATACTGACCGCCCGGGCAAAGGGTCAAAGCGAAGTAAAGATATATCTGGTTCATGCGCTGAGAAATGCTCTTGTTCCCGTTATCACAGCAATCACTTCCCAGATAAACAGCATGATCGGCGGTGTTTTCGTAATTGAAACACTCTTCTTGCTGCCGGGAATGGGCAAGTCTATGGTTGATGCTATTTTCCAGAGGGATTATCCCATAGTAATGGGAATTGCCATGATAGTTGTAATGTGTATCGTGGCCATAAATCTTATCACAGACATACTGTATATTTTCATAGACCCGCGCATCAGTCTGGGTAAGAAATAAGGGCAACACGCTATTATGGCAAGAAAGGCAGCTGACTATGAAAAAAATAAAAAGCACATCCCGCTTTATCAATAGCTGGAAAAAACTTAAAAAAAGAAAAACTGCTTATATCAGCCTCCTTATTCTGATAGTGCTGATTTTTGTGGCGGTTTTCGGCGATATTCTCTATCCCGTGGATTCTTTTGAAACCGATACGGCCAACAGGCTGCAGCCACCCTCGCTTCAGCACATATTCGGAACGGATAATCTGGGGCGTGATCTTCTGGCCCGTGTCATCTACGGCTCTAAACTGTCTCTTTCCATCAGCATTGTCTCCGTGATCTTTGCGCTGATAATGGGAACCGTTCTGGGTCTCAGCGCAGGCTACGCCGGAGGCAAGGTGGATGCGGTGCTCTCACTGGTGATAGACGCAATATGCGCCTTCCCCACCATTCTGATAGGTCTTCTTCTGGCTACTGCCTTTGGCTCAGGCACACTGAATATCATGATAGCCATCGGTATTGCCAACACCCCGTATTTTGCCCGTCTTGTACGGAGTATGGCCTCCACGCTGCGGGAAAGGGAGTATGTGGAAAGCGCGATCACAGCCGGCCTGAATCATTTTGAGATACTCACAAGATACATCATTCCCAACATGAGTTCCGTACTTATCGTGCAGATATCCCTCAGCGCCGCATCCGCAATAATCACCGAATCGGCTCTGAGCTTCATGGGCGTGGGTGTACAGCCCCCTGCCGCCAGCTGGGGCGCACTTTTGAGAGATGGATATGACTTTATCTCCAGAGCGCCTTGGCTCAGCGTCTTTCCCGGAATCGCAATCATGGTGACGGTTATTGCCCTGAACTTCCTGGGTGATGGCCTGCGGGACGCTCTTGACGTGAAGATACGTATTGACGGTTAGGAGGTCTGAGACGATGAGCAAAAATCTATTGGATGTAAACAAGCTGCATGTGGCTTTTTATCATGACGGAGAGCTGATGGATGTGGTAAGGGACGTGTCCTTTTCCATAAAGCCTCAGGAGACTCTTGGTCTTGTGGGGGAATCCGGCTCCGGTAAAAGCGTCACATCCAAGTCCATTATGCGCCTTATCCCCGATCCCCCCGGAAAAATAACCGGAGGCAGCGTGATCATGGACGGCACAGATATACTGGCCCTGCCAAAAAAGGAGATGCGCTCCATACGCGGCGGGAAGATAGCAATGATATTCCAGGAGCCGCTGACATCTCTCAATCCGCTTTTCACCTGCGGCTATCAGATAGCCGAGGCCGTGCGTCTGCACCGCAGATGCAGCAGAAAGGAAGCCATGGAAAAGGCCGTGGAGATGCTGCGTCTGGTGGGTGTGCCCAGCCCAGAACGCAGGATAAAATCCTATCCCCATGAGCTTTCGGGCGGTATGCGTCAGCGCGTGATGATAGCCATGGCGCTTTGCTGTGAGCCTGCGCTGCTGATTGCTGACGAGCCTACCACTGCTCTTGACCCTACCATACAGGCACAGATACTCAAGCTCATTCATGAGCTTAAGGAGAAAAACGGCATGTCTGTTCTGCTTATTACCCATGATATGGGCATAGTCGCGGAAAACTGCGACAGGGTCGCTGTCATGTATGCCGGACAGATAGTGGAAATAGCAGACGTGGTATCCATTTTTGAAAAGCCCAGACACCCCTATACAAAGGGCCTTCTGAAGGCCATACCCAGTATAGACAAAAAGGTGGACACGCTTTATAACATCGACGGCATGGTGCCAAGATTCCATGAGCTGCCCAAGGGCTGTGCCTTCTCCACCCGCTGTCCCTACGCCCGGCCCGAGTGCGGCAGCACCCCGCAAAAGCTCGTTTCCATAGGCGACGGAGTACAGGTGCGATGCAGCTTCTATGACCAGCTTGAGCAGGAGGTTGACTGATGGGAAAGATTCTTGAGATAAAAAATCTGGTAAAGCTCTTCCCTGTCAAAAAAGGGCTTTTCAGAAAAACCGTGGCCCATGTACACGCGGTTGATGATGTCAGCTTCTATATAAACGAGAGCGAGACCTTTGGGCTCGTGGGCGAATCCGGCTGCGGCAAAACCACGGTCGGCAAGCTGATCATGCAGCTGCACAAGGCAGATTCGGGTTCCATCATATATAACGGCGCAGACCTTTGCAGTCTGCCCAAAAAAGAGCTTTCAAGGCGACGCAGCGAAGTGCAGATTGTGTTTCAGGACCCCTACGGCTCTCTGAATCCCAGAATGAAAGTTGCGGATATTCTGTCGGAGGGAATAAGGAAGCACCGGCTTCTTCCCCCGGACCAGATCCCCGCAAGAGTGGCGGAGCTGCTGCGGCTTGTGGGCCTGCACGAAAGCGATGCCCTGAAATATCCCCATGAATTTTCCGGCGGACAAAGACAGAGGATCGCGGTTGCCCGGGCACTGTCGTTCAACCCGAAGCTTGTGGTCTGCGACGAGCCGGTTTCCGCTCTGGACGTATCTGTTCAGGCGCAGATACTCAACCTTATGGTGGAGCTGCAAAAGAAGCTTGGGGTTTCATACCTGTTTATCGCTCACGGCATGGCCGTGGTCAAGCACATCTCCCACAGGGTTGGCGTCATGTATCTTGGGAAGATGGTGGAGCTTGCACCCACGGACGAGCTTTTTGACAACTATGCCCACCCCTATACGCAGGCGCTTTTGTCCTCTGTACCAGTAGCAAATCCCAGAAGAGAAAAAACTGGCGTTGTGCTGGAGGGCGAGATTCCAAACCCCATCAATCCTCCCTCCGGATGCCGCTTTCATCCCCGCTGCCCCTATGCGGACGAGATGTGCAGATGCCAGGAGCCGGTGCTCACGGAGTGGAAACCGGATCACATGGTTGCCTGCCATCACCCAAAGGCATTCGAAGTGGAAAAGTAAACCAAGCGCACTGAAGCTGTCTACGGAAAGGACGGTTTGCCATGAAAAACAGTAAAAGCAACATCATGGTCCGCAAAAGAAATATCCTGAGCTATCTGGAAACGCATAATTTTGTAAAATACACGGAGCTTGCGGAGACCATGAAAGTTTCCGTTGCGACCATAAGACGGGACATAACTGCTCTGGAGAAAAACGGGAAGGTAATGGTAAGAATGGGCGGCGTAGCCTTAAGCTCTAACTTCAAAAACCTCCCCAACTTCGACAGCGCCCCCATGAGACAGGCCAATTCCGGCATCAAGGATGCCATTGCAAGGGAGGCCGCCGTGCTTCTGGAGGACGGGGACTCGGTTTTCATGAACTCCAGCTCCTCTGCCATAAAGCTTTTCCCGCACATTCAGGACAAGGCCCTTACCATCATCACAAATAACGGAAGAAGCGTTCTCCAGTCGAGAAGTCCCTCCGTGGAGCTTATCATAACCGGGGGAGAAGTGGTAAACGACAATCCCAACGGGCAGATAATCAAGGCGGCCATGACCGGAGACTTCACCCTGAGCATGATAAACATGGTAAATGCCACAAAATGCGTGCTTGGAGTAAGCGGAATAAGCGCCAGCGGTGGGCTGACATCCCAATCAATACAGGATGCCTCGGTCAACAAAGCCATGGTGCGCCAATGCACTGGCGCGGTAATAATTGTGGCCGATCACAGGAAAATCGGCGTCCGTCACAACTTTTTCTTCACTCCCATAAGCAGTGTTACCCACCTGATAACCGATGACAAAAGCGACCCTAAAGAGCTTGAAAAGATAAGGAATGCCGGAGTGAAGGTAATAGTAGTCAAAACTGACAGTCTGGAAGAAAGGGAAGTATAAGTTATGGGTAAGAGCGAAGATCTGATGCCAAAAATAGACAGAACCTCCATCTTTGAAAAAAACGTAGAACTGAGCGCTCTGGGCTTTGATACAAGGTGTGTGGAAGTTGGAAACTACAGCGGGCGCTCGGCCATGCCTATTTATGCCAGTGTGACCGGAAGCGAGTATCAAAGGCACGGTGATCCCAGCCGGGACGCTGTAAGCTCCTGCATTGCTTCACTGGAAAACGCAAAATACACTCTCGTTACCGCAAGCGGAGTATCGGCCATGACCTTGCCGATGCTGGGGCTTTTGCAGGCGGGAGACAGAATAATCTGCCATCATGACCTGTATATCTGGACTTACTTTTTCGTCAGGGAGGATCTTCCCCGCATTGCCGGAGTCCAGGTTGACATGATGGATCTTACCGACCTTGAGGCCTTTGAAAAAGCGGTCAGTGAAAAGCCTGCGCGGCTTGTTGTTCTTGAGACCATTGCAAACCCGATGCTCAATGTAATAGATATCGAAGCCGTGTGTAAAATTGCCCACGCCCATGGCGCAATGGTACTGGTGGATAACACCTTTGCCTCGCCTTACCTTTGCAGACCCCTTGATCTGGGTGCGGACATATGCAGCGAAAGCCTCACAAAGTATATGAACGGACATGGTGATGCTCTGGGCGGCTCCATCTCCACCAACAGCCACCGGATATATTACCGGATGCAGAGAATGATGGGCGTCCTCGGCTGCTGTCTCAGTCCCTTTAACTCATTTTTGATCCAGCGGGGGCTGCAGACTCTCTCTTTGCGCATGGAAAAGCACTGCGACAACGCGGAGCGCATCGTTGAGTATCTGGCATCAAAGCCCTTTGTCAAGGACCTGACCTATCCTGGCATGGAAACGCATCCCCAGCATGAAATCGCGAAAAAACAGCTTAAGCGTTATGGCGGTGTGGTCTGTTTCAGACTGGACACAAGCCACGAGAAGCTGTACGAGGTTTTCCTGCCGGAGCTGGATTTGTGGAAGCACTGGGTCAGCCTTGGTGAGCCGCATTCTCTCATCAGCCCCAAGGACGAGGACAAAGAAAAAGGAATACCGGCAGACTTTATCAGGCTGGCTGTCGGTCTGGCCGACTGCGGCGACCTTATCGCCGATTTGGAAAGAGGCTTTGAGAAGCTGTTTTACAAGGATTGAAAACACCAAAATAATGCAAATCTACGGAGGAATAATATATGAGCAAAGTCAGTGAAATGACCAGGGATTCCTGGATAAAATCCACCTTTCCCGAATGGGGAACTTGGCTTGTTGAAGATATAGAAAACGCTGTCGTTCCGGAGGGCAACGTAAAAATGTGGTGGCTGGGCTGCACCGGTATATGGTTCAAGACCCCCGGTGGAGCCAACATCACCATTGATCTGTGGTGCGGAAACGGAAAGCGCACTCACGGTGACGGGAAGATGAAGGTAGGCCACCAGATGGCCAATATGTGCGGCGCCCGCGCCATGCAGCCCAATCTGCGCAACGTGCCCTTCGTGTTTGATCCCTTTGCCTTCAAGCATGTGGACGCAGTCCTTGCCACCCACTACCATCAGGACCATATGAGTGCAGAGTGGGCAGCCCATGTTATAAACAGCGGCATGACCACCACTGACGAGGACGGCAGAGAAATTCCCGTTCCCTTTATCGGCCCTCAGAAGTCTGTGGATACCTGGGTGAAGTGGGGCGTTCCCGTGGAGCGCTGCAAGGTTGTCCACCCCGGAGACAGCTTTAAAATAAAAGACCTGGAGATAATAGCCCTTGATTCCTTCGACCGTACCTGCATCGTCACCACCGACAGTCAGGGTCCCGACCGTGAAGAGCTGACCGGCATCTGCCCCACGGATATGGACGAAAAGGCAGTCAATTATCTTGTGAAAACTCCCGGCGGCAATATCTACCACTCCGGTGACAGTCATTTTTCCATATACTTTGCAAAGCATGGCAAGGACCATGAAATTGACGTGGCATTTGGCTCTTTCGGTGAAAATCCTGTGGGCATGCAGGACAAGATGACTTCCATCGATATCCTGCGCATGGCTGAAAATCTCAAATGCAAGGTGGTTATCCCCATTCACTGGGACGTCTGGACCAATTTCCAGGCCGACTGCGAGGAAATAAAGCTCCTGTGGGACTTCAAGCGCCTTCGCAATGAGTACAGCTTTGCTCCCTATTTCTGGCAGGTCGGCGGAGTATATACCTATCCTCAGGACAAGGATCGCATGTATTACCACCACCGCAGAGGATTTGAGGACTGCTTCGAGGCCCCCCAGAACATTCCCTTCAGAAGCTGCCTGTAAAGGAGAGCGGTATGAATGTTGAAAAAAGGATAATTTCAGATCTGACCTTGTGCTACTGTGTGGCCCCTGTGCAGTTCAAGGGGAAGAGACATTTCGCCGTGGCCTCTGAAAAAGAACACCCCTGTCTTCTTTTTGATGAACGGGGCAATCAGGTGGACAAGATTTGGGACGGTCCCGGCGGCACCATGTCCATTGTGCAGCTGCCGGGGGTAGACGGGGCGTTTCTGGCCACCCATAAATTCTATTCTCCCAACAATTCCAAAGAAGCAAAGATAGTGATGTGCCGGTATAAGGAAGGCTGTTGGGAAGTACATACCCTGGCGCAGCTGCCTTTTGTGCACCGCTTTGACATACTGGAAAGAGACGGCTCTTACTATCTGCTGGCCTGCTGTCTGAAAAGCGGATACGAATACAAGGATGACTGGCGTTTTCCCGGGCAGACCTTTGCCTGCAGACTCCCTGACGACCTTGCCTCCCTTTGGGGCACAACGCTGGAGCTGCGGCTGATAAAGGACAGCATGCTCAAAAACCACGGATATACCCGCCATACGGAAAACGGCATAAGCTCAGGTATCGTGGCCAGCGAGGAGGGAATTTTCCGCTTCACCCCTCCCGGGGACGGCGTGAAAGACTGGCGCATTGAGCAGCTTGTCACCGATGCAAGCAGCGATGCAATCATGGTGGATCTGGACGGAGACGGGCAGGATGAGATCGTCGCGATAGCGCCCTTCCACGGTGATACCCTCAGAGTCTATCACAAGCAAGGCGAAGCCTATGAAAAGGTATATGAGCACGAAAGACCCTTGGCTTTTGCACACGCGATCTGCGCGGGAGACATATGCGGCAGAAAGCGTGTGATAATCGGCCACAGAAAAGAGGAACGGGACCTTCTCTCCCTGAGCTATAAGGATGGATACTGCGCAGAGCTTCTTGACCACGATATAGGCCCTGCAAACGTGCTGCATTTTAAGCTTGATGGAAAGGATATTCTCCTTTCTGCCAACCGTGAAATAAACGAAGTGGCCTATTATGAGCTGAGCGAATAATAAGAAGGAGGAAAGTGCAATGGCAAAATATGATTTTATGAGTTTCGGCGAACCCAATATTCGCCTTACTCCTCCCAACCACGACAGACTTGGGCAGGCGGAAGAACTGCAGCTTGGCATTGCCGCGGCAGAGCTGAACTGCTGTGTCAACATATCAAATCTCAGCGTTGACAAGCTGATGCCCAGGCTCAAAACCGCTTATATCACAAAGCTTGTGGATAACTGGACAGGCTCTTATATTGTAAAGCATGCCAGAATGCACGGCGTGGATATGTCCAATGTGGTGGTTGAAGAATTCGACAAGATAGGCCGCACAAGAAATGGACTTGCCTTTGTGGAAGTGGGTATCGGCCCCCGTGCCAGTTATCAGATATATGACAGGGGACATACCGCCCTCAGCAAGATACAGCCGGGAGATATAGACTGGGAAAAGGTGCTCGACACCAGATGGTTCCATACGACCGGCATTGTGACCGCCCTTGGTGAGCATACTGCCGGTGAGGTGCTGGCAGCGCTCAAGGCGGCCAAAAAGAATGGCGCCACCACAAGCTATGACCTCAACTACCGCAGCACTCTCTGGAGCAGGGAGGATGCCCGGAAAGCCGCCGAAAGCCTGATGCCATATATCGATGTTATTCTCGGAAACGAAGAGGACTTTGACACTATGCTTGGCATCAAGGCCGACAACACGGATGAAAATTTCTCCTCCATCGATCCTCAGTGCTACCGAAAGGTTGCAGAGAAGGTCATGGAAAAGTATCCCCATGTAAAAGCAGTGGGAACATCTCTCAGAGAAGTCAAAACTGCTCTGCTTAATAATTGGCAGGGCTGCATGATGACCAAAAACGGCTTCTATGTTTCCAAAAAGTATGAAAATATAGAAATAAATGACCGCGTGGGCGGCGGCGACAGTTTTGCTTCCGGCCTCATATGGAGCATGCTGGAGGGACACGGGGAGCAGGAGACTCTGGATTTTGCAACCGCGTTCTCCGCACTGTGCCACACCATCCGCAACGACTGGAATCTGGTCAGCCGTCAGGAAGCGGAGGCCCTTGCCGCCGGCGGCAGCGCAAGAGTAAAGCGCTGAAACTGCCGGTGAGGAAAAAATATGTTTGGAAAACATCTGTTGGGCATCTATGAAAAGGCTTTTGATCCAAGGGACAGTTGGGAACAGCGTCTTATGAAGGCAAAACAGCTGGGCTTTGACTACATGGAAATAAGCATAGATGAAAAGGATGAGCGGATAGCCAGGCTTTACTGGAGCAGGAACGAAATAGAGCAGCTTCGCCGCACCTGCGCCGAGGTGGGAATTCCTATCCTGAGCATGTGCCTGAGCGCCCACCGCCGTTTCCCCTTTGGCAGCAGTGAGGAGCATATCCGGCAAAAAGCGCATGACATTATGGAAAAGGCCATTTTCTTTGCTTCCGCCATGGGTATCCGCACCATCCAGCTTGCCGGCTATGATGTGTACTACGAAGTTTCCAGTCCTGAGAGCGTTGAGCGCTTCAGAGAAGGCATGAGATGGGCGGCAAAGCTTGCCGAACAAAACCAGGTCATGCTGGCAATGGAGATAATGGACACGCCTTTTATGAATTCCATATTAAAGCATCTGGTGTATGAAGAGGATATCCGCTCCCCCTGGTACAGGGTATATCCGGATCTGGGCAATCTCAGCGCCTGGCCTGAGAATAATCCCCAGGCGGAAATAGAAAAGGGCATCCACAGTGTTGTGGCGGTTCACCTGAAAGACACTATCCCGCCTTCCGGAGATAAGCCCGGCGTTTTTAAATGCGTGCCTTTCGGAGAAGGCTGCGTGGATTTTGAAGCCTGCTTCAAACAACTGGAGAACCTTGACTATTCAGGGCCGTACATGATTGAAATGTGGTACGGCGAGGAAGCTTGCGATGTGGAAAAAGTCCGCGAAAGCAAAATATGGCTGCAGGAAAAATTCGATAAAGCGATGGAGGCACTGAGGGAAAATGCCTGAAAAACTCAAGAAATAGGTGCGCTGGGCAAATATTAAGGCCGTTGAAAACACCTTGATTCTTGAGAAAGCGGCACGCATGGCCTGAATCAGAGAGGCGAATTAGCCGAAGGTGAAGACTGAGCCGCAGGCTCTTTTGGATAAGCATTACTACAGGAAACACGGTGTCTGGACGTATTATGTGCAGGACACAAAGTGCGCTTTTGATTTGTCGTTTCAAGCTATGAAATATACGGAAAAGCCGCGCCATAAAGCGTTTTATGCCGGGTAATTGCCGGACTGATAAGGAGAGAAGCTGATGAAGCAATATGTGGTGGATGCCTTTACCGACACAGTATTTCACGGGAATCCTGCGGCCATATGTGTTCTTGATGAGTGGCTGCCGGAACAGCTGATGATGGATATTGCAAAGGAGAACAATTTCTCCGAAACCGCATTTACGGTAAAGACGGGCGATGCCTTTCATTTGCGTTGGTTTACACCGGGAGGAGAAATAGACCTTTGCGGCCACGCAACGCTTGCGTGCGCATATGTCCTGCTGAACTACTGCGCTGTCGGCAAGGACTCCGTTGTGTTCAAAACCCTGAGCGGAGAACTTACTGTCACAAGAAAAGAGGAGCTCTATGAAATGGAATTCCCGGCATACAAATTGCAGCCTGTTCATGTCACGGAAAAAATGGCGGAAGCAATCGGCGCGAGGCCACGGGAAGCTTACCTTGGCAGAGACTTGCTTTGTGTTTTCGATGATGAGCACATCGTCAAGGCTCTTGAACCGGATATGAACAAGCTCATTGAGCTGGAGGGTCTTGTATTCCATGCGACGGCCCCGGGCAAAAAGACCGACTGCGTCTCCCGGAGTTTTGCTCCCAAAATGAAAGTAATAGAGGACCCTGTGTGCGGCTCCGGGCATTGTCACATTGTTCCTTACTGGGCAAATCGCCTGGAAAAGAGGGAGCTTGTTGCATATCAGGCCTCAGCCAGAGGCGGAACGCTGTATTGCCGCTTCGCCGGTGATAAGGTGTTTTTGGCCGGAAAAGCAGTACTTTTTTCTGTAGGAGAGATATACATATGATTTAGTTCGCCCCGATTCCGGAGGCTTACAATACTTTTGCTCCTGAAAGCAATTACCTGATGCAGACAAGAGTCAAAACTTTTTCATTCCTTTCTCACAACACGACAGACTCGCAGCTGTTGCTGCGAGTTTGTTGTCGTTAGAGGCTTACTTTCCCCTTGAAATCCTTGTATCAGCTCCGCCGCAATATGCTGCCTGACGGCAGCGGGCATACACCTGTGCGGCAAAAACATGACCGCACGGCACGTACTGGCAAAACTTATGGCGACAACATACATACTGTTTGTATTAGAGATTGCCGCTCTTTGCATTGTCCACACGTTTATCCCCGAAAATGCGCATTTTTTTGTTGACAAGGGTCTTTGAAGTATTGTATAATCATCACTCGACGGCGCTTGTCGTCGAGTGTTTCCATGTCAACTACTTCGGGAGCGATCCCGATGTTGAGTATCAACCTGAAAGGAGTATTACACCATGCTGCGTACCTATCAGCCCAAGAAGCGTCAGCGCAAGAAAGAGCACGGCTTCCGCAAGAGAATGAAGACCGCCAACGGCCGCAAGGTTCTCTCCCGTCGCAGAGCAAAGGGCAGAGCTAAGCTCAGCTACTGA
Source organism: Oscillospiraceae bacterium (assembly GCA_017465025.1). Lineage (GTDB taxonomy): Bacteria > Bacillota > Clostridia > Oscillospirales > Oscillospiraceae > Limivicinus. The sequence continues at coordinate 21,859 of JAFTXM010000088.1, forward strand.
TCCTTCGCAAAGTGAGCAGGTTTAAAAAAGTAATTTAGGGCGGAGCAATCCGCCCTTTAGGTGTTTGTGCAGTCAGCTGAACGCTGAGTTGGACCAACAGGAGGAGCATTGCCTTGGATCGCAGGTTTACTTTAAAAAAGAACAGTGACTTCAGGCGACTCTATTCCAAAGGTAAAAGCGCGGTAGACCCTTATATGGTGGTGTACTGCCGCAAAAACGGCACTGCCGCCAAGAGAGTGGGCTTCACCGTTTCGGTGAAGCTTGGTCATGCTGTGGTGAGAAACCGCGTGCGCCGCAGACTGAGAGAAATATACAGGCTCAACGCCCATCTTCTCAAGGATGGCTGGGATATTGTCATCGTAGCCCGCGCAAGATGCGTAAACGGCAAATACAGCCGTATGAACGAGGCTTTTCTCTCCTTGTGCGACAAGCTTCATCTTTTAAAAGAGGTGCAGTGATGAAAAAATTCATGCTCGCCGCCATCCGCTTTTACCGCAAGTATATCTCCCCCGCACGTCCACCCTGCTGCCGCTTCATACCTACCTGCTCCCAGTACGCGCTGGAGGCCATTGAAAAGTACGGCGCCCTCAAGGGCGGCTGGCTGGCTTTCCGGCGTATCATGAAGTGCCATCCCTTCCACCGGAAGGACTATGACATCTTCGACCCCGTCCCCTAAAAATATCTAACCGAGGAGAAACCTATGTGGGCAACTATCACCAAGCCTTTCGCATGGCTTATGGTCAAGCTCTATGAGCTGACCGGAAACTACGGCGTCGCCCTGATGATCTTCGCTCTTGCGGTCAACCTTATCCTGACCCCCTTTATGGCAAAGAGCAAGAAGGGCATGATGCGTACTTCCCGTCTCCAGCCCCAGATGCAGGAGCTGCAAAGACGCCACGAGGGAAATCCCCAGAAGTACCAGCAGGAGATGCAGAAGCTGTACCAGGAAAACGGTGCAAACCCCATGTCCGGCTGCCTGTGGTCCTTCGTTCCCTTCCCCATCCTTATAGCCCTCTACTCCGTCATCCGCCAGCCCATCACCAGAATGATGTTCGCGGCTCAGGACGTAGTGGACACTCTGCAGGCCTTCTTTGTTGAGAAGGGCCTTTATGTCATACCCAGCAAGCCCGACGCATACGTTGAGATAAAGCTCACTGACCTTGCCCATCAGAACTGGGATCTGGTCCAGTCCGAGCTGGCCGGCAAGGTTGACGGCCTTCTCAATATTGACTTTTCTTTCCTTGGCGTGAACCTTGGCGATCAGCCCCGCTGGAACTTCATGTTCAACACCGATTTCAGCGATCCCTCCGTATGGCTGCCCGCCCTGGGTCTTTTCATCATCCCCTTCATCTCCGCAGGCTTCTCCTGGCTGAGCATGAAGATCAGCAATCTGTCCAACCCCCAGCAGCAGAACGCCCAGATGGACAGCTCCATGAAGACCATGAATCTCATGATGCCCCTTATGTCCTTGTGGTTCTGCTTCATCATGCCCGCCGCAATGGGCGTATACTGGATTGCCAACAGCGTTTTCGGTGCGACCCGTGACTTCATCCTCACCAGAGTGTACAAAAAGCAGCTGGACAAGGAAGATGCCGAGCGTATCGCCGCCAAGAGCGCCCGCGAGCGTGAGATAGAGCTGAAGCGTCTGGAGACCGAGCGTCTCAAGGCCGAGGGCAAGACCGAAAAGAACGTCAACACCAGCAAGAAAAAGATACAGGCCAGTGAAAAGCAGAAGAGCGATGAGCGCAAGGCTGCCCTTGACAAGGCCGAGCGTGCCGCCCGCAGAGAGCGCCTTGGCATAAAGGACTACGAGATCCCCGCATCTCAGGTGGGCAACCGCCGCTACGCCAGAGGCCGCGCCTACGTGGCAGACCGTTTCACCAACCCTGAAAACGCTGCCGCCGCCACTCTGGCCGCTGCTGCCGAGTCCGAATTCGGCGCATCTATTGATGAAACCATTCAGGATGAAGTCCTTACTGCACAGGAAGTTGTGGAGACTGTCGAAGAGGCAGTTGAAACTCAGGAAGCTTCCACTGTGAATACGGACGGACAGGAGTAACTTAGAATATGATCAAAACTTTGGAAAAGGCCGGCCGCACCGAGGACGAGGCCATTGCCGCCGCTCTCAGTGAGCTGGGTCTTGATCGTGACGATGTTTCCGTGGAGATCATTGAGCGCGCAAAGTCCGGTTTTCTGGGCATAGGCGCCTCTCCCGCCGTGATCCGCGTCAGCTACGAGGCCGAGGACGAGGCAGTGGAAGAACCTGCTGCCGAGCAGGCCGCCCCCGTCGCTCAGCCCGTCGATGAGCCCGCCGAATATGCAGCCGTCCGCGCCTTTCTCAGCGGTCTTCTGGAGCGCATGGGCGTGAAGGCAGAGCTGGAAATCGGCCCCAGAGACAACGGCGGCATCAATGTGAATGTCTCCGGCAGCGGCATGGGCGCCATCATCGGCCGCCGCGGCGAGACCCTTGACGCTATCCAGCATCTTACAAACTACGCAGTCAACCGCGGCAGCGACAAGCATATGCATATCAGCGTGGACGCAGAGAACTACCGCAGCAAGCGGGAGGACTCCCTGACAAAGCTTGCACGTAAGATGGCAGACAAGGCCATAAAGTACAAGCGCAGCATGGCTCTGGAGCCTATGAACTCCTACGAGCGCCATGTTATCCACACCGCACTGCAAAATTACGAGGGCGTTACCACCAGCTCCACCGGCGTTGAGCCCAACAGACGGGTGGTCGTGTCCTACGTAAAGGGCGAGCAGAGCAGTTCAAACAAGCCCCAGAGCCGTGAGTGGGCCTGAGGATTCAAAACTTTATGTGTTGATCACATCGGAGGAATTGAAATGATATTTGAAAATGTACAGGCCGCACTGGCAAAGCAGTTTGAGATCGACCCTGAGACCATCACCCCCGACACCCATCTGGTAGACGATCTGGGTGCCGACTCTCTGGATATAGTGGAGCTTATCATGTCCATCGAGGACAGCTTCGGCATCAGCATCTCCGACGAGGATGCAGCCCAGCTCTACACCGTGGGCAGAATAGTGGAGTATCTGGAAAAGCTCAGATAATCCTGCTATTGACATCTGATTTATATTGCGCTAAAATACGTCGTACACGACTCAAACTGGGTCGTGTACGACGTATTTTTTGAGGTTGGGTTTTATGAAATGTGAACTGAGCGCAGGGATGCGCTTTTCCCTTATCAGCCGCTTTTTCAAAAAAAGGCTGGATGAGGCGGGCAGCCGGATGGGGCTGACCGGTGTACAGCTTATGGTGCTGGGGCAGCTCAACCGGCTGGAGCACAGCGACCTTGAACGGATATGCCAGAAGGATCTGGAAAAGGCCGCCCATCTGGGACACCCCACCATGACCGAGCTTATAAAAAAGCTTGAAAAAAAGGGCTTTGTAGAATGCTCTGTCAGCAGTATCGACCGCCGCTCCAAGCTGATATGCTCCACTGAGAAGGCCCACTGTCTTCAGGGGGAGCTGGAGAGGGTGGATAGCGAGGTGTTTGAGACCATGTGCCGGGGGCTGACTGAGGAGCAGAGGCTCGCTGTCACAGCTGCACTGGATATTATGCTTAAAAACGCTTTTGATACTATGGGAAAGGAAGTGTGTGAAAGCGATGATTAAAAGGCTTTTCGCCTGTCTGAGGGAATACAGGAAGTACGCTCACATTACCTTTGCACTGATGGTGCTGGAGGTTTTCATTGAGGTACTTATCCCCTTTATAACTGCCGGCCTTGTAAACAACATAAAAGCCGGGGTTTCCATGGGAGAGCTTACAAAGACCGGCCTTCTCCTCATATTTCTGGCACTGGTATCATTAAGCTGCGGCGCCAGCGGCGGCTACACCTGCGCCAAATCCTCCGCCGGCTTTGCAAAAAATCTCCGCCACGACCTTTTTGTGCGGGTGCAGAGCTTCGCCTTTGAAAATATCGACAAGTTCTCCTCCGCCTCCCTCGTCACCCGTATGACCACCGACGTGCAGAACGTGCAGTTTGCCTTTATGATGACCATACGTACCGCCATCCGTGCGCCTTTGATGCTCGTATTTGCCATTGTCATGGCCTATATCATGGGCGGCGTTCTGGCCAGCACATTTGTGGTGGTCATCCCCGTTCTGGCAACCGGGCTTTACATGATAGCCCGCAAGGCCATGCCCGCTTTCCGCGCCGTATTCAAAAAGTACGACAGGCTCAACGAGGCCATTGAGGAAAACGTCCGGGCCATGCGCGTGGTCAAGGGCTTTGCAAGAGAGGACTATGAAAAGGAAAAGTTCGGCACCGCCTCCTATGACATTTCAAAGGACTTTACCCACGCCGAGCGCCTTGTGGCCCTCAACCAGCCGCTTATGCAGCTTTGTGTGTACTTCAACATGGTGTTTATCCTGTCCGTAGGCGCCCGCCTTATCGTAAGCAGCGGCGGCAGCAGCATTGACGTGGGTCAGGTCTCCGCCATGCTCACCTACGGCATCCAGATACTGATGAGCCTTAATATGCTGTCCATGATCTATGTGATGCTCACCATGTCCACCGAGTC
>JAFTXM010000089.1 GCA_017465025.1 Oscillospiraceae bacterium
CCTCTGGCTTGCCTATGAGCTGTATGTGGACTGCGAAAATGGCGCTGTGCCGGGCGTGGATATACGGCCCTGCCCCGGAGATTGGGATACAGCGCAGGAAAAGCTGAAGCTCACGGCCAAAATGCGCCGTATTTGTTCTTTGTAAAAAATCAGCGCAAGAGCCCTGTATTGACTTTGCTCCCCGATTTGATATAATGAAACAGTATGCTTTTAAAGATTACTTAAGGAGGAGCACCATGGCATCCAAAGTTTACTTTGCCAATTTCCGCGCCACTTTCACCGAGAACATTCCTCAGAAGCTGGCCCGTCTCATCAAGACCGCCGGTATGCTGGAGGGCATAGATTTCAACAACAAGTTCACCGCCATCAAGATTCACTTCGGTGAGCCGGGGAATCTCTCCTATCTGCGCCCCAACTACGCCAAGGTAGTTGTCGACATGATAAAGAACGCCGGCGGCCGTGTCTACCTGACCGACTGCAACACCCTTTACGTCGGTCGCCGCAAGAACGCCATCGACCATCTGGAAGCCGCCTATGAAAACGGCTACAACCCCTTCACCACCGGCGCTCACACCATCATTGCCGACGGTCTGAAAGGCACTGACGAAGTGCTCGTTCCCATTGACGGTGAGTACGTCAAGGAAGCCAAGATAGGCCGCGCCGTCATGGATGCTGACATTATCATTTCCATGAACCACTTCAAGGGTCATGAGTCCACCGGCTTCGGCGGCGCTCTGAAAAACCTTGGTATGGGCTGCGGCTCCAGAGCCGGCAAGATGGAGATGCACTCCGCCGGTAAGCCCGTTGTCCATCAGGAAAACTGCATCGGCTGCGGCGCCTGCACCAGAAACTGCGCCCACGGTGCCATCACTGTCACTGACAAAAAGGCCTCCATCGACTATGATAAGTGCGTCGGCTGCGGCAGATGCATCGGCGTTTGCCCCATGGACGCTGTCACCGCTGCCAATGACGAGTCTAACGACATCCTCAACTGCAAGATCGCCGAGTACGCTCTGGCAGTAGTGAAGGATCGCCCCCACTTCCATATCAGCTTCGTCATGGACGTTTCCCCCAACTGTGACTGCCACGCCGAAAACGATATGCCCATCATCCCTGACGTGGGTATGTTCTGCTCCTTCGACCCCGTTGCCCTTGACATGGCCTGTGCTGACGCTGCAAACGCCCAGCCCGTCCTGGCCGGCAGCATTCTCGACGAGCTGCCCCACACCCATAATGACCACTTCAACGACAACCATCCTGAAACCAACTGGATGAGCGCTGTTGAGCATGCTGAAAAGCTGGGTATCGGCACAAGGGAGTACGAGCTTATCAAAATCTGATACATATTGCATTTAGTTCAAGGGCTTGCTGCTTGATTTTGCAGCAAGCCCTTTTGCTGTCCGTAAATCCGCCCCCTGCGCCCGCAGGGTATGGGCCATCTGTACAGCTGCTATTTGCACCGCGCTTTGTTCTCCGCTTTTACACTCTCCCGGCAGAATGGATTAAAATCCGTTCTGCCGCTTTTTTGTTTACTATATCCAAAACCGGGATTTTTGTTTTAGTGAAGTTATTTTATTGTCAATTTGACAGGTCAAATCTGTTACATAGGTCAAGAATATTAGGTAAAATAAGTACAAACTACAACAAAACTGTATATTGGCAAATTTGTGCGATTTTGCTATTTTTAAATCACACAAGGCCATAAAAAACAGAGTTTATGGTCAAAACAGACAAAACTGAGAAAGAAAGGAAAGGTAAAGAAATGGCAAAAGCAAAGAAAATAGCAAAGAGACTTTTGTGCATCGGTATTGTGCTCATGCTTTTAAGCATGGTTGTTGTACATATCGTACAGACCGATGGCGGCAAGGTCACCATTAAGCAACTGACCATGGAAACTCCCGAGGGATATGCAATGGATATGGATCTTTATATTCCTCAGAACGCGACTCCCGATACGCCCGCTCCGGCTGTGGTGACCAGCCATGGTCACTACAACAATAAGGAGATGCAGGACGCAAACTTTGTTGAGCTTGCACACCGCGGCTTCGTTGTTTTGAATATAGACCAGCCCAGCCACGGTGACTCCGATGATTCTCCTCCGGGTGATGCAACCAGCGTGTGCTTCATTGCAACTTACTGGGGCGCAAAGTATCTTTCTGAACTGAATTACGTTGACCCTGCCCGCATCGGTGTTACCGGACACTCTGCCGGCGCTTCCACCGCAATCAACACCAACGCTCTCAAGTACGAGCAGCAGTATGACACCCGCCACATTGCATCCATCCTCCTCAACTGCGGCTCCACCTATTACAAGGATGCAGACGGTAACTGGTCCAACTCTCTCTACGGCAATCGCGACGTTGCAGTTATAGCCGCAATGTACGATGAATTCTTCTATCTCATTTACGGCGAAGACGGCGAGACTCCCATAGCCTGCGCTCCCACCTTTATGGAGCAGGACGGTGCCCAGGTGTTCCTGAGCTTCGGTGAAGAGCCTGATGAGGTCAAGGAACCCAACAAGCTCTATACCAAGGAAATTGACGGTAAAGAGACCTACAGAACCATTTACCAGTTCGATATGATTCATCCCTGGTCTCACTTCTCTGCCACTGCCACTGCTGCCGTTGTCGAGTGGTTTGACCTCACCCTTGATGCTCCCATCAAGATCGACCCCAACAACCAGACCTGGTTTGTTAAGGAAGCCTTCAACGGCATAGGCATTATCGGTATGGCTCTGTTCCTCTGCGGCTTTGCTGTACTGATGGCACACACTCCCTATTTCAAGGTCGTGGCATCCGAAGAGGAAGCTGTCCCCGTTCAGATTACCGACAAGAAGGGCAAGCTGTGGTTCTGGGTACCCATGATCATAAACGCTCTCTTCTCCTGCATTGTTTACTTCCCGCTGGTGGCCTTCGGCTACAATAAGATAGGCGGCTATCAGCCCCAGACTATGGGTATTGCACTCTGGGCTCTGGTCACCGGTATTGCCACCATTATCACCCTCGTAGTTTCTTACAAGATGTACGGCAAGAGCAACGGCGTTGACCTTGTTGCCAGAGGGGTTGTAATAAAGGGCGAAAAGCTCTGGAAGACCATTGTCCTTGGCGTATTTGTGGCTGGCGCGACCTATGCATGGGTCTTCGTTGCAGACTACTTCTTCAAGGCGGACTTCCGTTTCTGGACTCTTGCGTTCAAGACCTTCCAGGCTGACAAGCTTGGTGTTGGTGCATGGCCCTTCGTGTGGATGTTCCTTGCATTCTACATCCCCTGCTCCATCTCCGTTGGTGCATTCAACTTCAACAGCATCGGCAAGAAGCCTTGGGTCAACTGCCTTATCGTAGCAGTATTTGTGGCCTTCCCCTGCTTCATTCTGCCCTGGATGCAGTACATTTACTACTACAACACCGGCTTCATGCTCTTCTTCGGCAAGGTCAACCGCTACAACATGTATTGTCTGTGGCTCTTCCCCACTCTGATAGTGCTCATGGGAGCAGTGGCGATTTCCCGCTTCATCTATCGCTACACCAAGAACCCCTATATTGCAGGTATTGCCAACGGCCTGATTGTCACCATAATCAACGTTGCAAACACCCGCAGCTTTCCCATGATGTAATACTACTGCGAGTGCTGTAAGCAGTAAATAAACCATCAAGAGCCGCCGCATTTGCGGCGGCTTTTTGAAAAATCACAGACGAAAGGAGACTTGCCAATGAAATACATAATGGCTCTGGATCAGGGCACGACAAGCTCCAGATGCATACTGTTTGACAAAGCGGGCAATATCTGCGCCACGGTGCAGAAAGAATTCCGCCAGATATTCCCCAGACCCGGCTGGGTGGAGCACGATGCCATGGAGATATGGCACACCACCCTCGAGGTCAGCCGCAGCGCCATGCAGAAGCTGGGCGTAAGCGCCGGGGATATCGCCGCCATCGGCATTACCAATCAGCGGGAGACCACACTGATCTGGGACAAGGAAACCGGCGAGCCTGTCCACAACGCCATTGTCTGGCAGTGCCGCCGCACCTCGGATATAATCGATTCGCTGGTGGCCTCCGGATGGGCGGACGATATAAAGGCCAAAACCGGCCTTGTGCCGGATGCCTACTTCTCCGGCAGCAAGATAAAATGGCTTCTGGACAATGTGCCGGGAGCCAGAAAAAGAGCTGAGGCGGGAAAGCTTCTCTTCGGCACTATAGACACATGGCTCATCTGGAAGCTGACCGGCGGCAGGGTACACGTCACAGACCACACCAATGCCAGCCGAACCATGCTCTATAACATAAGAGAGCTTAAATGGGACGCAGAGCTTTTGAAGCTTCTTGATATTCCGGATTGCATACTGCCTGAGGTGAAACCCTCAAGCTGTGTCTACGGCAAAACCGAGTTTGAGCTCTACGGCGGGGAGATACCCATTGCCGGTGCTGCCGGTGACCAGCAGTGCGCCCTTTTCGGTCAGTGCTGCTTTGAGCCGGGGCATATGAAAAACACCTACGGTACAGGCTGTTTTTTGCTGATGAACACAGGCAGAGAGCTGGTAGAGAGCAAAAACGGGCTTGTGACCACAATAGCAGTTGGATTTGAGGATCATGTGGAATATGCCCTTGAGGGCAGTATTTTCATTGCCGGTGCTGCCATACAGTGGCTTCGGGATGAGCTGCACCTTATATCCACGGCTTCCGAAAGCGAGACCTTCGCCAGAAGTGTGGAGGACTCTGCCGACGGCTACGTTGTCCCCGCCTTTACCGGCCTTGGTGCGCCCTACTGGAATCAGCGGGCGAGAGGCGCGGTAGTGGGCATAACCAGAGGCTTCTCCCGTGCCCACCTCATCCGGGCAACTCTTGAGTCGCTGGCCTATCAGACCTACGACATCGCCCGGGCTATGGAGCGGGATGCGGGCATACGCATCAGCGAGCTTAAAGTGGACGGCGGCGCCTGTGCCAACGATTTTCTCATGCAGTTTCAGTCCGATCTTGTGGGCTGTGATGTGTACCGCCCAAGATGCATTGAGACCACGGCTCTGGGCGCGGCGTATCTGGCAGGTCTGGCGGTGGGCTACTGGTCAGGGCTTGAGGATATACGCAGCAACTGGGCTGTGGACAGAGTGTTTACCCCCACAATGGAGGAGGAGCGGCGCGTAAAGCTGCTCCGTGGTTGGCACAAGGCTGTCAGCTGTGCTCAGCTCTGGGGCGAGGACGAGTAAAATCATGCCCGCCGCAGGCTTGGAGAATATGGCGCTTTCATCTGCGGCCTATCTTAAGCGCCTTTGCAGCGGCTGCTGCTTCCCCGATTTTAAAGAATATTTCGAGATACTCTCTTTCACTCCGCAAGGGATCGCTGCGTGTGCCACACCCGCAGCGATCTTTTTTGCTTTGCCCCAACTGTCGGCCTATAGCCAAAACAAAAAAGCCCATCCTGACGGACAGACTTTTTAATTTGTGCTTATCCAATGTGTTCGCCAAAAGCTTTTTTCCTTTGTGTAAACATTGGACTTTTAGGATGCGGAGAGATAATCACCGAAGAAAAAGCTCGACACAGATCTTCCAGATAATCTCTGTTAAGCAGCTCATTTTGCCACTCTTCAGGTATACTTTCAGCGCCATACAAGATACCGCAAATTGAGCCGGTAACAGCAGCAACAGTGTCAGTATCATAGCCAAGATGAATGGCTTCTTTGACTGCGTTTTCGTAGGAAGTCTCTTTCAGTGTTGCCCACAGTGCCGCCTCTAACGTATCAACGATATAACTGGATTCATTCAAACTGTGCATCGGCAAAGCAGCCAGCTCCCCATTCAATACACGCTTGTAAGCACGAACTGCCCTTTTTGAGTAATAACTACTATAATCGGTGGAACAGATTGCTTCATAGGCTTGAGTCTTGCTTGAGCCAGAGACGATCGATTTCAAATAATCTGTGTAGATCAAACATCCAAGTTGGCTGATTTCATGTGCATGAGTAATTTGACAGGCGTTGTTTACTAAACAGATTTCTTCAACTCTTAAAAGCTTATTGTAACAACAGTAAAGCGCAATGGGAGAGAAGCGCATCAAAGCTCCATTCCCATTGTCCCGGAAGCCGGACGGCCCACAAGAAAGTGCGGGGTTCCCGTATCTATGCTTTTTTAATGCAAAGTTTATGGTTCGACCTACACCAAAAGTAATGCCGGTAGATGTATAACGCGCATTGATATACCAGTCCTGAAAGGCTGACATCATTGCCTCTGCGTCAATGTACCCAGTCTGGATGATGGAGTCCATGACTGCAAGTGTCATGGCCGTATCATCACTCCAGGCGCCAGCCGGCTGCTGATGATAGAAGCCATTCTCTGTCATGTGCGTCAAATCTGCATTTTCAGCTAGGTAGCGAGGCATGAACTCATAGGGAACCCCCAGAGCGTCACCAATTGCAAGGCCCGATATGCAACTTTTCACTACGGCATAAACATTTGTTATATTATCATTATTCATGGTTGCTTCCACTTCTCTTTTGCAGAAATATGAATGGATCTATTTCAAATTAAGTCGATTTCCTTGGCCTTTTCATCGTAAATATTACGCTGATATTCATTGGCATATCGTAATGCAGACTTGTAATTATCATCGTCGAAAACAGATGAAATAATGTGAGGGTTCGAATCCACATCCACATGGGAAAACAAAAAAGCCCATCCTGACGGACGGACTTTTTTCTTTTGGCAGCGGGAGAAGGATTCGAACCCTCACATACGGAGTCAGAGTCCGCTGTGCTACCTTTACACAATCCCGCTAAACGCAAGGATTATTATACATTTATTTTTCTGTTTGTCAAGCTTTTTTTCAAGGACGAAAGCAAATTATTTTGCAAGCTTGTTGATCTTGAATTATAGTGCTATAATACGTTGAAAACCCCTGAAAGGAGTCTCGCGGAATGCGAAGAGAGAAAATGAGAAAAGCCCGCAAAATCTTTCGTATAACGCTTACCGTGCTGGTGCTGCTGCTTATCGGCGGCGTAGGCGCGTATATGATGTGGGAGAAAGCCCCCGATATAGCAGGTACCGGGATAGAAGCGACAGAGGCAAATTCCAGCCCGGCAGTGGAGACTGCCATTCCGGAGGCGACACCCGCAGCCACCCCCACGCCCACACCGACTCCTACGCCGGACCCTCTCGAGAGCGCCGTTGCACCTGATAATCTGCGTCAGGACGGAGTATACACTGTGCTTCTGGTGGGGGAGGATAAGTGGACCGGCAACACTGACACCATTCTCGTGGGCAAGATAGACACGGTAAACCACAAAATGGACTTTATCAGCATACCCAGAGATACCCTTATAAATGTTGACTGGGAAGTGCGTAAAATAAATTCTGTGGTGTACAAGGCCAGAAACGCAGGGCTTGATCCTGCCGAGCAGATAAAGCTTCGGGTGAAGGATCTTATCGGCTTTGATGTGGACTGCTATGCCATAGTGAGCCTTGAGGCATTTATCGACACCATAGACGCGCTCGGCGGTGTGGAGTATGATGTTCCCCAGGAAATATACTTTGAAGATTACACCATGGTGGACGGCGAGTGGGAGGATTCCTACAACTACATATACCCGGGCAAACAGACACTCAGCGGATTTCAGTGCATGGGGCTTGTGCGGTATCGCCACGGCTACTATGAGGGCGACATAGGCCGCATCAAGGTGCAGCACGATTTTCTCAAATCCTGTGCCCAGCAGTTTATTTCCCTTGGGAATATCCCCAATGTGGGCAAGGTGATAGACATTATTTCCGAAAACGTTGACACCGACCTTTCCGCTGCCAACATTGCCTTTTTCCTGCGTCAGGCGCTTATGTGCAAAACTGAGGACATTAATTTCCATATTATGCCCCACTCCCCGAGAATGTTGGGAGAACCTGCGCAAAGCTATGCGGTGTGCATGGTTTACCAGTGGCGGGATATGCTCAATGAGGTGCTCAACCCCTACAGCGAGGCTCTGACCATAAACAATCTGAACGTAGTGTACAAGGACATGATAGGCTACTCCTGCACCCGGGAGATGCAAGGCCCCTGGATGTATATAGCCGCCTACACTCAGGACATACAGCAGATGCAAAACCCTCACGGCTGATAAAAAACCTCCGTTTCCACTTTGGAAACGGAGGCTTTTCGATTTATCCAAGTAATTGCCGGAGCTTTTCAAGGCTTATGCCCTTTTCCTTTGCAAGGGCAGCAAGGTCTTCATACTCATATTTTTCCCGGCTGACGCCATAGCCTTCGGCCAGCTTGACGCGAACAGTACCCAAGTCAGTCTCCCGCTTTTCCACGCGGCGGGAGAGCACATAGCGGCTGCAAAGCTTCTCTCTTATGCCAAGGGTGCTGGTGTATGTGAAAATAAGCTTCACAAAGCGCTCTTTTTCATCTATGGGACACAGCAGGGTCAAAAGCACGGCAGGGCGGGATTTTTTCATGCCGATGGGAACGGTGAACACATCCAGCGCACCTCCGTCCAGAAGCCGCTCTGCGGCAAAGGCCAGATCCTCAGCGCTCATGTCGTCAATGTTGCAGGCAAGCTCCACCACCATGTCACGGCTGTCGTCACTCTCGCCCAGCATAGCGCGAAGGCAGTTTGCCCGCTCAAAGTCCTTTTTGCCCATGCCGTAGCCGATGGCGAAAACGCCCATAGGCGGCATATCCCCGAAGCTTTTTGCAAAGTGCCTGAGAAGTGCCGCCCCGGTGGGGGTACAAAGCTCGGTTCTGATATTGCCCGCGGTAATGGGAATACCCTTCAGAAGCTCTGCCGTGGCGGGAGCGGGAACAGGCAGGATGCCGTGGGCGCACTTTACCGTGCCGCTGCCGGTGCAGACAGGGGAGGCGGTGATGCTCTCCACGCCCAGCTCATGAATAAGCAGCGATACTGCGCTGATGTCCGCAATGGCATCCATGCGGCCAACCTCGTGAAAATGAATGTCCCCAACGGGCACGCCGTGAACCTTGCTTTCGGCCTCGGCTATGAGGGAATAGACGGACAACACATCATTCTTTACACTCTCCGGCATGTTCAGATGCCCTATGATATGCTCAATGCTGCGCATATCCGCGTGTTCGTGGTGCTGATGGTGCCCGTGAAGATGCTCATCCTCCTCAATGCCGTGGACGGACACGGAAAAATGAGTGCCGCAGATGCCGCATTTTGTGACTTTTTCCGCGCTTATCTTCACGCCCTCAAGCCCCATGCCGTTCATGCGGCGGATAAACTCCTCCCTGTCCGGGTGCAGCTCCAGCAGGGCAGCCGCCAGCATATCCCCGGCCGCGCCCATGCCGCAGTCCAGATAAAGGCTCTTCATCCCTTGACCTCCATGTGGTTTATCATGCTGGCAAGATAGCCTGCGCCAAAGCCATTGTCAATGTTCACAACACTCATACCGCTTGCGCAGGAGTTGAGCATGCTCAGAAGCGCCGCAACGCCGCCGAAGGCTGCACCGTAGCCCACGCTGGTGGGAACGGCGATAACCGGGCAGTCGGCAAGGCCGCCGATGACACTGGGCAAAGCCCCCTCCATACCGGCAACCGCCACAATGACAGTGGCGCTCATTATATGCTCCATATGGCTTAAAAGCCTGTGCACGCCGGAAACGCCCACATCGTAGATACGCACGATCTCGTTGCCAAGGCTCTCTGCCACAAGTGCCGCCTCTTCCGCCACAGGGATATCCGTAGTGCCGCCGGTGGCGACCAATATTTTGCCGATACCGTCAGGGACGGGAAAGCCGCCGATAATGCCCACGCGGGAGCGTTCACGGTAATCAAGCTCATAGAGCTTTCCCACATAGTCCGCCGCTTCCTGAGCCATTCGGGTGATGAGGATGCGCTCCTGTCCGTTGGAGCGCATGGTCTCTATAATGCCGGCGATCTGCTCAGGGGTCTTGCCTGCGCCGTATATTACCTCGGCCACGCCCTGACGGATCTTGCGGTGCAGATCGACCTTGGCAAAGCCAATGTCCTCAAAGGGGGCCATCTTTATCTGCAGGAGGGCCTCATCCACGGAGGTTTCGCCCTTCTTCACGCTTTCAAGCAGCTTTCTTACTTCACTGTTCATCTCTTGCCTCCATATCAAGCATCACGGATGCGTAGTGTTTTTTTAGCTCACGGTTGATATCTGCGAAATGTGCCGCGGCCTTTGCCATGTCACTTGCTCTGAGCTGTATTCTGGCACAGCCGTGGAAAAGGCGCACTCGGAAATTTTCAAAGCCGAGGGAGTGGAGGTATTCCTCTGCTTTTTCTGTGGCCTCGAGCTTCTCTTTGCTTATAACTTCGCCTGTAGGGATGCGGGTGGCCAGGCAGGCGTAGGCGGGCTTATCGTGGGTAAATAGCCCCGCCTCCTTTGAAAGCCTGCGTATCTCGCTTTTCGTAAGGCCACATTCCCTCAAGGGAGAACGGACCGCAAGCTCCACGAGCGCTCTCATGCCCGGCCGGTCGAAAGCATCGTCGGAAGCGTTGCTGCCGTCCAGCAGCAGGGTGTAGCCCTCTTCTGCGGCCTTGCTTATGATAGCCGTCATTATGGCCCTTTTGCAGTGATAGCAGCGCTCTGGCGGATTTGAGGAAACATCCTCATTTTCAAGCACATTGAGGGGAATTATCTCCATCTCAGCGCCCAGCACTAAAGCAAGGCGCTTGGCATCCTCCAGCTCAAAGCGGGGCTGAAAGGGGCTTTTTACATAGTAGGCCTTTACATCCGCCCCACAGCTGACGGCAGCGTACAGCAGATATGCCGAGTCCACCCCTCCGGAAAAGGCGATGGCAGCCTTTGGATTTTGAACAAAAAATTCTTTCAGTTCCATAATAATTACCTGACATATTTCTGTTGCCAACGTTTTAATGATAGCAAAACTGACGCTCTATTTCAATCATGAAATTTTGCGTTGACCGTTGTGCCTGAGACAGGGTATAATTTCAAAAAACGCAAGGAGGCCGCCTTGATAAAATTCAATCACTTCAATTTCAATGTTCTCGATCTGGAGCGCAGTCTCAAGTTCTATGAAGAGGCTTTGGGGCTGAAGCCTGTGCGGGAAAAAGTCGCGTCGGACGAAAGCTTCAGGCTGGTGTATCTGGGCGACGGGGTCAGCGATTTTACATTGGAGCTGACGTGGCTCAGAGACAGGAAAGAGCCTTATGACCTGGGCGAGTGCGAGTTCCATCTGGCCTTTACCGCCGATGACTATGACTCCGCACATGAAAAACACGAAAAAATGGGCTGCATCTGCTTTGAAAATCCATCCATGGGCATTTATTTCATTGCAGACCCGGACGGATACTGGATAGAGATTGTACCTGCAAGGAGATAAAAAATGAACGATATTCTGATAGTCGTGGATATGCAGAACGATTTTATCGACGGTGCGCTGGGCACTGAAGAGGCTGAGGCCATTGTACCCCGGGTGCTTGAGAAGATAAGGGGCTTTGAAGGCCGTGTCATATTCACAAGGGACACCCATTTTGATAACTACATGGACACTCAGGAGGGCAAAAACCTGCCCGTACCCCACTGCATAAAGGACAGCGAGGGCTGGCAGATACGCGCTGAGCTGGACGAGCTTCGCACTGAGCCTGCCATTGACAAGCCCAGTTTCGGCTCGGTGGAGCTTTCCACCATGCTTGCAAGGGAAAACGCCGAAAAGCCCATCGGCAGCGTCACTTTTATCGGCCTTTGTACCGATATCTGCGTTATCTCCAACGCCATGCTCATAAAGGCCGCAATGCCGGAAGTCCCCGTCATCGTGGATGCTGCCTGCTGTGCCGGTGTCACACCCGAAAGCCACAATAATGCCCTTGAGGCTATGAAAATGTGCCAGATAAAGGTCATAAACCAGTAAAAAACCGCGCCGTGCTGAATTATCTCAGCACGGCGTTTTCCGTTACGATGATGTCCATTTTTACATCGTGGGCATCACAGCACAGCCCGTCAAGCTTCTGCGCCTGAAAGGCGGCGAGAACAAATACGGCCCTGCTGCACCGGGGCAGGTAGCGGTCATAGTAGCCTGCGCCGTGACCCAGGCGGTTTTTCGCCTCATCAAAGGCCACACAGGGGACAAAAACCAAATCAATATCTTCCGGCTCAATAAAGCTTGAACGGCTCACCACAGGGCTTTTTATTCCGTACGCGCCCGCTTCAACGGCGCTTTCGTCCTCCGGCGCATAGGCTTCCATACGCCCTTTTTCAAAGCAGACCGGGCAGGCCACTGTGATACCCCGTGCTGTCAGAGTTTGGTTTACATAACTTAAATCAGCTTCGTCCCATGCGGCGAGATATGAAAACACGGTCCTCACATTCATAAGCTCCGGCAGGGAGAGAATTTTTTCGCATACGGCGGCGCTCATATCCCTGCGCTGCTTGGCTGTGAGTGCTCGGCGGCGGGAGAGGGCAAGCGCCCTTTGCTCTATCTTCATTTCAAAACCTTTCCGGCGGCCTCAAGAAGCATAGGCATAACTGCCGTGAACACAGCCGCCTTGGCAAGGCAGATGACGGTCCTTGGCACAATAGTTCCGAAGATGTACACGAAGGAATAGTAGCCGTAAACCTTGCTGTCCACATACAAAACGAAGGTGTTCAGCAGAAAAATCAGAATACTTCCCGCAAAAATAATAATACCCAGCTGTATTTTATCCATATTGAAGCGGTGTTTTTTGGCATAAAGCCCCACAACAAGGCCGCAGAGGATGTAGGGCAATATCCACAGGGGTGTGGTGACCGTGATGCCGTAGCGGAGCACCTGATACAAAAAAGTGCCGATACCGCCAACCAGCATGGCATCCACAGGGCCAAAGAGCAGCGCCGCAATAATAACGGGGAAGCTTTCAAATGTCAGCTTCAGGTTGCCGAAATCAAGGGAAACTGCGCCCAGCACGGCGCACATTGCCGCAAGGACAGCGTTGAAGCTAAGTCTTTTTGTCTGCATATAAAAATCTCCTTTCGTGACGGTTGCCACGAAAGGAGCGAGCATGCCCTTTGGTGGCAGCGGAAGCGGAGGCAGCACCGCACATATAAAATGCTTCGTCCGCAGACAACTTCCCATCCTGCGGCACTTTACGCGCTGCTCCTACTCTGTCATAAATTATTAAACTTCGTTGCGTGTTATATGTTGTGTTTTCTTTCTGCTGCGATAATAACATGACCGGCCAGTATAGTCGCGGTAACAGAGCCCACGCCGCCGGGGACAGGGGTGATCGCCGCCACAAGCGGCTCTATCCTGTCAAAGCACACATCCCCCGTAATGCCGCCCATACCGTCGTCGTTGATACCCACGTCGATTATGGTCTGCTCTGGGTTTACAAAGGTCTCCCTGACCACTCCGGCGCTTCCCGCAGCCACAATGAGAATTTCCTTGTTGCGGCAGGCCTTGTAGAGATTTCGGGTCTTGCTGTGGCACATGGTCACGGTGGCGTCCCTGTCCTGAAGCATGATGGAAAGGGGTCTGCCCACAACAAGACTGCGGCCTATGACGGAGATACGTGCTCCGCTCAGGTCATAGCCGTAATAGTCCAGCATTTCAATGCAGGCCTGGGCGGTACAGGGGTAAAAGCCATCGCCGTGGCCGGAAAATACCCGGCTTAAAGAGTGGCTTGTAACGCAGTCCATGTCCTTTTCCGGGGCAAGGGCTTCGCAGACGGCATCCTCGTCAATGTGTTCAGGCAGGGGCCGCAGGATAAGACAGCCGTGAATGCCCTCATCGGCGTTTATTTTCTCTATCACATCAAGAAGCTCGGTCTGCTCTGCCTTTTCATCCAGCGCCACGGTGCTCACGGCGATGCCAAGCTTGGCACAGCGGCTGACGGCGGCGTGCTCATAGGCCAGATCTCCGGCCTTTTCACCCATGCGGACAATGGCAAGGCGGGGAGTTATGCCCTTTTCCAAAAGCGCCTTTGCCCTTGGCTGGAGTTTTTCGCTTATATGGGCGGCCACAGGCGCGCCCTTGAGAAGCATTGCCATTTCAACCCTCCCTGAGAGTATTCCATACCGCAGCCTTCACCTTTTCAAGCTCAGTGCTGCAATAGCTGAGAACTTCGTCACATTCCTTCTTCAGCCCCCCGGCCTTTTCCGTGTCCAGAACAGCGGGGAGATTGACGTACACATTCATTGCCGCACATTCTGCCGCTGCCTTGCACAGCGCCGCGGCACAGCCCACATCGCTTATCATGAGGCGGCTGCAAATTTCCGCCATTCTGTTCAAAAGACGGGACACGGCAAGGCACTCTTTCAGAATGTCAGAGGGCGCAGAGCAGGCGGTCAAGGATGCCTGACTGATAAGGGCGGCTCTGTCCGGCGCGTCTTTGGGAATGGAATAGGCCCTGGAAAGCGGCTCAAAGGCGGCGGCATCAGCGTCAATAAGCTCAAGAAAGCGGGCGGCATGACCTTTTGCGGAGACGGTGAGTTCATCAAGCTCCGCGCTGTATTGCATGGTGCTTTTCTTGCCCTTGGAAAGCTCCCCCGCCATGGAGCAGAGGGATGAAGCCAGAGCGCCGCACAGCGCTGCCGCACCGCCGCCGCCGGGAACAGGGGCAGGGGAGGCGAGACGCTTTGTAAATTCAGCGCAGAGAGAGGAGAGATTATCGCTCATTTTGTTTCCTTTCCCGCATGGTTTGCGCCCCACAGCAGTGCGCCCAGACCAGCGCCCCCCACAATGTTGCCGAGAGTCACGGGGATGAGATTATTCACGGCGAAATTTGCCCATGTGAGAGCGGCTGTGTCAACACCGGCCTTTGCGGCGGCCTCCCCATATACGGGAAGGGCATTGGCAAAAAGCCCCGCCGGTATGTAGTACATATTTGCAATGGAGTGCTCAAAGCCGCATATGACAAAAATGCACACCGGGAGATATGCGCCCACCGCCTTGCCCGCAGCGGATTTTGCAGTCACTCCGCACACGACCCCAAGGCAGACCAGCGCATTGCAGAAAATGCCCAGAATAAAGGCATCGGAAAAGCTCAGCGAGCACTTTGCCACGGCGGTTCTGATGGTGCTCACGGCCAGAGCGCCGCCAGCCAGGTCAAATCTTTCCGTCACAACGCAGCACCAGGCCACAAGAGCGCAGCCTGCAAAATTGCCCAGATACACTATGACAAGATTTCTCAGCATGGAGAGCGCTGTTACCCGTTTTTCAAGCAGGGAGATGGCAATAAGGCAGTTGCCTGTGAAAAGCTCTGCTCCCGTATAGATTATCACAATAAGTCCGAAGGCGAAGATAAAGGCGTTTATCAGCTTTGCAGCCGATACATTTTCAAAGGCGAAGCTGGCAGTGCTGGCAGCGGCGCCGGCAGTACCCAGAATAAATCCTGAAAGCAGCGCCAGAAGCAGCAGTCTCTTTGCGGAAGAGCTGCATTTAGCTGCGCCTGCCTGGGCGTAGGCATCTATAAATTCCGTGGGCTTGAGCATTTTATCCCGCCTTTTCATATATCTCTTTCACCTTGATTATAAGTAGGAACATCATATATTGTCAAGAGCGGGAGAAAAACAAATCTGTAGTTTTGCACAAAAACGCCTAAAAAATTTCGTCTAAAATGTCCGATATTGGCTTTCTCGATAATTGACATTTGAAACGCGCTCATGATATTCTAAAGGCACATAAACCAATACTTGAGGTAGCTTGGCTCTGACGGTTAAACAAGGCTTTGCCCTTGTCCAAAGTGGAGCACCACGTGAACCAAACTATCGTAATCTGCCGACCGTCTGGGCGTACTCAATGCTTTTTCAAGTGATGAGTGCGCCTTTTTTCAATTATGAAGGAGGATAATGCTGTGAAGAAAGTCGGAATAATCATGGGAAGTGACAGCGACCTGCCCGTTGTGGGCAAAGCTGCCGATGTTCTCAAGGACTTTGGTGTACCCTATGAGATGCACATCTACTCTGCCCACCGTACCCCTGTAGAAGCAAGAGACTTCTGCGAAAACGCAAGAGCCAATGGCTTCGGCGTTATCATCGCCGCCGCCGGTATGGCAGCCCATCTTGCCGGTGCAATGGCAGCAGGAACCACCCTGCCTGTTATCGGCATCCCCATCAAGTCCGCCCAGCTGGGCGGCATGGACGCGCTTTTGTCCACTGTTCAGATGCCCTCCGGCATCCCCGTTGCAACCGTAGCCATTGACGGCGCCAAGAACGCCGGTATGCTGGCTGTGGAAATGCTCTCCATCGCTGACGATGCTCTGGCCGAAAAGCTGGATGCTTATCGTATAAAAATGACAGAAGAAGTACTCAACAAAGACAGAAAGCTCAACAACTGAGAAAATGGAGGAGAAAAGAATGGAACTCGTTTACACTGGAAAAACCAAGAATGTCTATGCACTTGAAAACGGCAACGCTCTTTTGAAGTTCAAGGATGACTGCACCGGTAAAGACGGCAAGTTCGATCCGGGCGAAAACGCTGTGGGTCTGACCATTGAAGGCGTTGGCCTCGTCAATCTCCGCATGTCCGTGTACTTCTTTGAAAAGCTCAGAGAGGCTGGCATAAAGACCCATTATGTGAGCGCAAATCTTGATGACTGCACCATGGAAGTTCTCAACGCCCGCGTTTTCGGCCACGGTCTTGAGGTTATCTGCCGCTGCAAGGCAGTGGGCAGCTTCATCCGCCGCTACGGTGACTATATCGAGTCCGGCGCAGACCTGCCCTACTATGTTGAGACCACCTTCAAAAACGACGAGAAGGGCGATCCCCTTGTGACCAAGGACGGCCTTGTGGCTCTGGGCGTTATGAGCGATGAGCAGTACGACTCCCTCAAGGAGCAGACCCAGCGCATCACCAAGATAGTTGCCGATGAAATGGCAAGCCGCGGCATGGAGCTTTACGACATCAAGTTTGAGTTCGGCTACGTGGGCGACGAGGTCATCCTCATTGACGAGATCGCATCCGGCAACATGAGGGTTTACAAGGACGGCGAGTATGTCGATCCCATGACCCTCTCCGAGCTGTTCTTCGCATAATGGGCGGTTTCTTCGGCGCGGTATCCCGCCGCGATGTGGTTCTGGATGTTTTCTTCGGTGTTGACTACCACTCTCACCTTGGCACAAGGCGTGCCGGCATGGTGGTATTTGACAGGGAAAAGGGCTTCCAGAAGGAGATACACAGGATAGACAATTCCCCCTTCCGCACGAAGTTTGAGCCGGACCTGCCCGGTTTCTCCGGCTGCAGTGCCATCGGCTGCATAAGCGACTTTGACCCCCAGCCCCTTATGGTGCGCTCTCCCCTGGGTCTTTACGCAATTTCCATGATCGGCGTTATAAACAATGCCGACGAGCTTATTGAAAAATATTTTTCCCAGAATGGCACCCAGTTTATGGCCATGAGCAACGGCGGCGTAAACTCTGTTGAGCTGCTGGCGGCTCTCATAAACCAGAAAAGCTCTCTGGTGGAGGGCATACGCTATGCTCAGGATATCATTGATGGCTCTGCCACCATTCTCATTTTGAATGAGGACGGTATCATTGCCGCCCGCGACAAGCTGGGCAGACTGCCTGTGCTGGTGGGCAGGGATGAAAACGGCTACTGCGTTTCCTTTGAGTCCTTTGCCTATCACAAGCTGGGCTATGAGGATGAGCATGAGCTTGGCCCGCAGGAGATAGTGCAGATTTCCGCCGACGGCTGGAAAACTCTCTCTCCCGCCGGGGACAAGATGCGTATCTGCTCCTTCCTCTGGACCTATTACGGCTACCCCAACTCCAATTATGAGGGCAAGAACGTTGAGGTCATGCGCTGCCGCAACGGCGAGATAATGGCCAGAGACGACATGGAAAAGGGCACTATGCCCGATGTGGACTGTGTGGCAGGCGTGCCCGATTCCGGCGTGCCCCATGCCATAGGCTATGCAAACCACAGCCATACCCGCTTCGCCCGTCCCTTTGTGAAATACACTCCCACCTGGCCCCGCTCCTTCACTCCCGCAAATCAGGAAGTGAGAAACCAGGTGGCCAAGATGAAGCAGATACCCGTTCCCGAACTTATTGAGGGCAAAAAGCTCCTCTTTGTGGACGACTCCATCGTCCGCGGCACCCAGCTTCAGGAGACGGTTGAATTTCTCTACAGCTGCGGGGCAAAGGAAGTGCATATGCGCTCTGCCTGCCCTCCCGTCATGTACGGCTGCAAGTACCTCAACTTTTCCCGCAGCAACTCCGACATGGAGCTTCTGACCCGCCGCACCATTCAGGAGATGGAAGGCAATGAGGGACAGCGCCACCTTGAGGAGTATGCCGACAGCAGCACCCAGCGCGGTCAGTGCCTGCTCAAGACCATCAGCGAAAAGCTGGGCTTTTCCTCCCTTGGCTACCAGAGCCTTGAAGGGCTTTTAGAGGCCATCGGCATAGACAGGGACAAGCTCTGCACCTACTGCTGGACAGGCAAAGAATAATAATCTGCTATCACGAAGAAAGTGAGTATATAAGTATGGAAAAGAGTCATTCCGCTTCCTACGCTGCTGCCGGTGTGGACATTACTGCCGGCTACAAGGCAGTTGAACTTATGAAAAGCCATATAGCCCGTACTCTCACCTCCGGTGTCTGCTCCGATGTTGGCGGCTTCGGCGGCCTTTTCGAACTGGACGTGAAGGGCATGGAAAAGCCTGTTCTGGTTTCCGGTACCGATGGCGTGGGCACAAAGCTGATGCTTGCCTTTCTCATGGACAAGCACGACACCGTGGGTATCGACTGCGTTGCCATGTGCGTAAACGACATCATCTGCTCCGGCGCAAAGCCCCTCTTCTTCCTTGACTATATCGCCTGCGGCAAAAATGTGCCCGAGCGCATTGCCCAGATAGTCTCCGGCGTGGCAGAAGGCTGCGTGCAGAGCGGCGCTGCCCTCATCGGCGGCGAGACTGCCGAAATGCCCGGCTTCTACCCTGTGGATGAGTATGACCTTGCAGGCTTTGCAGTGGGCATCGTGGATAAGTGCAAGGTGCTGGATAACTCCACCATGTGCGAGGGCGACATCGTTATCGCCCTGCCCTCCAGCGGTGTGCACTCCAACGGCTTCTCCCTTGTGAGAAAGGTATTCGATGTGGAAAATGCCGACATCAAGAGTCCGGTTGCAGAGCTTGGCGGCAAGAGCGTGGGCGAGACCCTGCTCACTCCCACCAGGATATACGTAAAGCCCGTTCTGGCTCTTATTGAAAAGATAAAGGTCAAGGGCATCTCCCACATCACCGGCGGTGGCTTCTATGAGAATATCCCCAGAAGCATCCCCGAGGGGCTGGGCGCAGTTATCGACAGGAGCGCCATCCGCGTGCTGCCCATTTTTGAGCTTATCGCCAAGGTGGGCAATATCCCTGAGCGGGATATGTTCAACACCTTCAACATGGGCGTTGGCATGAGCATCGTGGTAGCCGCCGAGGACGCTGACAAGGCTCTTGAGATACTCCGCAGCGAGGGCGAGGATGCCTACGTTATCGGCCACATTGAGAAGATGGAAGACAAGGTGCGCATATGCTGAAAGCCAAGATCGCCGTGCTGGTATCCGGCGGCGGCACCAATTTACAGGCCCTTATCGACAGCGAAAAGTCCGGTGTCCTCAAAAGCGGGGAGATTGTGCTGGTGGTATCCAACTCTGCCTCCGCCTATGCCCTTGAAAGGGCAAAAAAGGCCGGGATAGAAAGCGCTGTGCTTTTAAAGAAGGAGCTTGGCTCTCAGGCGGCCTTTGAGGACGCTCTCATTAAGCTTCTGGACGAAAAGGGCATTGAGCTTATCGTGCTTGCGGGCTTTATGAGCATACTCAGCGAAAAATTCACAAGCCACTTTGAAAACCGCATAATAAATGTACACCCCTCCCTTATTCCTTCCTTCTGCGGCAAGGGCTTTTACGGCCTGCGCGTGCACGAAGCCGCCCTTGAGTATGGCGTGAAGGTGACGGGCGCTACCGTACACTATGTTAATGAAATTCCCGACGGGGGCAGGATAATAATGCAGAAGGCCGTCTCTATCCTCCCCGGCGACACGGCGGAGATTTTACAGAAGCGTGTCATGCAGGAGGCCGAGTGGGAGATACTGCCAATGAGTGCAGAGCTGGTCTGCGCTGAAATGATAAAAACAAGAGGTGTTTGAGATGGATATATACAAGATAAACTCCGTGGAAGAGCTTATTTCCGGCAACCCCTACGTGGGCCGCGGCATCGTCATCGGCAAGACCCCTGACGCAAAGCACGCCGCCATCGCCTATTTCATCATGGGCCGCAGCGCAAACAGCCGCAACAGAGTTTTCACCGTGAAAAACGGCGAAGTTTTTACCGAACCCTTTGACGCCTCCAAGGTGCAGGACCCCAGCCTCATTATCTATGCCGCAGTCCGCAGCTTTGAAAATAAGCTCATCGTCACCAACGGTGACCAGACCGACACTATCGTTGAAGGTCTCAAGTCCGGCATGAGCTTTTCCAAGGCCCTCAACCAGCGCAAGTTTGAGCCTGATGCCCCCAATCTGACCCCCCGCATCAGCGGCATGCTCAGCTTTGAAAACGGCGACTTTGAGTACAAGATGAGCATCCTCAAGAGCGCCGATGCCGAAGGTACTGCCTGCAACCGCTACACCTTTGCCTACGAGCCTCTGGCAGGTCTGGGTCACTTTATCCACACCTATGTCACCGACGGCAACCCCATCCCCACTTTCCAGGGCGAGCCTGAGCGCATGGCAATGGACAATGATATTGATGTATTCACCAATGCCATCTGGAATAGCCTCGACGAGAACAACAAGATATCTCTCTACACCCGCTACATCGACCTTGCCACCGGCCAGTATGATGAGCGCCTGATAAATAAAAACATATAAGGAGCGCACCATGAAAGAGCTTGAACTGAAATACGGCTGCAACCCTAACCAGAAGCCCTCCCGCATTTTCATGAAAGATGGCGAGCTGCCCATAACCGTTCTCAACGGCAAGCCCGGCTACATCAATCTCCTGGACGCACTCAACTCCTGGCAGCTGGTGCGCGAGCTGAAGGAAGCCACCGGTCTTCCCTCCGCCGCCTCCTTCAAGCACGTCTCTCCCGCAGGCGCAGCAGTTGGCCTGCCCCTGAGCGAGACTGACAGAAAAATATACTTTGTGGATGAGAATGCAGAGCTTTCTCCCATCGCCTGCGCCTACATCCGCGCCCGCGGCGCCGACCGCCTCTGCTCCTTTGGCGACTGGGCAGCCCTGTCCGACACCTGTGACGCTGCCACCGCCATGTACCTCAAGTACGAGGTCTCTGACGGCATCATTGCCCCCGACTACACCGAGGAAGCCCTTGAAATTCTCAAGACCAAGAAAAAGGGCGGCTACAATGTTGTGAAGATAGACCCCGACTTTGTTCCCGCCGCCATTGAGTGCAAGGACGTTTTCGGCGTCACCTTTGAGCAGGGCAGAAACAACTTCAAAATAGACCGGGAGCTTCTTTCCAACATCGTCACCAAAAATAAGGAGCTGACCGATGCCGCCGCAATCGACATGATGGTGGCTCTCATTACCCTCAAGTACACCCAGTCCAACTCCGTCTGCTATGTGAAGGACGGTCAGGCCATCGGCGTGGGCGCAGGCCAGCAGAGCCGCATCCACTGCACCCGCCTTGCCGGCGACAAGGCCGACAAGTGGTATCTGAGACAGCATCCCATGGTGCTGGGTCTTCAGTTTGTGGACGATATCCGCCGCCCCGACCGGGACAACGCCATTGACATCTACACCTCCAACGAGTACATGGACGTGCTGGAAGAGGGCGAATGGCAGAAGGTATTCAAGGTCAAGCCCGAAGTCCTCACCGAGGACGAGAAAAAGCGCTGGATCGCCACCCAGAGCGGCGTGACTGTAGGCTCTGACGCATTCTTCCCCTTTGGCGACAATGTAAAGCGCGCTTACAAGAGCGGCGTAAAGTACATCGCCGAGCCCGGCGGCAGCATCCGTGACGATAACGTTATCGAGACTGCCGACAGCTATGACATGGTCATGTCATTCACCGGCATGCGCCTGTTCCACCACTAAGGAGCGCGCCATGAAGCTTCTTGTTGTGGGCGGCGGCGGCCGCGAGCACGCCATTATAAAAAAACTCAGAGAAAACCCCGAAGTTGCCGAAATATTTGCCTTGCCCGGCAACGGCGGCATTGCCGCCGACGCCACCTGCGTCAATATCGGCGCAAAGGACATTGAGGGCATTGTGAAATTCGCCGTGGAAAATCAGGTGGACTACGCCGTTGTAGCCCCTGACGATCCTCTGGTGCTGGGCGCGGTGGACGCACTGAGCGAGGCGGGAATACCCTGCTTTGGCCCCAATAAGGCCGCTGCCATCATCGAGGGCAGCAAGGTCTTTTCCAAAAACCTTATGAAAAAGTACGGCATCCCCACCGCAGCTTATGAGACCTTTACCGATGCCGAGGCCGCACTTGAGTACCTTGAAAGCGCCGATATGCCTATCGTTGTAAAGGCTGACGGGCTTGCGCTGGGCAAGGGCGTTATCATCGCCCAGACCCGTGAGGAAGCAAAGGACGCTGTCCGCTCCATGATGCTGGAGGGTATGTTCGGCAAGAGCGGCTCTCAAGTAGTCATTGAGGAGTTTTTGACCGGCCCCGAAGTTTCCGTGCTGGCCTTTACGGACGGCGAGTATCTTGTACCCATGGTATCCTCCATGGACCATAAGCGCGCCTTTGATAATGACGAGGGTCTCAACACCGGCGGCATGGGCACTGTTGCCCCCAACCCCTACTACACTGAGAGCATAGCAAAAGAGTGCATGGAGACTATCTTCATGCCCACCATAAAGGCAATGAAAGCCGAAGGCCGCCCCTTCAAGGGCTGTCTGTACTTTGGCCTTATGCTCACCCCCAAAGGCCCCAAGGTCATAGAGTATAACTGCCGCTTCGGCGACCCTGAAACTCAGGTTGTGCTGCCCCTTCTGGAAAGCGATCTTCTCACCGTGATGCAGGCCACCACCAAGGGAACTCTGGCAGAGACAGAGGTGAAGTTTGGCAATAAGAACGCCTGCTGTGTCATCATGGCCTCCAAGGGCTATCCCCAGAGCTACGAAAAGGGCTTTGAGATGACGATCGGTGAAGAGGCAGTTAAGCACGCCTATGTTGCAGGCGCAAAGCTTGAAGACGGCAGACTTCTCACCAACGGCGGCCGCGTTATCGGCCTGACCGCAGTTGAAGATACTCTTGAAAAGGCCATAGAGAGCGCATACAAACTGGTGGAGAAGGTGCATTTTGACAATGCCTTCTACCGCCACGATATCGGACAGCGGGCCATGAAAGCATTCGAGGAGGTAAAGTGATGGTATACCGGGTATTTGTTGAAAAGAAAAAAGAGCTTGCCCACGAGGCCAGAAACCTCCTTGAGGATCTGAGAAGCCTTTTGAAGATAGAGGCTCTTGAGGAGCTTCGCATAGTTAACCGCTACGACCTTGAGAACATAAGCGAGGAGCTTTTTGACTACGCTGTAAAGACCGTTCTCAGTGAGCCTCAGCTTGATAATGTCAGCTTTGAGCTTGATGGCGAGGGCTACACCCTTTTCGCCGTGGAGTATCTGCCCGGTCAGTTCGACCAGAGAGCCGACTCCGCCGCTCAGTGCATCCAGATAATCTCTCAGGCCCAGCGCTGCGAGGTCCGTACCGCCAAGGTCTATATGCTCAAGGGCGCACTTTCCGACAGCGAGATAAAGGAGATAAAAAAGTACGTCATCAACCCCGTTGAAGCCCGCGAGGCCGCAATGGAGAAGCCTGAGACTCTGCTTATAAACTACGATATCCCCACCACCGTTGAGACCCTTGAGGGCTTCACTGCCCTTTCCCGTGATGAGCTCAATGAGTTTATCCGCAATTACGGTCTTGCAATGGATATTGACGATATCACTTTCTGTCAGGAATACTTCGTCAGCGAAAAGCGTGAGCCTACCATTACCGAGATCCGCATGATCGACACCTATTGGTCCGATCACTGCCGCCACACCACTTTCACCACCACGCTGGACAAGGTCAGCTTTGAAGATGAGCTTATCCAGAGCGCCTATGAGGAGTATATCGCCACACGCGAAGCCCTCAAGCGCACAAAGCCCGTGAACCTCATGGACCTTGCCACCATCGCAGTGCGCCACCTCAAAAAGGCCGGAAAGCTTTCAAAGCTTGACGAGTCTGAGGAGATAAATGCCTGCACCGTGAAGATAAATGTGGATGTGGACGGCGTCACCGAGCCTTGGCTCTTGCTTTTCAAGAATGAGACCCATAACCACCCCACTGAGATAGAGCCTTTCGGCGGTGCGGCCACCTGCATTGGCGGCGCTATCCGTGATCCTCTGTCCGGTCGTTCCTACGTTTACGGTGCAATGCGCGTCACCGGCGCTGCCGACCCCTTAAAGCCTGTCAGCGAGACCCTTGAGGGCAAGCTGCCCCAGAGAAAGCTTGTGAC
>JAFTXM010000090.1 GCA_017465025.1 Oscillospiraceae bacterium
CCAGCTGTTCGTCACTATTCCTGACGAGTTCCAGGGCGCAATCATCGGCGATATCAACTCCAAGCGCCGCGGCACCATGATGGGCTCCATGCCCGCCGGTGACGGTATGACCACCATCGAGGCCGAGGTTCCCATGGCTGAGATGAGCTCCTACACCATCGACCTGCTTTCCATGACTCAGGGCGCCGGTTCCTTCACCTGCAAGTTCACCCGCTACGAGGAAGCTCCCGGCAACGTGCAGCAGAAGGTCATCGAGGAAGCCAAGGCTCTGGCAGAAGCTGAGGGCTAAGCTTTACAAAAACACACAAGTATTTAACGCTGGGCTTGAAAAGCCCAGCGTTTTGTATTATAATCAACACATAGTTATGTTAACAAGTTTTTCCTTCGGAGGGATATTCTATGTCAAGCAAGTGGACAATAATCAAAAATCTTGGCTGGGCTGTATCTATTCTGGTGTGCCTGCTGGCTGTTGCCGTGGGTTTTGTGGTAGCCAGCGTCAACCGCTACAGCGGCGACGGAATTGTGTCCTCCACGGAGCTTAAGTCTGAGACTGTAAAAAATGACGATACTGTTGTACAGCTTACAGCCGGAGAGGCCGGCGGCGCTTTGCTGACCCTTCCGGAGACAAAGGACGCGGGGATGGAGTACATAGACAAGCTGACCTTCCTTTGTGACAGCTCCTTTGTTGGCGTGCGCGACTACGGTCTTCTCACCGGCGGTACGGATACATATCAGGTCTGGGCTACAGACACAGGCTCTCTTCCCATTGGCAGCATTATGGAAAAAAACATTATCTATCCGTCTGACGGCTCTGAAATCGCCATTTCTGACGCTGCCATGATCGCCAAGCCTCCGGTGCTCGTGATATGTGTAGGTCAGGATGGGCTTAACAACGTAGATGAAGCTTCCTTTAAAAACAGCTACACCTCTCTTATCCAGAGTATCAGAAACGCAAGCCCCGATACAGTTATCATCTGCTGCTCCATCACCTCCGTAATCAACAACTATACCGGCGCGGATAAGCTCACTACCATAATGATAAGTGATGCCAACGACTGGATAAGGGATGTGTGCCAGAATAACGGCGTATACTTTGCCGAGTCCGGCAAGAGCGTCGGCGACGGCACAGGCTCCGTATCCACAAGCTATCTTTCCACCAATGGCAAGACCCTCAACTCCAGCGGTATTTCTCAGGTATTGCAGTATCTGAGAGAGCACGCTCTCAATCTTGGCTGATAAAATGTGAAAATAAAAAGGGTTTGTTGCAAAATGAAGCAACAAACCCTTTAATTATGCAAAAATCTACGTCCTGTGGGCGACTGATAGTCGCCTATGAAGTCTACCGGACCCAAATGCAAATTTTGCAGCAGCTTATGTCTTTTTGGGAAAAAGCAAGCTCAGGCAATGGCACTGTCCATCCATGTGGCCAGCTTATTCTCATCAAGACCAAGACCCTGTGCAATGAATGCAACAGTCTCATTGAAGTTGAGACCACGGAGACGCTCATAATTGGTGGATGCCTTGGGTGCGTTCATATCGCCGGTATTGCGGCCTTCAATATAACCACAGTCGTAGCACATGAGCATATCAATCTTTCTGTGACCGTCCATAACCATCTCATGACCGCAGCGGGGGCACTTCATACACAATTCCTCCTGATATTTTAATGCGTGCTCAGCACGCGCAGCTTGTTTGTTTTTTAACTGTCAGATGGATTATAGTATGATGTTATTGTTTTGTCAAGCTATTTTTGCGATTTTTTTATCAATTTTTATGTGCGTTTTGCACAAATTTTCGTTTCGCAATCTGTCTATTGCGTAAATGCAATTTTAGCGATACAATAGCCTTGAAATATAGTCCATCCCAGAGCCGGACAGGCAGCACATTTTGGCGGACTCCTCCGGCAGTTTTGGACTTATCATATCCGCAAGAGGAAAAAGAACGGGCAAAAATCCGCCCGAAAAAACGACACAGGTTCAACTTTCAGTTGAACCAAGTTTCAGAGGTGCTTATGCGATACATAGAAGTTATAATTGATACCCCTGCCCAGCTTATTGACAGCCGCTGTGAAGAGCTTGCTGCCCTCGGCGCTGAGGGTTTCGTCATAGAAAACGAGGACGACTTCAAGGATTTTCTGGATAACAACCAGCAATACTGGGACTATGTGGACGACCGGCTGGAGGAGGCTTACAGCGGCGTAAGCCGGATAAAGCTGTACCTTATGGACGATGCCGGCGGCGAAGCGATCCTTGCTGCCATACTGGCGGCCTTCCCGGAGGCAAAGCACGGCTATACCGCAGATCAGGACTGGGAAAACAGCTGGAGAGATTATTATGAGCCCATCGAGGTCGGCGATAAGCTTATCGTAGTACCTGAGTGGATGGATGCGCCGGAGAGCGACAGGCATTTGCTGCGCCTTGATCCCGGTATTGCATTCGGAACCGGCAGCCACCCTACCACCAGACTCTCCCTTGCCGCTTTGGAGCCTTATGCAAAAGAAGGCATCAGGGTTCTGGATCTGGGCTGCGGCAGCGGAATACTGGGCATTGGCGCGCTTATACTGGGCGCCGACAAGGCCCTTGGCTGCGACATCGATCCTATGGCTTCCGAGGCTGCCATGGCGAACGCCGCATTGAACGGCATAGGTAAAGACAGATTTGATATTTATATCGGTGATATCATAAAGGACGCGTCTCTCCGCAGAAGCCTTGGCAGCGGCTATCAGCTGGTGCTGGCCAATATCGTGGCAGACGTTATCATTGCCCTCTCCCCTCTTGCCGGAAGCTTTATGGCAGAGGACGGTATTTTTATCTGCTCCGGAATTATTGACAGCAGATGTGAAGAGGTGTGGCAAAAGCTCAGCGAGAACGGCTTTGATATTATTTCTCACACGCAGGAAGAGGAATGGCACTGCTTTGTGTGCAGAGAGAGGTAATTTATGTACATCAATCTCACTCTTATTATTGAGCTTATAGGTACAGTCGCCTTCGCCGCCTCCGGCGCTATGGTGGGAATACGTAAAAAGATGGATATCCTTGGTATTTGCGTTCTGGCTCTCTGTGTGGCTGTGGGCGGCGGTGTTATCCGCGATCTGCTGCTGGGCTGCACCCCTCCTGTCACCTTTCAGAATCCCATCTATGCGCTTTGCGCTATCGGTGTAGCCGTAATTTTGTTTATACCTAAGGTACGGCGCTTTATCGCTCACCATGACCGCTCCTATGGGCTTGGAATGTTCTGGATGGACTCAATAGGCCTTGGTGTATTCACTGCTATGGGCGTACAGCGCTGCTTTGAAACTGTACCTGAGGCCGGTATTTTCCTTGCGGTATTCGTGGGTGTTATGACCGGCGTGGGCGGCGGCGTGCTGCGTGATGTGCTTGCAGGAGATATGCCATACATATTCGTAAAGCACTTTTATGCCAGCGCCTCCATTATTGGCGCCATAATATGCACTCTTTTATGGGAGCTGCTTTTTCCAGGGCTTTGCATTATTATATGCGCGGGAATTGTGATAATTCTTCGCTTTTTCGCCGCAAGATATCACTGGAGTCTGCCGAAGGCTGAGGATATCCAAAATTAACCTGCAATTAAAACGAAATTTCAAAAAATACAGAGCGGCCATTTCTGGCCGCTCTGTGTTTTTATTCCCTGTATAATTCTCTCAGTACACCGATAATGACAAAGCGGTGGGAGTCCTCCATGTAGCAGGTGGAAAAGGTCACCAGCCTGTCCTCTGTGGTGGGAACAATGCCGGTATTGATGTAGGAATAGTTAACTATATCGTCTATGAGCTTTACGGGGTTTCCCTCAGTGCGGGGGAACTGGAATACCGCCGTGTCCACATTGGTGAGGAAGGAGGCGCATATCTCCACCTTGTAGTCCTTCTCCGGGGTCATGATGTAGAGCACCGGGTGAGTATCGTAAAAGGGCTGGGCGCTGTATTCGTCCATGTAGCCGAACATCGCCCCGTCCTTCATGTTGTGTCCGTAGAGAACGGTGTTCCATTCCTCAAAGGGCTGAGTGTTGC
>JAFTXM010000091.1 GCA_017465025.1 Oscillospiraceae bacterium
ATCAACAGCGCAGAACTGGAAAAGTATTTCGGCAAGGAAAAGACACCCAGAGAAATGAAAGACCAGATTATAAAGCTCTTGGACGAGTGGAAGGAGAAGCAGCCGCAGGAGCTTGCCAAATCGGAAAAGAAAGCAGATAAGGAACATTAAGCCGGGATAGCCCCGGCTTTTTTGTTAGGGGGTGAATATATGTTGCATGAACCGGTATTGGAAGCCTTTGTTACAAACCTTGGACGGTATAACGAAGGCTTTCTTATCGGGGAATATCTGAAGCTCCCGGCCACCACCGAGGAGGTGCAGACTCTGCTCAAAAGCATCGGTGTTGATGGCATCCGCTATGAGGAGATATTCTTAACGGACTATGAGTGCCATGTGTCCGGCCTCTACGATGTGCTGGGCGAGTATGAGAGCATTGACGAGCTCAATTATCTGGCGGGCCTCATTGATGAAATGGATAAGTGGGAGCTTGAAAAGTTTGAAACGGCGGTTTGCCACGGCGAACACAGCGGCAGTGTGGCTGAGCTTATTAACCTTGCTCAAAATCTGGACTGCTATGAATTCTATCCCAACATCAGTGACCGTGACGATCTGGGACGGATGTACATTGGGGAATACAATGCCCTGTCAATACCTGAAAGCATCATCAATTACTTTGACTTTGAAGCTTACGGGCGGGATGTTCAGATGGAAGAGGGCGGTGAGTTTGTCAACGGCGGCTATATCGTGGACAGTGGCAGTAGCTTCATGGAGTGCTACACAGGACGGGAGGACATCCCGGAAGAGTTTTGTATCTTTGCCTATCCCAAGCTGCCAATCCGGGAGCAGATAGCCGCTTTCAAAGAAAGCATACCGGATATGGTGTTGCGGGAAAGTCGCGCCATGCCGGAGCACGACAGATAAGGAGATGATTATATAAGTTCAGATACCATGAGGGTTCTTGTGGTGGAGCCCGAAAAGGAACCCTATGTAAAAGAAATAGGCAGTGGCCTCAGTTCCTTGCAGAAGGAAGTGGGTGGCTACATTGAGGCGGTCTATCCCTTT
The DNA here is from genome assembly GCA_017465025.1 of Oscillospiraceae bacterium. Taxonomy (GTDB): domain Bacteria; phylum Bacillota; class Clostridia; order Oscillospirales; family Oscillospiraceae; genus Limivicinus. Next base: position 1,042 of record JAFTXM010000091.1, read on the forward strand.
GAAGATCTCGTTGCCATTATCTGCAACGAGGAGGGTAAGCTTGAGGGCCTGCCCCTCAACCGGGCTCTGCGTGATGAGGATGGTCACGTGTACGACATCATTGCCGGTACTTTTTTAATTGCCGGACTGAGCGAGGACAACTTCTGTTCTCTGGATGATGCACAGGTGGAAAAGTTCTCTGCGCTGTATAAAAACCCTGAGCTTTTTATGCGCTTTGGTAGCCGAACCCTTGTTATCCCGGCAGAGGATAAGCCCAAGCCGGACAAGGAAAAGAAAAGCATGGATATGGAAAGATAAGGACAAATTGTCCCGAAGCTATGAAAGGAGGTGGTGGCATTGGTAGACGAGGACATATCCCGGCGCAGTATAGCCATATCCGTTAAGGCTGCAAAGCTCAGTGCCAGGGCCTTGGCCTATGTGCTTGCAAGTATTGGACGAAAGCTATCCAAGCATGAGCCGCCCCACGGCAAAATGAGCGTTAAAAAGCTTATGTCCCACGGAACTGCCGTAAGCAGCATTGAGCTTTCCGGCGATACCGCGCTCTTTGACCGTGTGGCACGAAAGTGGAATGTGGACTACGCCTTTTACAAGACAGAGCCTAATAAGTATCTGCTTTTCTTCAAGTCCAATCAGGCCGATGCCATGACTGCCTGCTTTGCTGAGTATTCCAAAAAGGTGCTCAAACGGGAGAAGTCTGAAAAGCTCCCCATTCGGGAGCAAATTGCAAAGGCCAGAGATGCCATTAAGCATCTGGAAAAGAAACGGACAAAGGAGCGTGAGCGTGAAAGATAAGTTGAGAAAATATCTGCTTCCCAATCTGCCATACTTCTTTATCCTCTGGTTCTGTTTGAAACTCGGTACAGCCTATCGCCTTGCGGGTAGAGAGCTTATACGCTTGCCCCAGTACATAGGCCCCGCCTTTGCAGAACTTGCACCGGGGCTTAATCTTTTCGACTGGCTTGTTGGAATCGTAGGCGCTGCTCTGTTTAGGGTGTTTATCTATTACCGAACTCAGAACGCCAAAAAGTTCAGGCGGGATGAGGAGTACGGCTCGGCAAGGTGGGGCAATGAAAAGGACATCCAACCCTTTGTTGACCCTAAGTTTGAAAACAATGTCATCCTCACCGGCACGGAGCTTCTTACCATGAACACTCGGCCTAAGATACCGGCAAATGCACGAAACCTGAACTGCTGTGTCATCGGTTCATCCGGCTCCGGCAAGACCCGTTTCTGGCTGACACCCCAGCTCTTGCAGGCGCATTCCTCTTATGTCTGCGTTGACCCAAAAGGCGGTGTGCTCACTCAGGTGGGCAGCTTTCTCCAAAGTCGGGGATACAGGGTAAAGGTCTTTAATAGCATCGACTTTTCCAAGTCCATGCACTATAACCCCTTGGCCTATATCCGTAATGAGGCGGATATTCTCAAATTCGTCAACACCCTTATTACCAACACCACGGGTGAGGGCAAGGAAGGTGACCCATTCTGGACGAAGGCCGAGACGCTTTTATACTGTGCGCTCATTGCCTACATCATCTTTGAAGGGCCGGAGCAGGACAGAAACATGAATAGTCTGGTGGATATGCTAAGCAGCATGGAAACAAGGGAGGTTGACGAGGATCACATGAGCACGGTGGACTATATGTTCAAGGTACTTGAAAAACGAA
>JAFTXM010000092.1 GCA_017465025.1 Oscillospiraceae bacterium
GCTTGAAAGGCCGGGGAATAAAAAACGCCTTTCCCGCCCGGTGCGTACGGCCTTCATGCTGGCGGCCATCATATCTGTCCTGAGTGTCTCCGCCTTTGCCGGCGTGCGCTTTGCCATGCTGCACGAGCGAACCGAAGAGCCGGTCATCGGCTACTGGCGGGAGATAGATGAAAACGGCGGGATATTGTCCGAACAGAAGGTGGCCTATCCCGATGCCGGTATGATTTTCAGCTTTGAGGGAGTGGAGACCGATGTGAACAAACCGGAATTTCGCTGCTATTATCTCCCCTCGGAGGCCGACTTCGGCTATACCGATGAGGAAGGATGGACAAGCTATATTTCGGATTCCGGGGAAGGCGACTCCATTCCCTATGTCGTCAGTGCCTCCGCTGTCAGCATCGCCAAAAGAACGCTGGTTCTTGAAGGAAAGCCACAGGTACTGAGTGAGGAAAAACGCGGGGACTGGTATGTGATGGAGATAAGCTCCGATTATTCCCAGTGCAGCGGACGCTATGTCTATGAGAGCAATTGCGCAAATTACATCCTGATGTTTGATGAGGAACGCGGCTGGCTTGTGACGGTTATGGGCACCTCCGGCATGGATACCCTGCGACGCATTGCGGAAAACCTTGAAATACGCGAGAGCGATCAGCCCAGAGACAGTTTTGAGAATATCGAAAGCATCGGCATGCTGGCCGTGGGCAGAGGCTGAGAGAAAAGCGGCGCACATCAAAGCCCTCCTTGCAATTTTCCCCTTTCATGGTATCATGTACCCATTGCAGCGCCCGGAGGGACTTTATGATTTATCTTATTTCTGCTGTGCTTTGCAGCTCTGCTATCTCCATAATAATGCGCCTGAGCTCGGAGCGGGTGAAGGCAAGGCTGAGTATGCTTGCCGCCAATTACTTTGTCTGCTCCCTGCTTGGGGCGGGCTATACCCGCTTTGAGCTGCTATGCCCTGATGTGCCGGGCTTTTCGCTCACCGTGTGGCTGGGGCTTATATCGGGCGTGCTTTTTCTGGGCGGCTTTATCTTCCTGCAGGATAATACACGCAAAAACGGTGTGGTTCTGACCTCCATATTCATGAAACTGGGGCTTCTGGTGCCTGTCACCATGTCGGTGCTCTTTTTCGGGGAAAAGCCCGATATGATGCAGGTGGCGGGCTTTGTGCTGGCTCTTGTGGCAATACTGCTTATCAACGCGAAAAAGGACGCGCAGGCAAAGGGCTTTCGCGCAGGGCTAATTCTGCTGCTCTTGTTTGGCGGCGGTTCCGATGCTATGTCCAAGGTGTATGAGTATCTTGGCAATGAGGCGCTTTCCGGGCAGTTTCTTTTCTATACCTTCCTGACAGCTCTTGTGCTGTGCCTTGCTCTCATCATGCTGAAAAAGGAAAGACCCGGCTTTGCCGATCTGATGTTCGGTGCCATTATCGGCGTACCAAATTTCTTCACATCAAAATTCCTTCTGGCTTCGCTGGGCTATCTGCCGGCGGTGGTGGTATATCCCAGCTTCTGCGTTGCAACCATGATGATAGTTACTCTGACAGGGGTGCTCTTCTTCAAAGAGCGCCTTTCAAAGCTGCAGTGGCTGGCCTTTGTGCTTGTCCTTGTATCCCTTGCCCTGCTCAATACATAAAATATCAAAAGAGACAGCTTTTTGGATAAGAGCTGTCTCTTTTGCCATATGCGGCGGATTATACTGCCGTTGTGCGGCATATATGCGCATTGCAGGCGAATACTCCTTGTGGTGCGGTAAATTTTACTTGTTTTTTCAGCAATGAGTGTTATAATATTGTCAAACTCTGATCCTACAGTAGAGTTTGGAGGCAGAAAATGGAGTCTTACAAGAAAGAAAATTATCTTCCCATAGGGAAAATGGCCAAGGCAAACCGGGTGACAATAGCGGCTCTCCGCCTTTATGACCAGATGGATCTTCTGAAGCCCGCCTACATAGATGAAGAATCCGGATACAGATATTATGACATACGCCAGTCCTCCCGTCTTGATTTTATCCGTTACATGCGTGATCTGGGACTGGGGCTTTCGGATATCAGCGACCTTCTTCAAAAGGAAGAAGTGACCCTTATCGAGGAAAAGCTGATAGAAAAGCGCAGACAGGTGGATCTGCAGCTGCATGAGCTGAAGGCGACCAGAGATGCCATAGAGCGCACTATCCATTCCATTGACCGGTTTAGAAAATCGCCCGACAGCGGCACCATATCCCTTGAATTTATCGACCGGCGCTATATTCTGCATGCGCCCTGCCGCATAAATTTCTACGAAACGGGCATTGTGGCCTATGAACAAACCATTCAGGAACTGCGAAACAGCCTTCTTGAGCGGGACATGCCACAGATACTCTCCTACAGTCTGGGCACCTCCGTCAGAAAGGAAGATTTTGAACAGGGAAAATTTGTTGCGGATAAGGTTTTTATTTTTGGGGATGCTGATTTAAAGAACTATGGGGATAATGTGCGTGTGCTGGAAAGCGGCATGTACGCCTGTATCTATCTGGACAATTTCGACGGTGAGATCGCCTACGCCGAAAAATTGCTGGACTACTGCCGTGCTCACGGCTACCTTATCTCCGGCGATTATATCTGTGAGGAGCTTACGGAGTTCAACATTTTTGACAACAGCCAGCGCAGTATGTTCCTGCGCCTGCAGATCCCTGTAAAATTTCAAAAAAAGACTTGACTCTCATCCAACAACAGACAGTATGATAATATCGTAACAAATAAAAAAGGAGGTCCAAAAAATGGACAAGATTAAAGTTGTACAGTATGGCTGCGGTAAGATGAGTAAGTACACTCTCCGCTATCTGCATGAAAACGGCGCTCAGATCGTCGGTGCCATCGGCCGCGGCGAGTCCCTCGGTCAGGATGTTGGCGATTGGGCCAACCTTGGCATAAAGACCGGTATCATCGTTTCCGACAACGCCGAGAAGGTTCTTGACGAATGCAAGGCCGACGTTGCCATCATCACCACCCGCAGCTTCATCGGTGACATCTACGAAGCCATCGAGCAGTGCGTCTCCCGCGGCATCAACGTTATCACCACCTGCGAAGAGGCCATCTTCCCCTGGACCACTTCCGCCGCTATGATCAACCGCCTTGACGCCATCGCCAAGGAAAATAACTGCACCATCACCGGCAGCGGTATGCAGGA
>JAFTXM010000093.1 GCA_017465025.1 Oscillospiraceae bacterium
GTTCTCTTTTTGGAAGTGTCCTATTTCGGATTACCAACTCAAAACCCACCGAAGTGGTTTTGATTTGGAGAGGAAAAATAACTGTGCCTGTCAATGTGCAGCCGCTTGCGGCGGCACATGACACTCACAGTTATTTTGACGACGTGGCGCCTCCATTATACAGCGTTCCAGTGCCCGAAGGGCGCCGAATCCGGGTGCACGTGCTGTAGTCTGGATTTGGCCGGGCGGTTTCTATACTAAAATTTTTCTGCATATGGCTTCAAAGCCTTGATTGTGACGAAGTTTCCTCACCACAATCAAGGCTTTTTCATTTTACTTTTTCACGCGGTAATAACGCAGCGTTACAAGGCCGAGCATAAGCATGATTATCGGGGAGATAAACATGGCTGTATCTGCCTGCCCGCCGAACAGTTCTATCAACGCTATGTAAGGAGTGCCAAGGAAAGCGCCTATATTTACGCCGGATTCAGCAATGGATGTGGCAAGAAACCTGTTGCTTTCATCCACACTGTCATTGAATGCATTGATAAGTGCGGGAATTATACCGGTAGAAAAGACACCGCTTACGATAAGCCAGGCCGACACGGAGGCAAAGCTGTAGGATAATGCCAGTCCAAGCATGGAAAGGCCTGTAACGGCCAGCATTACCAACAGAGTCTTGTTTTTCAGCAGCTTCTGTGCAAATCCGAACACAATTCCTCCGGCGATCGTGGCAAGACTGTAAAATACCATTACATGACCTACCGTGACGGAGTTGCCGATGCCGCGTCCCACCACAATGTTGGCGATAACAAGGAACATCGGGTAGTAACAGAACATATATGCCACCGCTATTGCGGAGAACACCCACACTATTGGCGGAAGCTTTTTTATTGAGGCAATGACAGAGCCAATCTTCGCCTTTGCTGCCATCTCGTCTGTTGGCTTTTCCAGCTCGAACTTGGGGCACAGCACAAGAACCACAAGGAAGGGAATGGCGCTCCAGAGATAGATGAAAAAGCTGTAGTTCCATTTTACAGCGCAAAGATGGCCTACAACAACCTGCGCGATCATATTCATGGCATATTGAGCGGCGACTGCCCAGCCCATTGCATGGCTTCTGAACCGGCTGTCCTCCACGAGCTTAAGGCTCATTGATATGCCGATGCCCTGCATGATGCCGTAGCCGATGCCAAACGCAAAACGGCCCAGGAACATCATTGCCATGCTGCTTTCACCGAACAGCGCCGGAAGAATACCGCCTGCACAGTGGCAGCCTATGCCTATAAGCAGCATATTCTTCAAGGTTATTTTTCTATTTACGAGGACACCCGCGACAACAGTAAACACGACAGCGCAGAGGTTTGGGATATTGTTAACAAGTGTGATTATACTGTATGGCACCTCGGGGAATACTCTGGCAATATCAGCAAGTGCCGAGGAGCACCACTCCGCCCCTCCAGCCGCAGTATTTGCAAAAATGAGAACAATAATTCCTATAATCGTTCTTCTTCTGGTGGACTTATCCATCAAGTTCTCCTCTCTCTTCAGCAAAAGATAAAAGCAGTTTCTGCCTCAGCCGTACTTGGGTATAAGTACGGCTGAGGCTGTATTTTTTCAGGCAAGCTTCTTTTTGCGGACGATTGCAACTGCAATGCCGACGAGGACGGCAAGAATTGTGCAGACGATCGCAGCAAAAAGGAAGCGGAAGGAAGTGTCGTTGGGCTTGATAAGGCCGGCAACCGGAGTGTAGAACAGTGCAGAGCACACTGTGCCAAGCTGGCCTGCCATGTGAACCACTGCACATCCGGCAGTGGAGGCTTCCACGGTGTTGTAGTTTGTGGCATAGAGGAGAGAACCGGGCATCTCAAAACCGATGGACGTGCCGACAATGAAAGCGCCCACAAAGAGAACAGGCAGACTCTGTGCAAAGTAAATGACAAGGAAGCCTATAACAAGAGCGATAAAGCCGCAGCAAAGGACAAACTCGTGGAGCCTCTTCTCAAACGTATTGAATATTACGCCGCCGGCCATTCCGCCCACGAGGAAGATCGCCATTGCAGTACCGGTGAGTGCAGCGGAACCGAGGCCACGCTCTGTGATGATGAAGGAGATGTTTGCGCCCATAACCCCGTAGGAGTTGATGAACACGAAGATTATTATACCAAAAAGCCAGGTGATGGGGGCGATTTTCAGGTGACTTTTTTCTTTGCTTTCCTTTGCAGGCTCATCTGCGGGCAGGAAAAGGCAGCCAAGGATAAAGGGGATAAGTGCGTACAGGAATGCAAGGTAGGTGCAGTTCCATGCCTTGGCTGCCAGGAAGCCGCCGATAAGAGTCAGGTACATACCGCCGCCATTGGTAAAAAGATCCTGAATACCCATTATCCAGCTGCGTCCGGCTTCATCATAGTTTTCCGCAATGATGCCGTTGGAGGTGGGCATGAGGAAGCCAAAGCCAAGGCCAAGGACTGTCTGCCACATCATAAGCTGAATGAAGCTGCTGTGGAACAGGTAGCCGAGCAGCGCATAGGCCACAACAAAGCCGACACCGATCTGGCAGAGAACCTTCTTGGATATCTTGGTTGCAAGCAGGGTGGACAAGGCACAGCCAAAGAGCATGGCAAAGCCGGGCCAGTTGGACATCTCCTGCATCCACACAGTGGAGACATTGGGGAATGCGGCGGCAATGTCTGCAAGAGCGGGCTGCAGACCCATACCGCCCATTTGCAGAGCAGACACGAACAGAAGGGACAATGTCATAAGACTTCTGTTTCTTACTTTGGAATTTTCCATATTTTCCTCTCCTTTATATTTTTTGAGACATACATTGCCTCTTTATCACACTTCAAGGGCCATATTAAAGGCCACGTGGTTTGCGTTCTTGATATTTTTGACCACATTGCAGTCGCCCACCGCAATAACATCCGGCAGGATATCCTGCATTTCCTTGAACAGGGCATCGTTCTTTTTCATGCCGAATGCGGCAACCACATCGTCACAGGGGATAAGTGTTCTTGTTCCGTCCTCAGCCTGGATAACCACACCCTCTTCCTCTATTTGACACACGCGCACTGAACCAATGAGCTTTACGCCGTACTGCTCCAGCAATTGCAGCAGCATACCGCGGGGCGCGGGAGAGTGATCCCTTGCAAACTGTTCAACCGGCAGCATATCCACGACTGTCACTTTCTTCCCGTCCATCGCCAGCTGCAATGCCGACTCCGTACCGGAAAGACCTCCGCCGCATACCACCACAGTGTCTCCCACACTGGCACGCCCGGTGTCCACATCAAGCACATGGTGCACCTTCTCCCGCTCCAGTCCCGGTATGGGCAGCACCAGTCTGTCCGCTCCGGTCGCGATGAACACCACATCCGGCTCAAGCTCCATAATGCTCTGCGGGTTTGCTTCCGTGTTGAGAAGGATTTTCGCTCCGCACTCCATGGTGCTCTCCATGAGCCACTTAAGATGGCGGCGCATATCAAACTTGAAGGAAAGGCAGCTTATCTCATGCAGTCTTCCTCCCAGCTTGTCCGACTTTTCCATGAGCACCACGCTGTGCCCACGCTCCACCAGTGTTTTTGCCGCCATGCATCCGGCCACACCGCCGCCAACCACAACGACCTTTTTCGGCTTTGCCGAGGGTTGGATCTCTCCCAGTTCAAATTCCCGTCCGAGCCGGGGATTTGTGGCACAGCGCAGATGGACTATCTCAGCGGGAGCACATTCATGACAGCGAAGGCAGGGACGGGTCTTTTCTTCCTGACCGCGATAAGCGTTGTAAAGGAGCTTATTGTCGCACATAAGCTGACGGGCCATAGCGACCATATCCGCCTTACCGCTTGAAATGATTTCTTCAGCCTCCGCAATTGTTGTAATACTGCCAACTACTGTGACAGGAATATGTATATCCGGGTCTGCCTTGACCTGTTCGGACCATTTGACGTTGTGGCAGTGGGGAAGATAAAAGGCCGGCATGGTGTAGGGCATATACCTTGGCTCTACTATAAGGCCCTGCGATACGTGCACGGCATCTATGTATTCCTGCGCCATGCGGATAAAAGCCTTTGTCTCTTCTATGCCCATGCCGCCGGGAACAAGCTCATCACCGCTTATGCGCATATCTATGCACAGGCCTCTGCCTACGCGCTCGCGCATGGACTTGAGTACATGAAGGGGCCAGCGCACTCGGTTTTCAAAGCTGCCGCCATAGGCATCGGTACGCTGATTGTACTTGGGTGAGAGAAACTGGGCGATCAGATTTCCATGGGCGGCGTGTACCATGACCATGTCGAAGCCGGAATTCATCAGTCGGCAGGCAACATCACAGTATTCCTGACATACGGTCTCCATGTCCTTTTCGTCCATTTCCCTGATATCAACAGGGCCGCCCTCCACCGGGATCGGAGACGGTGCAATGGCCGGAGAATGAGGGCGAAATTGCTTGGGAGCTGAACGGCCTGCGTGCACAAGCTCGCATGAAATTTTGGCCCCATATCGATGCGCCACCTCAGATATGCGCCTGAGATCTGTCATGTTATCGTCGCTTGTCACATCAAGCGCGCCGAAGAAATCAACACCGTTTATATGATCTATGGGAGTTGAACCAATGGTTATCACGCCCACACCGCTTTGTGCCTGATATTTTATGTAGCCAAGCAGTTCCGGCGAGACAGCGCCAGTAGGCGTTGAAAGGCTTGATACCATGGGTGAAAACTGAATTCTGTTTTTTACCTCCATATTCCCGATTTTAATCGGTGAGAAAACATGGGGGTATTTATTGAAGCTCATACTGCTCTCCTTTCGCCATCAGATACGGCCGATATCTCTCGCCGCGTAGAATGCCTGCGATGTGGCCTGGTATATGGTTGCCGGTGTCACGCAATCGCCGATCGTATAGAATTCAGGTGCGCAGAAGCGGAATTTTTCGGCCTCGTCTGCAAGGGGCTTCTGACCGACCGCATAGATCACCGTGTCTGCCTTATAAAGCTTGTCGCCCTCGCTGTTTCTGCCTATAACACCCTCAGATGTGATTTCCACCGGGCTTGTATTGAAAGCTGTACCTACCTTGAGTATGGATATCTGCTCCCCTATAGCCTGACCGTGCAGTCCGTTTGCGCCGCACTTGACAGCGCTGTGCCGGTGCATTAATGTCACGTCTTTTCCGCAGATCGCCAGATGCAGCGCAAGCTCAGCGCCTACGAGTCCGCCGCCTATAACAACTACCTTCCCGCCCACCTGCTCAGTATGGGTGTAGGCATATTCTGCCGACATAACATTCTCTCTGTCATAGCCCGGCAGATACTCAGGTACTGCGGGACGTGCGCCAACTGCGGCGATCACTGCATCCGGCTCAAGAGAGGACACGAGTTCGGGAGTTGCCGTGGTGTTGAGAAGGACTGTAATGGCAGGGTTCTTCTCTATTTTTGCAGCCTGCTGTTCAATGTAAAGCTTCAGCTTGGCTTTGAAGGATACTTTGTCCTCTATCAGCAAAACGCCGCCCAGACGCTCGCCTTTTTCAATTACAGTGACCTGATGGCCCCGCTCCGCCGCAGTCAGTGCGGCCTGCATTCCGGCGATACCGCCGCCAACGATTACAAGCTTTCTTTTATGTACGGGAGGAGTGTCGTATTTGCACTCAAGCTCGCGGCCTGTGGTGGGATTGATGGCACAGCCATACTGTCCGGTCGTTATAAGCTGGCTGAAGCAGGTATAGCAGCGCAGGCACTGATTTATCTCATCTGCCTTTCCGGCTCTGGCTTTGTTGGGCAGGTCCGGGTCTGCTATAACGCCGCGGCCCACCTCTATAATGTCAACCAGACCGTCGCTCAGCGCCTTTTCCATCATTGCCGGGTCACTGAATGAGCCAACAGCGGCCACCGGAGTCCTGACATGCTTTTTCACTTCGGCTGCGTATTTCATATTTACGCCATCCTCCAGAAACATGGAGGGGTGCATGACCACAAAAGACTCAATTACCTCGTGGTTTCCCACGGAACAGTGTATGATGTCGCAGTGGCCGTCCAGCTGCCTGGCGCACTCTATGCCATTTTCAACGCCATAACCTACGGAGTTTACTTCAGATGCGGACATACGGAAATCTATGAGGAAGTTTTTACCGCAAACCTCTTTTATTCTGTCGCAAACCATCACGGCAAAGCGGCATCTGTTTTCGGCGCTTCCGCCCCATTTGTCAGTGCGCTTATTGGTCAGCGGGCTCATAAACTGGTGCAGCAGCCATCCGTGTCCGCCGTGCAGAAGAACCATTTTGAAGCCTGCCAGCTGCACACGCTTTGCCGCCTGTGCATAAAGCTCAACTGTTTTCAGTATCTCCTCTTCCGGCATTTCAGGCAGGAAAGCCCCGTTCATACGGGCGCTGGCTTTATCGCTGTCAGTTTTGATCACGGTGTCAGAGGGCGCCCAGACCTGCTTTCCTTCAACATATGACTGACTGGAAAACATACCTGCGTGCATAAGCTCGATGGAGGCAATAGCGCCGTGCTTATTGATGGCATCGGCTACCGTTGCAAGGTGGGAAACACAATCATCGCTGTCAAGCTTCAGGTACTTGGGGATATCCACACCATGCTCGGAGTCTATGTAAGCCTCTCCCACATGGACAACCGCGCACCCTCCGCGGGCTTTACTTTCGTAGTATGCCATGAGAGGTTCGGTAGCTATATTTTCAACCGTCAGGTCGCAATAGCCGGTTGGCGCAGCAAAAATCCTGTTTCGCAGTACGGTATTGCCCAGTTTGAGGGGCTTGAACAGATTGGGATAGGGACAAGTGTACATATTTGTTCCTTTCTGCTGATTTTCAGCATCTTTTTATTAAGTTATATTTTTATCAATTTATGTTTCAAGTATAGCAAGTCTGTAGCTGTATTTGAAGCAAGACCTTTTTTAGTTTCCGACAACCGAAAGTTGTGAGGGTGCAAAGACTTCAGAGTGACAAAAAAGAACAGCGTGAAAAATACGCTGTTCTTAAACAATAATGCTGTATATTATTTTTCCGCTCTGTTCTTTTGTATTTCACCACTGGCAGAAGCATCTTATAAACTCCGCTTCTGTTTCATTTACACCGTGTTCCGCTGCGGTGCATATGTGTATGGTATATTCCCAGTTATGCAGCTTATCCGGAAGTATTTTCAGCCCGGGCAATGAAACCTCCTGCTCTCCTACATAAATACCAACGCCCATATTTTGGGCACACAGGTTCATTATAAGTCCTATATCCGCGGCAGTGATCCCCACATCCGGAACAAAACCTGCTTTTCTGCAACGCTCCAAAAAGCTCAGATGTCCTTTTTTGTTCTCCCCGAAGGCAATAAAAGTGTCATTTTTCAGCTGCCGCATGTCAATGGCGCTCTGGGACGAGAGAGGATGCTGTTCACTGAGCATAAAATATACATTCATCACATGGGTGTGATGAACACACAGGCGTTTTTCATCTATGGGCGCTACGCAAAAACCTATGTCAATTTCACCTGTAAGCAAAGCCGAATCCACATCCATGTCACTGAACTCTCTGATTGCGAGCTTTACGTCCGGATGGCCCTGAGTATAGTCCCTCAGAAGATTGTCCGGCAAAAAATTTGCCATTCCCTGCGTGAAACCAATTCTTATTGTGTCAGTGTCCTTGTTTTTCTCGGTGTTGATTTGCATCAGCGCGGTGGAGTATATTTTAACCAAATCCTTGGCATAAGGCAGCAAAATAGTGCCGTAATCAGTCAGAGAAATAGTCGAAGCCGTGCGAAAAAAAAGCGGTACTCCCAGCTCTGCCTCCAGTGATTTGATGCTTTTGCTTATTCCCTGCTGGCTGATATAAAGATTGTTGGCAGCTTTCGTAAAGCTCAGCTGTTCGCTGACTTCAATAAAGTTTTCCAACTGTCTGAAATCCATGATATATTCTCCTTACCGCTGCAAAGCCAAGGGCGTTTCTTCCATCTTTTTATGGGGTGGAGCGCTCGCCATCCTTATGCCATTAATATAACACAAGCTATCGTTAAGAACAAGCAAAGCTAAGCCTTTTCCTTTTTTGCGCCTGACTTTACACGCGCAGCCCGCTTGGAGCTATCTTCCGTTTTTTCCGGCAAACTGCCTCTCCCCCTTTTATTGACTTTTTCCTGCAACTGGGATATATTTAAATTCAGCGAATAATTATCACCGGACATTTCTCCGGACATTAAAATATTTTTGGAGGCTTACTATGAACAAAGACGTTTTAGTCATGATCCCCGGCCCCACCCCCGTTGTCGAGTCCATCTGTCAGGAGATGGGCCGTACTGTTCAGGCATTCGGCGACCCCCGCTTCGTTGCAGACTACAAGAGTCTCATTGACGATCTGGGCGCACTTTATAATTGCAGCGGCGTGACCTTCCCCCTGGCCGGCACCGGCACTCTGGCAATGGAAATGGCCATTGCCAATACCACCAAGCGCGGCGACAACGTGCTCATCGTTTCCAACGGCTTTTTCGGTGACCGCTTCATTGATATCTGTGAGCGCAAGGGTCTGAACGTTGATGTTCTCTCCGCCGAGTGGGGCACTTTCGTCACCCCTGAGGAGATCGACAGGAAGCTCAGCGAGAAGGACTACGCAGCTATGACCGTCACCCATGTTGACACCTCCACTGCTGTTGTGGCTCCCATTGCCGAGATAGGCGAAGTTATAAAGAAGTACCCCAACACCGTTTACATTCTTGACGGCGTTGCCGCCACCGCAGGCGAGTACGCAGACGTGGACGGCATGGGCATCGACGTGATGTTCACCGCCTCCCAGAAGGCCTTCGGTGTAAGCCCCGGTATGTTCATTCTCTGGGCCGGTCAAAAGGCTCTTGAGCGCCGCAAAACTCTGGGCGTCATCCCTGAGTACTTTGTGGACTTCGACAAGTGGATCCCCATCATGGAAAACCCTGCCAAGTACTTTGCAACTCCCGCCGTCAACCTTATCTGGGCCATGAAGGAGTCTGTGCGCATAATCAAGGAAGAGGGTCTGAAAGCACGCGCTGACCGTCACCGCAAGAATGCAGACGCTATCGTCAAGGCTCTTGAGAGCATCGGCTTTAAGCCCCTCGCCAACGCAGACTGCCGCGCCAGCACCCTGACCGTGGCCATCTACCCCGAAGGTGTGGACGATGCCAAGTTCCGCAGCACCATGTACGCTGAGGGCGTTGTGTGCGCCAATGCACTGGCTGCCTACTTCGGCAAGGCCTTCCGTCTGGGCCACATGGGCAATATCACCGAAAATCAGATCGTCGTGGGTCTTTCCGCCGTTGAGCGCTCTTTGAAGGCCTGCGGTGTGGATGTCGAGATGGGCAAGGCTGTGGGCGTATACCTCAGCGAGATCAGAAAGTAATTCAAGCAAAGCGGATTTTTAAGCCAGGGCGTGTTGCTTTATTTTGCAGCACGCCCTGTATTATAGCTTACATGCTCTTCTCAATGCTTAGCGATTTGGTAAACGGGCGCTTTTATAAAGACTTTCAAATAAGGGGTTGACAGAGGGATATGCAAAGTGCAGGCTTTCCTGAGCAGCATACAACACGAGCAGATAATCGTAGGCCATTTTTCGATAAGGAAGCGACAGGAATAATCAAGGGCATTGCTTTATTTATGATGTTTGTGCATCATTTTTTCTCTTTCCCGGCATGGTGGGGAAAAGGAATTTCATATCCCCTGATAGGAAAATTTGCACCTTATTTTTCCGCTCCCTTGAAATTATGCGTGCCAATTTTCTGCTTTATCACAGGGTATTTTTATTTTTTCAACAAGCATAAAACATATAAATATTCTTTTAAGAAAATAAGCGATATTCTGATATCATATTGGTGCGTCTTCTTTATTTTCGCAATTTTGGCAGCAGTACTTACCGGATATAAATACAGCTTTGGGGACTTTCTTGCGGAATGTTTTGCACTGAAGTACCCGACCATGATATTTTGCTGGTACATAAATTTTTATATTGTTTTCATGCTTTTGTTCCCTATAATTGCAAAATTATTGTCGCGGAATATTCACCTTGATTTGTTTATAAGTCTTATCCTCATTCCCAACATTTTCCGTGCAGTTGGTCATTTTATAAGTAACGACATGCTCTACGAGATGATAGAACATCAGCAGCTATGGATATCCTGTGTTTTGATGGGGTATGTATTTGCCGACCATGGACTTTTTGAAAAGCTCAGGCTTTTAAATGCGCGTATCATAAAAGACAAAAGGCTCAACACCGTCTTAATGATAATTGCGGCTTTTTGCCTTCCATACGGTCGGCGTGCAGCACCGACATTGACCCTGTTTTTTGGACGTCCACCGGTTTTTGACATAAGCATGGATGTCGTATATGCTCCGCTTTTTATTTATGCCGTTGTTTATCTTTGCAGCGTCATTGACTTCAGAGCGCTTAAAAAGCCCCTGATAGTTATTGGGAAATATTCCATGCTTATGTGGTTTATGTCCTGTATCTTTTATGGTAACTGCAAAACCATTTTCCAACCTATACTATACGCCCCACGCAATCCCATACTGGTAACAATCTGGGGGCATATTATATGCCTGTCTGTTTCTTTTGTTTTGGATAAAGCAATTACTAAAATTCAAAGATGCAAAAACAAGCTTCTACACTTATAAATCGTTGTTGTTATCTGCACAGGGCAGTATCTTCCCTGTAGTCATTAAATATATCTGCCTGCATTATATTGTACAGCATGCCGTTGTACATTTTAATGCAGGTATTATTTTTGCAGCAAGTCCTTTTTATCTCTGGCTGGAAATTTTGGACCACTAAAGTTGTTGCATAACGCAGGGAGAAATGTTATTATAATATCAGCGTGGTTCGACCACAGCACAGATGGCAAAAAATTGAAAGGAGCTTATATATGGCCAAATATGACATAGTCGTCGTAGGCGCGGGTAACTCCGGTCTGTCTGCGGCGCTGCAAAGCCAGATAGCAGGCAAAAAGACCCTGCTTATCGAACAGCACAATCTGCCCGGCGGCGCTGCCACCAGCTTTGTGAGAGGACGCTTTGAGATAGAGCCCTCCCTCCACGAGCTGTGTGACTTCGGCCCTGCCGAAAACCCCGGCGACGTGAGAAATCTTCTTGACTCCTACGGCGTTAAGGTCAACTGGTGTGAGTGCCCCGACTGCTTCAGAATCATCACCGAGGGTTCCGACGGCAAGCTGCTGGACGCCACTATGCCCGCCGGTATTGAAAACTTCATCAACGCAATGGAGAAGGAAGTACCCGGCTCCCGCCCCAAGATGGAAGAGCTTTTCGAGCTTTTCGACGAGGTGCTGCGCGGTATTGCCTACATTTCCGCCTCCGCAGGCAAGGCCGACTCCAAGGTGCTGCAGGCCGACTACCCCAATCTGCTGCGCACCGGCGCATATTCCACCCAGAAGGTATTTGACGCACTGAAGCTGCCCAAGAAGTGTCAGGACATCCTTGCCACCTATTGGAGCTATCTGGGCGTTGACCTTGAGCATCTGGCATTCATCCACTACGCCGCAATGGTACATAAGTACGTCAGCCGCGGCGCATACATCCCCGCTCACACCTCCCACGAGCTTTCCACCGCCATGGTGGAGCGTTTCCGCGAGCTGGGCGGCGAGGTATGGTTCAACTGCCGTGCTGAGGAATTCCTCTTTGACGGGGATCGTCTCTGCGGCATCAGGACCAATATGGGTCAGATCGAATGTGACTACGTTCTTGCAAACATCAACCCCGACATCATCTACGGCAAGATGATGCCCAAGGAGCTTGTTCCCGAGCGTGAAAAGAAGCTCTCCGCTGCCCGCGACAGAAAGATGGGCGGCCGTATGTTCACCGCTTACTTCTGCTGCGATAAGAGCGCAGAAGAGCTGGGCATCAAGGACTACTCCATCTTCCTCTCCGGCCATGCAGATTCCGCACAGGAATATAAGGACCTGCTGGGCGGCATCAAGACCAACGACTACTCCATCTTCCTCTGCTACAATATTGCAAATCCCGGCTTCTCCCCCGAAGGCACCTGCGTGTGCTCCTTCACTACCTTCGGCTCTCCCGTGGACTGGAACGACCTTCCTCAGGAAGAATATTTCCAGTTTAAAAACCAGTTTGCCAAGAAGTTCCTCAAGAGCCTCAAGGACAAGGCCGGCATAGAGCTGGAAGGCCATATCGAGGAGATGGCGGTTGCCACTCCCTGGACCTTTGCCCGCTACCTCAACGCCCCCGAAGGCGCAGTTTACGGCTACGAGACCACCGACTGGGACGGCATGATGGCCCGTCTCCAGATGCTGGCTACCGACTACCCCATCAAGGGTCTCAGACCCATCGGCGCCGCCGGCCCCAGAGGCGACGGCTACTCCGCCGCAATGCTCACCGGCCAGCTGATGGCAAGACTTGCCATCAAGGATCTCAGCGAAGAAGGAGGTAACAAGTAATGGCACTTAACGTTAAAGTGGGCCTTATCGGCAAGTTCGACATGCTCAAGTTCAAGAACATGAAGAAAGTCCGCGAGCAGGCCATTCAGGCAGCCCCCGCCAAAGAGATCAGCGGTGACTTCGCCATAAACATCAATGCGAAAAATCTCCACCCCGACTGCATGGAGCTGGTCATCGACCAGATAATCGACCACGGCAGCGCCAATGCCAAGAGTTTTGTGTTCAAGCGCGCCGACGGCAAGCCCTTTCCCTATTTCAGAGCAGGCCAGTACCTCTCTCTCAAGCTGCCCATAGGCGACAGCTTCGTCACCCGCTCCTACTCCCTGTGCTCCTCCCCCAAGTGGGCACTGGAGGGCAAGGCTGCCATTACCATCCGCTCCAACCCCGGCGGATATGCAGCGGACATTCTCCTTGAGACTCTCAAGGTGGGCGACAAGGTCATATCCTCCGATCCTCAGGGCTTCTTCTACTATGAAGACCTGAGAGATAAGAAGACCGTTGTGGGTCTTGCAGGCGGCTCCGGCATCACTCCCTTCCTCTCCATGGCCTACGCCATCCGCGACGGTATTGAGGACTTTGAGCTTATTCTTCTCTACGGCAGCCGCGATGAGGCCAACATCCTCTTCAAGGAAGAGCTGGACGAGATCGCCGCAGCCTGCCCCAAGTTCAAGGTCATCCACGTGCTCTCCGACGAGAAGAAGGAAGGCTACGAAAATGGCTTTATCACCGCAGAGCTCATAAAGAAGTACGCTCCCGAAGAGTACTCCGTGTACCTTTGCGGCCCTGAGGCCATGTACAAGTTCCTCAAGCCGGAGATCGCAAAGCTGGGTCTGCCCGAACGTCTCTTCCGCCGCAAGATGATAGACGTTACAAAGACCGTATGGGAGTGCGAGAATTATCCCAGTGATGCCAAGGACAAGGTCTTTGACATGACCGTAAAGCAGGGCGCTGCCGAGTACAAGATAAAGTGCGCCGCCAACGAGCCTATTCTGGTCGCTCTTGAGCGCGCCGCCATCAAGGCTCCCTCCCGCTGCCGCAGCGGTGAGTGCGGATGGTGCCGTTCCAAGCTCATCTCCGGCAACGTGTTCGTTCCCAAAGAAAACGAGCTGCGCCGCTGGGCTGACATTGCCTACGGCTACATCCATCCCTGCTCAAGCTTTGCACTGAGTGATATAGTTCTGGAAGTACCCGGCGAATACTACTAAAATCAATGTCAAGGGACGGGTGCATACCCGTCCCTCGTTTTTACGTCTATGGATAATGTCAAGGAAGAAAAGCAAATACTGGCCGAGTCTCTGGCAAAGGACATACTGACTCTGGCGCGAAATTCGCTCATCGTGAATTTCCGATTTCTGGACAGGGCCATATCCTGCGCTCCATTTGTCAGCGATGACAATGTGAGCCTTGCCACCGATGGGGAGAATATCTACTATTCTCCGTGGTTTATCCTGCACATCTACAAAGCTGAGCAAAAGTGCGTGGCGAGGGATATACTCCACTGCCTTTTCCACTGTGTTTTCCGACACAACCTCATGGAGCAGAAGCTGGATATGCCAAGATGGGATCTGGCCTGCGACATTGCGGTGGAGCACGCCATAAATCAGCTTTGCTCCCCCGCTCTCCACGCCGCAAGAGAAGTCCGACAGCAGGCCACAATAGCCATGCTTGAGGATAAGCTGGGACTTATCACGGCGGAGCGGGTCTATAAATGGCTGGGCGATATGGAGATAAGCGAGGAAGAGCTTGTTGCCCAGCGGGAGAGCTTCAGGGCCGACGGCCACGGAATATGGTACGGGGAAGCTGACCCCAATGCCAAAAAGGACAGTAAAATAAACCTCAAAAAGATATGGAAAGAGGTCTCCAAGCGGATGCAGACCGAGCTTGAGACCATGAACCGCGACAAAAACAGCGCCCTTGTGCAAAACCTTAAAAGTCTCAACCGCTCCCGCTACAGCTACACGGAGTTTTTAAGACGCTTTGGTATGCGCGGCGAGGTGATGCGCCTTTCCGAGGA
>JAFTXM010000013.1 GCA_017465025.1 Oscillospiraceae bacterium
CCGTGATCTGCGTGCCGCTCAGGTAGAGCCAGCCTCCCACGGTCAGGTTATCGGGCAGCGCCGTGATCTGCGTGCCGCGCAGGTCGAGCGAGCCTCCCACGGTCAGGTTATCGGGCAGGGCCGTGATCTGCGTGCCGCGCAGGTCGAGCGAGCCTCCGTCACGCTTCATCATTGCTGTGGCTTTTTCCATGGTCAATTTCATGCCATAATCCTCCTTGCAATATCGTTGACTGTGTGGTATACTATCGGTGCATATTTTCCTTTGCCCCTGGCTGACGTTTGCGGCGTCCGTCAGGGATTTTTTGCGTCTGGATAGACCATCTCACTCCAGCCCAGCGCGTGGTTATCGCAGGGCATGCCGGGGATGATCCGCCGCCGGCCCTCGGGCTGTGTGCGAGGGTGGAAGATGCTCCGCAGCCAGTCGCGCAGTGTCCGCGCCGGGGGCTGCGCTGCCGGAGTGCAGTAGTGCCGGCCATAGTGGCCGCCTCGCTCAACCATGTGCCTTGCTCCTTTCCATCAGTAGAAGACGATAAACCAGCACAGGGCTACAAAGCCCGCGAGGATGCCCATGGCCTTGATCAGGTCAGCGCCCTCGATGCTGGGGGGACGGGGAGTGCTGCGGTATTGACGGCGATACTGTGTCATGATGCTTTACCTCCCGGAGGAAAATACTCGTGCAGCTGGCTATAGGGTGCGTGGATCATGTCCAGGATCTTGTAGCACTCGTCGATGTGCCACGCCTCATGGCCGGACATGCGGAGGCTCACGTAAGTGATGCCGCGGAGGAGTTTGCGGGCAATGTATGCGCAATCGATGTCGCTGGCCATCATCGCGCCGCGCAGTTTTGCATGGGGTCGTGCCATTGGTGTCTCTCCTTTCTTTTTTTATCCCGTGGAGCCGCCGGAGGGGATCGAACCCTCGACCTGATGATTACAAATCATCCGCTCTGCCATCTGAGCTACGGCGGCATATAGCCCTCCTTTACCCCTGCGCGGGGAGCCGCTGGCCTGCTGCTTTTCATGGTTGCGGAGCGCGGAGGAGGAGGGCGGCATGGCCGGTTGCAAAGCCATCGCCCGGGGTTAGACCCCTACGGGAGCGAAAATGTCGGAAAAGCCTCCCGCGACGGCCCGGGGAGAGGGCCGTTTCGACCGCTGGCCGGGCAGCCATCATCAGGCGGGTGTGTCCTGCTCCCGGAGGTTGATCATCAGCGCATGGCCTGCGCCGAGAAGCTCCGAAAGCTGCTGTATCAGCTGCCGCAGATAGGCCCGATCGTCGACCTTACCGTCCACGGCCTCGCGGATCAGCTGCGCCAGATGCGGCAGCATCTCCGACTGCTCCGAGTAATACTGCAGCACCGACGACTGCAGCGTCATGACGTCGGCGGGCGGGATGTGATCCCTGAAGCCCTCGTCATTGGAGTACATCCAGCTGTGCCAAAGTCCCGGTGCACCGTAAGCCTTTTCCATCCGGCTCACGTCGGTGGACGTGGGCATGGCCTTCTCGGTGGGATCCTCCCACCGCTTGAGCGTGTCTTCCGATACGGCCAGCTCCTGCGCCGCCCTCCAGCGGGGGAGATTGG
Source organism: Oscillospiraceae bacterium (assembly GCA_017465025.1). Taxonomy (GTDB): domain Bacteria; phylum Bacillota; class Clostridia; order Oscillospirales; family Oscillospiraceae; genus Limivicinus. The sequence goes on from JAFTXM010000013.1 coordinate 1,580, forward strand.
CGGCTTCCCGCGCCTTTCGCAGGTCCGATTTGGTGATTTCCGCCGTGTTGATCGCCTCCTGTATGGGGTACAATGGTAATGGGGGTGGGGTTAAGGGAAGGGGTTGCGTCTCCTGTGCGTACATGATAGAATCGCTCCAGAAAGGAGGTGCTGTCATGTTTGAGGAAAGATATGTAGAAGTAGTGTCCTTTGCGAATGATACTCATATGGTGAATAAGTATCTAAAGGCCGGGTGGGTGCTTCTGAACGTCTGCAGCGGTCAGAATGACGCAGGTGTAGGATATCACTCCATGCTCCTTGGTTGGCCTGCCGGGGCCGATGTGGTGCACCCGAAGGACGACTCGTTCCCCGAGCCTTTGTGGCCGAACAGGACGCTGTAATCGACATATTTCCACCACAGGAACCGCTTGACGATCTTTCTCACGTTGAGCGGTTCCCATTTCTTTTGGAGCATATCGGCTACTGCATCCCGGTCACTCAGGAAGACTTCCTTCACAATCTTGATGTTTGGATGATGTGAGATCACGACGCGCTCCTTTCTAATCGCGAAGGGAGAAAGGTGGGGTTAAGGGGAGGGCGGCCAGGAGTACTTGACAAGATCGTCTACTTTACATCCAAGTGCACCGGCAATCTTGACGGCCATAGCCAGATCAAGAGAGCGTTCGCCCATCTCATACCTACTGATGGCTGCCTGTGTGGTACCTACGCGACATGCCAGATCGCTTTGAGACATCCCGCGCTCCAGGCGTATCGTTCGAATATCAAGCATTAACTCACTCCTTTCTGGCATATATGCCGTTGCGGTATGCTTATTATATGCCAACTTGGAATATATGTCAAGCGTTTTATGTCGCTTTGGCAAACTTTTTTTATTCCGCTGTGGTATAATTGTTCTGGAGGGATAGAAATGCGGTTAAAAGAGCTCCGAAAGCAACACAAACTGCGGCAAAGCGATGTCGCCGCAGTCATAAATTGCTCGCAAGCGGTATATTCGCGCTATGAAAATGGAGAGCGGATGCCGTCTATGGACATCCTTAAGGCTCTGGCCCAATATTATTCCGTAACGGTTGACTACCTCGTCGAGGATGATAGCCGGCCCGCTCCAAGCCCCGCTCAGACATCCGCCCAAGCCTTTCAGCAGCTCGACCCAGACCGGACCCGATACGCCCAGCAGCTGCGCGCACGGGAGCATTACGGGCCCAGCTACCAGCCTCCGCAACCGGTATCCGTCAGCGAGTCCCGCACGGAGGGCGAGTCTGCGCAGTACATGGGAGAGGCTCCGCGTACGCCAGCCGAGGAGGCCGCGCAGATCCGGGCGTACATCATCACACAGCTGAGCGACAGCCTGCAGCGCCTGTCCACGGAGCATTTCAAGCAGGCGGTGGACTACGTGGCCCTGCTGGAGCTCAAGGAAAAAATGGAGAACTCAGCGGAAAAGAAGTGATTTTATGCCTGCCCTGCTTACGCTTTTACTCCGGTCGATAGCGTCCCTGATGGTAGCCGTTTCCATGCTGACGGCTACATACGCCCTTCCTGCCGCTGACGGCATACATAAAAGCGCATATGTAGGGAATGCAAAATCCCATATCTTCCACGAGGCATCCTGTGAATCGTCCTCCAAAATGAAGGAGGCCCACAAGGTCACGTTGGAAACACGGGATGAGGCGATCGAGCTCGGCTATGCGCCCTGCGGGATATGCAAGCCTTGAAGAGAGGAGGCCCATATGAGACGCGTCGTTGCTATAGCGCTCATATTATGCGCGCTTGCGAACAATGCCGCCGCGATCACGATCGCGGAGCTGGAAGGCATGCATGCAGGCATGTCGGACACATCCCGTGCACAGGCAGCCTCCGCAGCAGCATCGTCTCACTACATGGTCACAAGATCCGTTACCGCAGAGCCTGACGTGTGCATGATCGTCATCGACATGCGCAACCTGTACGACGAGCGCGCGACCATGACGCAGGCCATCGGTTACTGCTGTGAAGTCGCTCCCGAAATCTTCAGCGTCACCGACTCCCCGCAGATTTATCTCCAGTTTTATGAGCGATCCGGCGATAAGGAGCTCATGACCATCACAATGCGTCTGACCCGCGACACCTCCACCGCCATGGATTGGGAATACTGGTCTTTGTACAAGTACTCACAGCAGCAGGCGTTTTTTGACTCGCTGGACGGCTACTCCCTCCACCGGGACTACAAAAACGCTCTAAAATAATCGGGATCTGCAAGCCTTGAAGAGAGGAGGCCCATATGAAACGCATCATTGCTATAGCGCTCATATTGTGCGCGCTTGCGAATAATGCATACGCGTCAATATTTGAGGAAGTCGCATCCATGCACACCGGCGAAACGCTGGATATTACTGATCTTGCTGCGATTGCAGATCCTCCCCAAACAGCTGAAATGCCTGTTAGCATAGACGTTGATGAAGGAATTTTTGTGCCTTCCTACAATGCCTTCATGCAAAAATTCTACTCCTATGTACGCGTCATAGACCCCAATATGGCCGACTTGGTGGAAGAGAAATGCGCAGGCGCAGAGGCTTGGAACGACAATGATCGTGACGTGCTTCTGTTATCCAGCCAAAAACCGTATATTTACCTTAATGAGGGCGCTGGGTATCTTGAGTCTGTGATGATCGAGCTGAGAAAAGGCTACTCCAAAGAGGCCGAACGGCTTTTCAAACTGTACGTCTTTGCTGCTGGCCGGGCTATTCTCCCGCATGCGACAGAGGAATACTGGGACGGTTTTTTTGATCTGATCCAATACGACTACACTGTATCCTCTCCGGCAGGCTACATATCTATGTACACTAACTGTGGCGTTTATCTGGTAACGCTGACAAAATCGTCGCAATGGCTGTCGCTTGATTTCACTTTGTCCGTATACCAGCCTGAATAAAATACACAAGGAGGTTATGATCATGGAACAAAACACCCCCGTACGTCCGGAGCAAAAGCCCATTCCCTCTTGGGGTAAACTGTATCACCAGACCACCGGAATTCTGCCGGTGCTGTATGTGCTTATCGGTCTGGCCTTTGGCGCGATGGTCTTTGTCACCAACGCTCTGTGGGCTACGCCCTTCGCGGTGATCGCCGTTGGCTTCCTTGTTGGCGCACCCATCATTGCGTCCCTGCGGCGGATTGAGATCTATACTCATGAAGTCGTCAAGCGCGACGACTAAAAAACCGGAGCCTGTCAGGCTCCGGCGTCATATCACGGCGTTTTTGGCAGACTCTCCACGTAGGCCAGAAACGCCTTTTGGCTATCCGCAGACAGGCGCTCCACGCGCCTGATAATGTCAGCAATATCGTCTTTGTCCATATTACACCTCATCCAGCGGCGGAAGACGGAAGCAGCTGCCCCTGGAAGACGGGGCAAGCATCCGACCTGCCATGTAGATCGCCTGCTGCTGTACCTCAATGGGCTCATCTCCGGCAACCTCGTGGATATACCCGAGGAGGAAATCAGCAGCAGCGTGGGCCAGATCGTCAGCACGGCGGTGATTGCGGAGCACATCGAGTGTAGTGGTTGTCATCATCGAGTCATCCTCCTGTCTGTGTATGTATGATCAGGCCGCCAGCGTCCGGCGGGCTTGCATCGTGTGCGAATCGGTGCGGTCAGCGGGTGATGGTGCATCGGCGGCTCAGCTCCTCTCTCTTGATGGCTCTATTTTATCTCCGGCCCTACTGTCACCGCAACTATCATATCCTGTCATCTTCGCTCATCACAAAAATGACACGCCGAAAGGGGTTTATGACATGCCATCTCGCTGCAGCAGCGCCAAGGTACGCGCAAAAATGACGGAGGCCCGCTTGACCGCTGCCCAACTCGCTGACAAAGCGGGTATTTCCGATTCGACCATGAACCGCATACTTCAGGAAAAAGGCTATAAGACCAGCGACTCGACCCTGACATTGCTGGCCGGAGCCTTGAATTGTTCGCCTTTTGACCTCCTTCGGGATGACTCTATTAACGAAATGATTCACAAGGAAGCAGAGGATGCAGTTACTGGCATCGTCGCCGAAGCAGTAGCAGAGGCGATTACAGTCGTTGTGGACGAGCTTACGCCTACAGAAGACGCGCCTACGCCGGAGCGTATTGCGGATTCTGTGCCGCCCATGCAGGTCAATACACCGCCCGTGCTGGATGTGGCATCGTATATTGAGCATATCAAGCAGGCCTGTGATGAAAAAATTGCAGCTGTCATGACAAGATTTGACGATATGCGCAAGAGCCGGAACTTTTGGCGCGTGTTTGCAATCATCATGATTGCATTCAGCGCCATCGCCATCTGGTACTTCGTATGGGAGATTCTAAACCCTGACAAGGGCATCACTGCTGTACTGTGGAAAATTTACAGCACATCCGTCCCTCCCATGTTTGTTACTGCCACACCTAATCCGCTAACATAACGAGGTGATCTTATGGCAAAAACCCGTACAGCTGAGGCGCTGTGGATTGAGTCCCGCCAACGCTGGCAGATCAATGTACAGCGGGATGGAAAAAGGAGAACGTTCGTTTCTTCCACCCCCGGTCGCAGAGGCAAGCGCGAAGCGGAAACAAAGGCGGACGAATGGCTGGATGCCGGGCAGCCGGATGACATGCGGTTTGATGTGGCTTGGGGTGAGTATGTAACTCAGGTCAAAGACAACACCCGCACAAGCAATTATAAAAGTCTTGACAGCATCGGCCGCACATGGTTTCTATCGGACGAAAAATTCTGCAAAAAAAAGCTGTCGAAGCTGACCACAAAGGATTTGCAAACAATTATTACCTCAGCAGGCAAGTCGGGGCTGTCCCGCCGCACAATCAAAAACATCCGAGACAAGTTTGGATCTTTTTTGCGTTATGCCGATAGCCGTCATTGGGAGTACAGCATAGAGATGGAGTATATCCAGATCCCTACGGACGCAAAGGTGGAAGAAAAAAAGATCATTCAGCCGGACAAGCTCAAAATTCTGTTTTCCACGGATTTGTATATCGACCACGGGAAACCGACTCAGTGCTTTTATATCCACGCTTACCGTTTTCTTGTTGTTACCGGCTACCGCCGCGGTGAATTGTGCGGATTTTTGCGCGAAGATTATCAAAAGCCAGTATTAACGGTGAATCGTGCCATCAACGAGCTCGGAGAAGTGACCGCTGGCAAAAATGATAACGCCAGACGAACAAACGTATTGTCGCAGCACGCGCAAAAAATCCTCGAAGACCAGGAAGCTATGCTCAAAGCACGGGGTATCATATCTCCTTGGCTTTTCCCCGCACCTGACGGAGGACGTCTCAGTCCTACCAGCTTGTATAGTACATGGCGCAAAGGATACGGGAAGCACCACGGCATGGATGTCTCTCTCCATGAGCTTCGCCATACTTTTGTCACGATTGCAAAGCTGGAAATGCCAGAAGCCCTGCTCAAGGATGTTGTCGGACACGGAGCGTCGATGGACACATTTGGCGTGTACGGGCACGAGATCGACGGCGACAAACAGCGCGCAGCTGACATTATCGACAATATTTTCAATCGCATACTCCAGCTGTAAGGTACACACAAAAGTACACGTTTGCTGTTTTGATTTGGCGTAATCCGATTACGCTCTGGCACAAATAATCCCTTGCAGTATCTCAATTTTTCGCGTGTGCGAAATGTGTTTTTTCGTCCAAATAATGCCCGAATGGGTTCGAATCCCACCGTCTCCGCCAACATGTGTGGTCTAAATGACTGCAACCCGAAAACCGCTAGAGTGTCTAGCGGTTTTCCTGTTTTTATACCCAAAATAATCGCGCGATTTTCATGTATGTAAAACACCTATATGATGGATTCGTACTACGGATGATTCACTCCTTGAAATCATATAAATCATATGCTATATTATAGAATATCTATTTGCGGAGGAACACATCGTGAAGAAACGGGTGAAGATTGTTTTGAAATGGGCTTTTCTTGTTATTCTTTTTTCTGTACTCGCCTTGGTTCTATGGAATCAAATTTGTAAACACATAGACTCCAAGCTGCTTCCTAACGCTTACGGACAAGCCGTAGAAGTCGATGGCAAAACAATGGTCGTTGATATTCAAGGTGAGGAAAACGAAACAACCATTATTCTGCTTCCTGGCTCTGCATCTGCTTCGCCTGTACTGGAGTTCTTGCCGTTAGCCGAAGCTTTGTCGAAGCACTACCGGGTTATCACAATTGAACCCTTTGGCTATGGGCTTTCCGATACAACAGATGCAAGCCGCGATATAGATACTGTTGTGAATGAATTGCGCCAATGTGTTTCCACGCTGGGTTGTGATCGGTACTATCTGATGGCACATTCTCTTTCCGGTCTGTACAGTTTGTACTGGGCAAACACCTATCCGGAAGAAATTCTTGGTTTTATCGGGATCGACTGCTCCGTCCCTGGACAAAATGAAGAAAATCCCTACCCGATTTCCATAACAACCATCAATAAAATCAGTGCATACATACAGAAAACAATAAATGTACTTGGAATTTCCCGTTTACAATCCATCAATGACCCGCAAAGAGCAATCCTTGCAGATTTTTCCTACAACTATAGCGAAGAGCAGATAAATGTATACCGAATCCTCACATTAGATTGCAGTTACAATAAAACAGTCATGAATGAGCAAAACCGTTTTGATGCACATTTGGAAACTGTTGCGGAAATGCAATTCCCGGAAAATCTTCCTGTTTTGCAATTTGTTGCCAGCTCCAACTGTGAAGTAATTGCAGCTTGGGAACAACTGCATAAAGATGTCATCACGGAAGCTGAATACAGCGATGTGATCCGCATGGAAGGTGGACACTACCTGCACTTTGTACAGAAAACGGAAATTGCTGAAACGGTTAACCAGTGGATTGCGTCCTTGCCAAGCAAGGGCGAACCTGCACTCTCCTAATATCTATTTAGTTCAAATGCCAAATCGACTCATTCTTACACGGCGAAACACAGAAAAACTGTTACGGCTCTATGTATTTCCGTTCTTTCTGTCCTCAAAAACTTAGTCAAAAATATACATTAGGTTCAATACTGCCAGAAAAACCGACAAGTTTCGACTTGTCGGTTTTTCAACTAAATCCACCCTTACGGGTGGGTGAAATATTGCTTCGCAATGTGAAATACTCGCTTCGCTCGTGTGAAATCGCTGCGGCGGTGGGGGGGATTTAATTTCACTTGATGCGACAGCATCAAATTTCACAATTTACGGAGTAAATTATTTCATCGTGAGCGTAAGCGAACGATTTCACTAAAAGCTAACGATTATGTGAGAGTTCGAATTCATACACAAAGCCATTGCTGCAAGAAGTCCGAAAACGTCAGATCCGGCTGTTGTTCCAGTGGTGGCGTTTTTTCGGTAATCACAGAAGGCGGCACATAGTTCTGTCGCATCTCCATCAGCATAATCCAAATGATCCATTTGCTGTCACCTTTTCAAAGTATCGCAAGCAAAGCGTACTTGATATCGATCCGCTGTGACAGAATACATGTTGATTCGCGATTGTTCATGCAAGACATTTTATTATATCACGCATCATATTCTCTCAACAGAAATTTGTTCTCTGAAACTAAATCTTCCATTGACATGGGTGATGAACCAAGATATGATGGATCTGTTCAGGGCGTTTTATTGGAATACAGCCCGAGAAAGAGGAGTGGTTTTGTATGGAAGGAAATAAAGAATTTTTGGGCACCGAGCCCGTAGGAAAACTCCTGTTCAGATTGTCAATCCCTACTGTTGTCGCACAGCTGGTGAACATGCTGTACAATATCGTTGACCGTATTTATATCGGTCACATGCCCGGGGATGGAAGTTTGGCGCTGACGGGTGTGGGCGTATGTATGCCGCTGATCATGCTCGTTTCTGCTTTTGCAGCGCTTGTCAGCTCCGGCGGAGCGCCAAGATCTTCGATCTTTATGGGAAAGAAAGAGTACCATTATGCAGAAAAGACCATGGGGAACTGCTTCAGCCTGCAGGTAATCATTTCGATGATTCTGACAATGGTTCTGTTGCTGTGGAATGAAGATCTGCTGCTTGCTTTTGGTGCAAGTGAAAATACGATCGGTTACGCTACTGACTATATGAGCATCTATGCCATTGGTACAGTGTTTGTACAGCTTACTCTGGGTATGAATTTCTTTATTACAGCCCAGGGATTTACGCGCATATCGATGGTTACGGTGCTTATTGGTGCAATAGCCAATATTGTGCTTGATCCGATTTTCATCTTTGGCCTTCATATGGGCGTTAAGGGCGCTGCTCTGGCAACCATCATTTCACAGGCCATCTCCTGTACGTGGGTAGTCTTCTTCCTTTGCAGCAAAAAAACACATCTGCGTTTGAAGAAAGAGAATCTTGGCCTGCAGGCAAACGTCATTCTGCCCTGCGTTGCGTTGGGCACTGCCGCTTTTATTATGCAGGCAAGTGAAAGCATCATTTCCGTTTGTTTCAATTCCTCCCTTCTTCAGTATGGCGGCGATATTGCAGTTGGCACCATGACAATCATGGTAAGTGTTATGCAGTTTGCCATGCTTCCCATGCAGGGAATTGCCCAAGGTGCGCAACCCATCTCAAGCTATAATTATGGCGCACGAAATGCAGCGCGCGTGAAAAAAACCTTCAAGTTGCTGCTAAGCTCTTGCCTGATTTATTCATTCACGCTCTGGCTTGCCGTGATGATCTTCCCGGCTTTCTTTGTCAGCATCTTCACCCCGGACGAGGCGCTGATCCAATACGCATCTCCTATGCTGCGGATCTATCTTGGCGGCATGTGCATTTTCGGCATTCAGATTGCTTGCCAGATGACCTTTACCTCGCTTGGAAAAGCGGTGAATTCCATCATTGTTGCCGTCTTCAGGAAGTTCGTTTTGCTGCTTCCGCTGATCTATATCATGCCGCAGCTCATGGCTGACAAAACCTTGGGCGTCTACATGGCGGAACCCATTGCGGATGTTATTGCAGTTACGTTTACCGCGATTATGTTTGCTTTCCAGTTTCAGAAGGCGATCAAAGAAATATCATCGCCCCGCGCAAATGCAGCGTAAATCAATCGGCAAAGCCCTCGGTCACAAGGCCGAGGGCTTCATTTTGTCTTCATAGCTATTCTTACGCTCAAAGGCGCGCTTACAGACTCACAAGATCATGAACACGCTCCCAATCATCGCAACCCAGTTCTTTCATCATCTGAGCTGCATACCTATCAAAGTCGGTAAAATAAAATACATCACCAGCGTTGTGCTGAGCGTGGACGGCATGGCAAGAACATGAC
>JAFTXM010000094.1 GCA_017465025.1 Oscillospiraceae bacterium
ACTCAGGGCAAGGGCCAGATCATGGTCACCCCGCTCAGCGAACTGGTTGAGAAGAACGTAAAGTAATCAGGAGGTAGAGTATGAGTTATATTGTTCCCATCGGTCCTTACCATCCTGCGTTGGAAGAGCCGATACACGCCAAGCTCTATACCGAAGGTGAGATAATCAAGGACGCAGAAGTCTTTGTAGGTTACAACCACCGCGGTATCGAAAAGCTTGCCACCGAGCGCAACGTTATCCAGACTTTGGTTCTGGTTGAGCGCGTGTGCGGCATCTGCTCCCACTCCCACGCATTGACCTATGCCATGGCTGTGGAGAACATCAACGGTATCGAAGTACCCAAGAGAGGCCAGTACCTGCGCGTCATCACCGCAGAGCTGGAGAGACTGCACTCCCATTTCCTGTGGCTGGGCATCGCCTGCCACATCATCGGTCATGACAGTATGTTCATGCACATCTGGGATGAGCGTGAGATCATCATGGACCTGCTTGAAAAGCTCAGCGGCAACCGCGTAAACTACGCCATGGTCACCATCGGCGGCGCAAGGCGCGACATTGACGACGGTCTCAAGGCTGAGATCCTGGCCGGCATGGAAAAGCTGAAAGCCCCCATGGACAGAATTGTTGAGATCGCCCTCAACGACAAGACCATCGCCATGCGCACCAAGGGCGTGGGCACTCTCACCACCGCCACCGCTCTGGAGCTTGGCGCAATCGGCCCCCACGCCAGAGCTTCCGGTGTCGATGTTGACGTTCGCCGTGACGCTCCATACTCCTCCTATGAGGACTTTGACTTCAACGTTCCCGTGGTGGAAAGCGGCGACGTATTCGCCCGCGTAGTTATCCGCGCTCTTGAGTGCTACGAGTCCATCAAGATCATTGAGCAGGCTCTCAACAAGATGCCCGCAGGCCCCATCAATCTGGGCAACAAGCTCATCAAGATCAAGGAAGGCATGAGCGTGGCTCTCCACGAGGCACCCCGCGGTCAGCTCAGCCACATGGTCGTCGGCAACGGCACTCTCAACAACCACCGCGTCAGCATCCACGTGCCCAGCTACAAGAACACTCCCACCATTCCCTACATGCTCCGCAACAACGCCGTTGCAGACGCAGGCCTTATCATCGCCAGCATTGACCCCTGCTTCAGCTGCCTTGACAGATAAGCATGCACGAGCTGGCAATCACCAAAGGGATAATCGACATAGTTTCATCCGAAGCCAGAGACAAGGGCTTTGAGCGGGTGCTTGAGATAAAGCTGCAGGTTGGCGAATACTCCGGGCTTGTGCCCGAGTGTATAAGGGAGTTTTTCCCCATCGCCGCCAAGGGCTCCGTGGCCGAAAACGCAGTTTTGAATATTGAAACGCTGAAAGCTAAGTTCAAGTGTCTCGACTGCGGCTATGAAGGGGATGCGGACAGGAAAAACGCCTGCTGCCCCCAATGCCGCAGCACCGCGCTGAAGATGACTGCGGGACGGGAGTTCTATGTGGACAGTCTCAAGGTCGAATAAATTTTATTTGAATAGACACAAACAGGATAGACGTAAACAGGAAGGAGAGGTTTTCTCTTGCAAAAAATGAGATTTCCCGCTGTGATAAGCACCTTTATCGTCTGCTTTGCCTTCTGGGTGCTCCTGACTTGGAGCTTTGAAATTCAGGAGCTGGCAGCCGGTGCGGTGGTGAGCCTTGCGGTGGCTCTTTTTGCCGGTCGCTTTTTCGTTCATACAAAGAGCTTCTGGTTCTTTAACCCCGTGAAACTTGTAAACCTTATTATCTACGTTCTCTTCATCTTCCCCGTTGAGCTCATAAAGGCCAACTGGGACGTGGCAAAGCGCTGCTTCGGTGGCTGCAAGAACGTAAACCCCGGCATCGTCAAGGTCCCCGTTGACCTTGAAAGCGATTACGGTCAGGCTATGCTGGCCAACTCCATCACCCTCACCCCCGGCACCATCACCATGGACATCGCCGAGGAAGAAGGACAGACCTACTATTACATCCACTGGATCGATGTGACCGCTCCTTCCGGCAAGGAAGCAGGCGACGCCATCAAGGGTACTCTGGAAAAGGGCGTAGGGAGGATCTTCAAATGACAGAACTGCTTATATTCGGTATTTTCTTTGCAGTTATGGCAGTGTGCCTTCTGTGGCGTGTAGCCAAGGGCCCCACCGCTGCCGACCGTATCGTTGCCGCTGACGGTGCAGATAACCTGCTGTGCTGCGCAATGATCCTTTTCGCAGTGTTCTCCGGCCGCGGCATTTATCTGGACATCGCCCTTGTGGGCGCTCTGTTCGGCATTGTGGACACCATGCTGGTGGGCCGCTATCTGGAAGGGAGGCTTTGATCTATGGCACTTAGAATAGTTATCGACCTTCTTATCGCCATCGGCCTTTTCTTCGCACTGGCCGGCACCAAGGGCATCATCAAAATGCCTGATGCCTTCTGCCGTATGCAGGCTTCCACCTGCATCTCCACTCTGGGCGTGCTGTGCACCGCCATCGGCGCTGTGCTCTACGCCATACTCATCATGGGCAGCATCGGCACTGCCGTTAAGATCGGCCTCATCGCCCTTCTTATCCTGCTCACCAACCCCATCGGCAGCCACTCCATCGCCAAGGGTGCCTACAAAGCCGGCATCCGTCCCGAGAAGGAAATGTCTGTCGACGACTATGGGAGGGACTTTGAATGATAGATCTTGTTTCCATCCTCAACATTCTTATCGTACTGGGCATGGTGATCACCGCCATTCTGGCAGTACACTTTGACAATCTCCTTTCCTCCGTTATCGCACTGGGCGCCACCGGCCTTTTCGCCGCTGCCGCATTTCTGGTGCTCCACGCTCCCGATGTTGCCATCTCTGAGGCAGCCGTCGGCGCAGCCCTGACCCCGCTGATATTCATCGTGACCCTCAGAAAGATCAAAGGAGGGAACGATAAATGAAGAAATTCCTCACTTACGTATGCCTTGCCGTGTTCCTTTTCGCCGGTGTCTACGCCAGCGTGACCATGGCTGACATGCCCCGCACCTACGACGGCTCTCAGGCCGCAGTTTCCGTTTACGAGCTGCAGCAGAGCAAGGGCGAAGGCTATGACGACAGCGTGGCTGACGGCGCAGCCGCAGCCATCGTGCAGCAGAACCTTTCCGAGACCCACGCCGTCAACGATGTCACTTCCATCGTTTTTGACTTCCGTGGCTACGACACCATGGGCGAGGCCTTTATCCTCATAACCGCAGTTGCCGGTGCCACCGTTATCCTCTACAAGGGTAAAAAGGAAAAGAAGGAGGATGCAGAGAATGAATAACAGAACCGTCAAGAACATCATCCCCGCCTGCGGCGCTGACTTCATCATGCCCTTCATTCTGGTGTACATGTTCTACATCATTTTCCACGGCCATCTCTCCCCCGGCGGCGGCTTCCAGGGCGGCGTTCTGATGGTAGCGGTCGTAGTCTTCCTGTATCTGGGCCACGGCTACAAGACCACCGTCAACGCACTGAGCCTGCATTTCATGCACGGCGCTGAAGGCTTTGCCTCCATCCTCTACGTTTGCTTTGCCATGATCGGCGTTGCATACGCAGGCAACTTCTGCTACAACGCACTGAGCGATCTGGGCAATATCGGTGAGCTCTGGTCCACCGGTACCATCTTTCTTATGAACAGCGCAGTCGGCTTCAAGGTTCTCACCGGTGTCGGCGTGCTGGGTCTGTCCATGGTCGGCCTTCTGGTCGCCAACGACGAACAGGAATGAGGTGAAAGACATGATAATGTTCAACTACATAGCTTCCTTCTTCCTCATCGCTCTCGGTTTTTACACCATCATCACCAAGTACAATCTGGTGAAGACCGTTATCGGTCTTTCCATCGCCGACTACGGCGTCAATCTCCTTATAATCTCCGTCGGCTACAACCCCGGCGGCACCGCCCCCATCTACACTCTGGGCGAGCTGACTTCCGCCAGCTACTTTGTTGACCCCATTCCCCAGGCACTGACCCTCACCAGCATAGTCATCGGCGCTTGTGTGACGGCCATGAGCCTTTCTCTGGTCATGAAGCTGCATGAGTCTTACGGCACTCTGGATACCAGAGAGATAAGGAGGCTGAGAGGATGAGTTTTGCTAATTTCCTTGATTACCATCACTTCCCCGTTTATTCCATAATGGTACTGTTTCTCGGCGCTTTCCTGATAGTTCTTTTCGGAAAGAACAAGTTCATGAGAAACCTGCTGGCATTTCTGGCAGTATCCATTTCCCTGGCCTGCATCGTAGCTCTCGTAAAGCCCGTCATGCTCGACGGCGAGATAATCGCCTACTGGATGGGCAACAGAGCGGTTGCCGGCGGCTATGCCATAGGCATTGCACTGGAAGTTGACGCACTGAGCCTGTTCTTCGCTCTGCTCATCTCCACCGCAGTGTTCGTCTCCGGCATATACTCCCTGCAGTACATGGAGCACGACAACAATGTGCCCGAGTACTACACTCTGTTCCTGATGCTCTCCGGCGGCGTTATCGGCCTTGTGCTCTCCGGCGATATCTTCAACATGTTCATCATGGTGGAGATCCTCACCTTTGCAGCCGTGGCTCTCACCGCCTTCCGCAACAAGGCACACGGCGCCCTTGAGGCCGCATTCAAGTACCTGGTCGTAGGCTGCATCGGCTCCACCTGCATCCTCGTGGGTATCATCATGCTCTACGCACAGGCCCACACCCTCAACTTCGCCCAGCTGAGCGCAGTTATCCCCGGCAACATGAACAATGCCACAAAGCTTGCCTTCGCACTTTTGTTCGTTGGCTTCGGCACCAAGGCATTCATCGTTCCCTTCCATCCCCTGGCTGCTGACGCTCACGGCGCAGCTCCCGCATCCATCTCCGTTCTCATATCCGGCGTTCTCACCAAGTCCGGTATCTACGGCCTTATCCGTCTGACCTACTTCCTGTTCCAGACCATGAACCTTGGCACCTTCCAGTTCCTGCTGGTCTTCATCGGCTCTGTGAGCATGTTCGTCTGCGTCACCATGGCTCTTGCCCAGCATGACTTCAAGCGTCTGCTGGCCTTCCACAGTATCTCCCAGATAGGCTACGTTCTGGCAGCTGTGGGCCTTTGCACCGGCCTTGGCTTCAGTGCAGGTCTCTACCACGCCATGAACCACACCCTCTTCAAGGGTCTGCTGTTCCTCTGCGCCGGCGCTGTTCTCCATCAGACCGGCACCACCAATCTGGACGAGCTGGGCGGTCTTTCCAAGAAGATGCCCTGGACAACCGGCCTGTTCCTGGTCGGCGCCTTCTCCATCAGCGGTCTGCCTCCCTTCAATGGCTTCGCCTCCAAGTGGATGGTCTATCAGGCTGCCTACCAGAAGGCCTCCGAGACCGGCAACATCGGTTTCCTCTTCGTCACTCTCATTGCTCTCGTCACCTCCGTTCTGACCCTCGCCTCCTTCGTCAAGGTCAGCCAGTCCGTCTTCTTCGGCAGACTGCCCGCCAAGTACGAAAACGTCAAGGAAGTCAAGGGCGGCATGATCTTTGCAATGTGCCTTTTCGCAATCCTCTGCGTTGTGACTGGTCTCTTCCCCAGCGCAGTCACCAAGTACCTGACCGAGCCTGCTGCCCGCGCCGTGTTCAGCGTTGTCAACTACATTGACGCTGCCATGGGCACCGGCTATGCAGCCTCTGCCATGGGCGAAAATCTTCCCGTTGTGGCAAGCTTCAACTTCAACGAGCTGGGCTACTGGAGTCCTATCTCCTGGCTGCTCATCCTGTGCATCGCTCTTCTGGCTGTCACCATCGTTGCCGTCTCCGGCAAGTACGACAAGGTCAGCGAGTCCAGCGAGATCGCCGACAGCAAGTACGACCTGTTCTTCGGCGGCGAAAAGAGCGTTTACTCCCAGGTTGGCGGCGGAGACCTGTTCTGGGGCTTCAAGCACAACTGGAGACACTACTTCAGCTTCATGCATGATCTGCACAGCGGTATAGTCAACGACTACTCCCTGTGGGCGATAGTAGCGCTGGCAATAGTCACGCTGTTTATCCAGATAGTTCTTTAAGGAGGTGGGAAGCATGATGACAATAGTTTTGACTGCTCTGCAGTATCTCGGTTATATCCTCATATTCCCCGGCTTCCTGTTCTGCTTTGTTATCGGTATGCTCCTTTGCGGTATCGACCGCAAGATAGTTGCCCGTATGCAAAAGCGCGTCGGCCCTCCCGTGCTGCAGCCCTTCTATGATTTCTTCAAGCTCTGCGGCAAGGAGACCATCATCCCCGCAGCAGCCTCCAAGACCACTTTCCTGGCCGCCCCTCTGGTGGGTCTGGCAGCCCTCGTGGTTTTGCAGCTGTTCATCCCCATCCACGGCTTCTCCGCTTTCTCCGGCATGGCTGACATTATCGTCATCCTCTACCTGCTGCTCATCCCCGCAATGGCAGCAATGCTGGGCGGCGCCGCTTCCGGCTCCCCCTATGCCGGTATCGGTCTGAGCCGCGAGATGGTCACCATCATCGCCTGTGAGCTGCCTCTGGTTATGGTGCTTCTGGCAGTGGGCAAGGTCGTCGGCGGCGACGCTGTCACCTTCTCCTTCTCCAAGATCGCAAACTACCAGCTTGCAAACGGCAGCCTCATCACCCACGCAAGCCTCATTCCCGCAGCCATCGCAATGCTGCTTATAATTCCCGGCGAAACCGGCAATCATCCCTTTGACACCGCCGAAGCCGAGACCGAGATCTGCGAAGGTCTGCTGGCTGAGTACAGCGGCGCACCCCTGGCAGTTTACAAGCTGACCCACTGCGTCAAGGTCCTCACCCTCACCAGCTTCTTTGCAGCCCTCTTCCTCGGCGGCATCGGCACCGGCATCGTTGTGGTTGACGCACTCATCCTTGTCGCCATCTGCATCGTGCTGACCATCGTCTCTATCTCCTTCGTCCATGCCATCACCGCAAGACTGAAGATAGAGCAGGTATTCAAATTCTACTGGACCATAGTTACCGGCCTTGCTCTTATAAGCCTTGTGCTGGCATGGTACGGTCTGTAAGGAGGGGCGAATATGTTCAAGAAGTTAATCGAAGAGAGCACCGCTAAGTCTCCGTGGCTGTTCCACATCAACGCCGGCTCCTGCAACGGCTGCGACATAGAGCTGGTCAGCGTTCTCACCCCCCGTTACGACGCTGAGCGTCTGGGCTTCAAGCTCACCGGCACTCCCCGTCACGCCGACATCGTGGTCGTCACCGGCCCTGTCACCAGCCAGTCCCTGCCCAGAGTCCTCAGAGCCATCTCTCAGGTTCCCGAACCCAGGTGCATAGTGACCATGGGTTCCTGCCCCCAGTCCGGCAACGTGTTCCGCGGCAGCTACTCTGTAGCCGGCCCCCTGAGCAAGTATGTTCACGTTGACGTTGACGTGGCAGGCTGTGCACCCAAGCCCGAAGCCGTTATCGACGGTCTCGCTCTTGCTACCCAAATTCTCAAGGAAAAGAGGGCAAAGAAATAATGGATCTGCCGTTTGTTAAAGAGGCCATAAGCCAGCTTTTCAGCAAGACCAGCTGTGCAATGTATCCCGCAGTCCCCAGCGAAGCCGCTCCCGGCTACCGCGGCAGGATAGTCTACCATCCCGACAGATGCATCGCCTGCGGCATGTGTGAGCGCGTCTGCTCCGGCAACGCCATCACCCGCACCGTGGAGAAGGTGGAAGAGGGCGACAAGATCACCCTTACCTTCAACCTTGGCTCCTGCACCTTCTGCGCCACCTGTGCAGACTTCTGCTCCAAGGACGCTATCGAGCTCACCGGCGACTACCACATGGTAGCCACCAAGGAAGAGGACCTTCTGGTCAGCGGCACCTTCATCAAGAAGCCCCCTGTGAAGAAGGCTCCCGCAGCAGCCCCCAAGGCCGATGCCGCCGCCAAGCCCGGCACCGAGCCCGATGCCCCCGGCTGCTCCATCGCTCCCAGAGACGACGGCAAGCCCGTGTGCGACAAGACCAAGTGCGTCTACTGCACCCTCTGCGCCAAGAAGTGCCCCCAGGGCGCTATCGAGGTCGACCGTGCAGAAAAGACCTGGAATTGCGACTACGAAGCCTGCGTTGCCTGCGGCGTCTGCGCCACCGTTTGCCCCAAGAAGGCAATCGAGATGTAATCTCTCAAACCCAAGCTAAATAGAAAAAACAGCTCCTTCGGGAGCTGTTTTTTTGTTAAGAAGCTATTCATATGAAGCGGCTCGCCTCAAAAAACTTGAAGCTGACATTTGGATATAGTATAATGATATTTACTGCTTTGAAAGGGATAGAAAGAAATGCTTTTCAATTCATATATTTTTATATTTATATTTTTGCCCTTATGTCTGGCGGGGTACTTTCTTCTAAACCGCTTTGGCCTGAAAAAGACCGCACTGGCCTTCCTTTTTGGAATGTCGCTGTGGTTTTACGGCTACTTCAACATGAGCTATCTTGCCATAATAGTTTCCAGCATAGTGGTAAACTATCTTTTTTACATAGTCTCAAAGGGCCTCAGCGGAGAGCGCACGAGGAAATATCTCAAGTGGCTGGCTGTATTTGTCAATCTTGGCATACTCTTTTACTTCAAGTACTTTGACTTTTTCCTCTCCAACCTCAACTCCCTTATCTCCACGGACTTTGCCCTCAGGAACATTCTTCTCCCCCTTGGCATCAGCTTCTTTACCTTCCAGCAGCTGTCCTTCGTCATCGACGCTTTCAATGGCGATGTGCCCGATTATGACTTTTTAAGCTACGCCTGCTTTGTCAGCTTCTTCCCCCAGCTTATTGCAGGCCCTATCGTCACCCACGACGAGCTGGTGCCTCAGCTTATGGATGAGAAGAATAAGCGCTTCAACTATGCAAATTTTGCCCCCGGCCTTTATATTTTTGCCATGGGCATGGCAAAAAAGGTGCTCCTGGCGGATACTCTCGGCACTGTGGTGGACTATTGCTTTGCCGCCGTGTCCGACTACCGCTTCGAGCAGATAAACTCCGCCGCCGCCTGGCTTGCAGCCGTGGCCTTCACCCTGCAGCTTTACTTTGACTTTTCCGGCTACAGCGACATGGCTATAGGCATAGGCAAAATGTTCAACGTAAATATCCCCGGCAATTTCAACTCCCCCTACAAGGCCCTGTCCATTGTGGACTTCTGGAAGCGCTGGCATATGACCCTGACCCGCTTTTTCACAAAGTATGTGTATATCCCTCTGGGCGGCAACCGCAAGGGGAATGTGCGCACCTATGTAAATATCATGACGGTGTTCTTTCTCAGCGGCCTGTGGCACGGTGCCAACTGGACCTTTGTGCTCTGGGGCTTGATGCACGGCGTGGGCAACTGCCTTAGCCGTATGTTCCGCCGCTTCTGGAACGCTGTTCCCAAATTCATTGCCTGGCTTTGCACCTTTGTGTACGTGGTCGTTGCCTACGTTTTCTTCCGGGCCGACAATATAATGCAGGGCTGGTTTGTGGTTTCAAGGATGATAAAGATCCAGCCGGGCAGCATACACAAGGAAGTCCTCGCCAGCTTCTCCCTGCCGGAGCTGAAGCTTCTGTCCACGGCGCTGGGCAGTCTGGGTCTTGCCCAGCCGGAGCTTATTGTGCTTTTGCTGTTTGTGGCCTTCTGCCTTCTCATTGCCGTTTTCGCAAGAAACTCCACAGAGCGTCTGGAAGGCTTTTCCCTGAGCATAAAGGAGAGCCTTGTTACCGTGGTGCTTCTTGTGTGGTGCATTTTCTCCTTTGCGGGAGTCAGCACCTTTTTGTACTTTAATTTTTAGGAGGTAAAGCTTATGACAAGTAAAAAGTGGACTTTACTGAGCATGGCTTTGCTTCTGGGCCTTCTGATCCTGCTTGGCGGCGCCACCGTGATAATCGACCCCTATTTTCACTATCACGGCCCTATTGAGGGGCTGGCCTATATCATGGACGTGGACAGGCAGCGCTACATAAACGACGGCATCAGCAAGAACTTTGAGTATGACGCGCTGATGACCGGCACTTCCATGATGGAAAACGCCCGGGCCTCCACCTTTGAAAGGCTTTTTGATGTGACTGCCATAAAAGTCCCCTACGAAGGCTCCAGCTTCAAGGAGACCGACGAAAACCTGCGCCGGGCCATTGAGGCAAACCCCGATCTGCGCGTGGTTTTCCGTTCGCTGGACTTTTTCATCATGGTTCTCGATCCGGAGCAGTCGCCCTACCCGGAGGAGCTTTATCCCCGCTATCTCTACGATGACAAGCTCTATAACGACACAAACTATATCTTCAACAAAACCATTCTCCTTGAAAACACTCTCCCCGTCCTCACCCGCACTCTCAGGGGCGAGAGCATGACAAGCTTTGACGACTACAGTCTCATGAGCGCCGAGCTTTTCGGCATGGGCCCACCGGATCAGTTTGCCCCGCCCAACACCGCTCCCGGCTCCGCGCCCGACTTCTTTCTTGAAAACACAAGGACAAATGTCAGTCTCCACATAAGAAAAACCATCGAGGAAAATCCCCAGATAGAGTTTTACATCCTCATCCCCCCCTACAGCATAATCCATTGGAACGACCTGAGAATGCGCAATCTGGTGGACGAGCAGCTGGATGTGGAGAAGGAGGCCGCCTCCCTGCTGGTGGATCTTGAAAACGTCCACCTCTTCTCCTTCTACGACTGCCCGGATATCATAGGCGATCTGGATGATTACATGGACTCCTGCCACTACGGCGCGGAGGCTCTGGACAGGATGTTTGAGTATATGGCAAAGGACGAGCACCGGCTCACCGTTGAAAACTACGAGGAGACTTTTGAGCGGGCAAAGAAGCTTTTCAAGGAAGGCGACCTTGCCGCACTGCTGCAGTGAGAAAAGCTGAGGAGATACCATGACTCTTGAGGAAAAATGTCTTGAAATCAAAAAGCTCTCCCTTGAGCTTGCAGTAAAGCAGGGAGAGGCGGATATACGCTCCCGGCTGCTGTACGCAGAGACCATGGCCGCGCTTTACCATGCGGTTTTGAATGTGAAGCCCGATGAGCCTTATTGGGAGGACAGGGACAGACTCATGATCTGCCGCTCTGCCCTTGCCGCGCAGGCCGCGGCTCTGGCTGTGGAGGGCTTTATACCAAAAGAGCGGCTCACTCAGGCCATTGGTGAAATGCCCCTCAACATTCCGGGGCTGGACGGCGTGGCCTCCGCCCCCGGCGAAAATCTCGCCCTTGCGGTTGACTGCGCTCTTGAGGCCCGGGCAAAAATAAAAATCTACAAAAGCTTCGTGCTCATAGATCAGGCCGACTGTCTCAGCGGCGCGCTCTGGGAAAACGCCATAAGAGCCAGCGAGAATATGCTGGAGGATCTGACGGTGATACTCTGCCGCCCTTCAGAGCATATCCTCTCCCCTGTGGACAATATCTGCGCCAGGTTTTCCGCCTTCGGCTTTGACACCTTCTCTGCGGCAGGCACTGTGCCCGCCGCCGTGGCGGTGGCCTTGCAGCTGCCCCGCCGCAGTACAAAGCCCCTTTTTGTCTGCTGCGACTGCTGAGAAGGGGAAAAAATAACAGCGTCTTTCGACGCTGTTGTAAAGCCCTGTTTCAGTTGCCCTTGATAAACTGTTCGTAGTCCAGGGGGTAATAACCCAAGGATTTATAGAGCTTTTTGGCCTTGTGGTTATCAGGCTCTGTCTCAAGGCGGTATCTGGCGGCGGGGATGTTTTCCTCAAGCCACTTGAAGAAGACGTGCGCCGCGCCCCGGCCCTGATACTGAGGCAGCACATAAAGCTCCTCTATCCAGAGGCATAGCCCCCCGGCCTCCCTGCTGTAGCTGAGACTCAGAAGGGCATAGCCCGCTGTGTCTCCGTCCAGAGTGAGTATATACGCCCTTGCATAGTCCTCCGAGCGCATAAGCTCGGCAAAGCAGCTTTCATGATATTCCTCCGGGATATTGTGCAGCACCGCATCGGAGGCGTAAAAATCCCGGCTCATGGCGAGAAAGGCCTCTTTATCCTTCGCCTCTATCCTTCTTATTTTGAAATCATTGCTCATTTATTTTAAGACTCTCTTCTTCAAAAACCTTGTTTTTCTTCTCCCAGCGGGACATGAAGCCTAAGGGAGTGCGCACTTTCTCAAAGCTATAGCCCCGGAATGCGGCGTAAAAAGCCTCTTCTTCCTGCAGGCAGCGGAGTGAAAGCTCCGGAAAATCCTCGTCTGCACAGTGCGCCGCCAGCTCAAGCCAGCTTCTTTCAAGCTCATTGCGCCTGTGATAAAACTCATCCGGCAGCTTTTTCCCAAGGAGACTGCGGCGAAAACGCTCCTGAGCGCGCCAGTAAAGCTCCGCCTTGTCCTCCCCCGGCGCATACACCGGCGGCACACGCTTGCTGCCGAAAAGCCAGGGCTTGTAGAGGGACACGCAGGGTGCGGAGGAGCCTGTGAGCCAGAGCACGGTTCTTTTCTCCGAAAGCTCCGCCACCATGCTTGAGGTGCTGTGATCCCCCACAAGGGATCCAAAGTGCATACAGGGGCTGGACACGCTGCCCTGGGCAAAGGGAGCGTCCACGCCGCTGTCGTGCCGGCGCAGAGCTGCCATCAAATCGGCTGAGCCTTCCGCCGTGGCAAGACATTCCTGGGTCTGCTGTCTGCGGACTTTGGCGGCAGAAAAGGTGGAATACACGATTTCCGTGTACTTTTTTGCAAAGTTGCAGGGCTTGCCGCTGTAGGCGTCCGCATCGCTTCCAAGGGAGAGCCTGTTTGAAATGCTGGCTCGCTCAGACTTTTTCCATGCCCAGTTTTTCCCCGCCGTCTCAAGGACATATACTTCGCTCCTGTCCATTATGAGAAAGGCGTTATCGTAGTAAAACTCGTGGTCATAGCCGCAGTTGCCGCCCTGACCGTAGCGCTCCAGAAGGCTTATGATAAGCTCCATCGCCTCCTTGGCGGAGGCTGTGCGCTCAAGGGCAAGGCGCAGCATATCCATGCCGGTCAGCGCCTCTTTTCTGTACCTGCCCTTTGTGAACACCGCCTCATTGCCGATGCACACGCCGCAGTCGTTCACGCCCATTTCCGCCCCCCACATCCATCTGGGTCGGCTGAGGAGCAC
This sequence comes from Oscillospiraceae bacterium, assembly GCA_017465025.1. Lineage (GTDB taxonomy): Bacteria > Bacillota > Clostridia > Oscillospirales > Oscillospiraceae > Limivicinus. The sequence continues at coordinate 13,029 of JAFTXM010000094.1, forward strand.
CGCGTGGGTCTGGGGCACCTTGTCCACGGAGATGTAAGTGAGCTTTTCCATGGCCTTGGTTTCATGGGGCGTGGGTCTTTTCCCCTCAAAGCTCAGGTGCATATCCGTCATGAAATGCAGCAGCGCATCCCGATATTCCAGCACCTGCACCTCATTGGGGCTGCGGTCGCTGTTTTTTGCAAAAAACGCCCGCTCACCATTTATAAAGCCCAGAGTATCACACATATTTTTCGCCCCTTTCGCGAAAATTTATTGTCTTATTATAGCATATTCTATCTTTAAGTGAAAGATTTAAAACAGGAAAGGCAGGGTATATATGAGTATCTGCCCTTACTGCGGCGCTTTTTACAGTCCGGGCGAGTCCCGCTGTCCCCGCTGCCGCATGCCTCTGCAAATCATAAAAACCCAAAGTGTCACCGTCACCCTCTCCCGCAAGGAGGCAAGGCGTGGCTGTGTGCGCTCGCTGCGCTATCCCGGCGCACCACGGCCCATCCGGGTCCAGCTGCCCGCAAGGCTCTATGACGGGGCCGAGCTTTATATTGAAAATGTCAGCTTCCTCACCGGCGGGGGCGACGCGGTGAAGGGCAGACTGCTGCTGAATATCCGCGTGAAAAAGCCGAAAGTTTTGCCGGCTCTGGCGGCCTTCTTTATCATTGCGGCTATAGCAAGCGGGGCGCTGCTTCTCGCCGACGGTCAGCTTTCCCCCGCTTTAAGCGCTGTCACGGATATTTTCGCAAAGCCCACGCCTACGCCGGAGCCTGCTCCCATTCCCACGGCGGCTCCCACTCCCGCGCCAACCCCCAGCCCCACGCCCTATGTGTCCCCCCTGCGGCCCATGCAGCAGCAGGCAGCCACTCTCATCCCCAATTTTGAGCTGCGGCATTTCCTCATGCAGCTGGACGACAGGCTTCTTGAAAACTTCTGCGCCCTTTACACCGCTGTGCGGGATTTCAAGACCGAGTGCAGCTTCCCGGAGCCGCTTGATCGGGACGAGCTTGCAAATCTCATGCTGCTTTTAAGCTATGAGTGTCCTGAGCTTTTGCAGTTTTCCTCCGCCACGGAGATGAGCTATCTGGTGGACGAGGACGGCACCGTGCTGTCCGTGGTGCTGGAACTTTGCATGACGGTGGAGGAATATAACAGGCAGTATCAGCAGTGCGCCAGAGTGGCAAGGGAGCTTGCAGTGCAGACTGTGGGCATGACAGAGTACGAAAAGGAGCTTTTCGCCTACGAGTATCTCAGCAACAACTGCTTTTACGACTTTGAGGCTTTGTGGTCGGCCTCTGCCTACGGTGCGCTTGTAGAGGGCCACGCCAAGTGCGACGGCATAAGCCTTGGCATGAAGTGGCTTTGTGAGGAGATGGGCATTTCCTGCATGGTCATCGCCGGAAAGCACCCGGAGCAGGAGGTGGGTCACGCATGGAACGTGGTGTGCATAGACGGCACCTACTACGACCTTGACGTGACAAACGACGTAAACTCCACCGAGCGCAGTATGCGCTACTACGGCGCACTCAATGTCTCCCGCCACTGGATACGGGACAAGTACCCGGACAAGATGTCCTTTGCAGGCTTTGTCATTCTCCCCGGCAGCGAGAGCATGGACATGAGCTACCATGTTCTGAACGGCTCCTTCGTTTCACGGGGTCAGAGCGCGGAGAGCGTGCTCTTTGCCCAGCTTGACGCCATGGCAGAGCCGGAGCCTGTATATGTGCAGTTTGAGTCGGCGGCGGAGTATCAGGCCTTTATCCACAATATAAACGACATAATGTCCCGCTGGGACGGCCTTTCCCGTGGCAGCTTCAACTTCTCCCTCTCCCATCTGGACGAATTTCAGGTCTGCTGCGTGACGGTGAACTTCATATGAAAAAACGGACTTCTGAAAACACAGAAGTCCGTTTGATTTCACTGTTTTGCTTTTTTATCGGTCAGCTTGGTCTTTTTCCCGTCTGGGGTCTGGACATAGGTGTTTTCCAGCACCTCTATAAAGCCCTTGCGCCACTCGCTTATATACTCCTTGCGAAGTGCGTCCCGCTCCTGAATTTCCTCGGCGGAAAGCTCCCTTTCCTTGGCAAGCTTTGCAAGCTCGTTTATTCTTTGAAGTTTTGTGTTTTCCATATTTTTACCTCAGGCTTTATGATTCGATAGTACCCAGCTCGTCCAGCGTAAGCTCGAAGGCGGGGATGAAATGTTCAAGAAAATAGGCCACCTCCGGCATGGGGCTTTCTTCCAGAAGCTTTCTGGTCTGCTTTTCGGCGGAGATGAACTCGTCATTGCCGGCCCTGCGCTCTTCAATGCACTTTATATAGGCGGAGAGCTTGTCGGCCGCCTTCACAATGTCGTGCAGCCGCTTTTCCGTCTCCCCGGTCATGATAGGCTCGTAAGCGCCCCGAAGCTCTTTCGGCAGGGTGTCCATCAGCTTTTCACAGGCCAGCTTCTCCACTTCTCTGTAGGCCTGCTGTATGCTGCGGCTGTGGTACTTTATGGGCGTGGGCAGATCCCCTGTGAGTATCTCGGAGCAGTCGTGGAAAAGGGCCACGGCGGCGCACTCGTTGGGGTCGCAGTCTCCCTTGAAGATGTCTCGGCGGATAACCCCCAGCGCGTGAGCCAGCACTGCGGTCATGTGGCTGTGCTCCTGTATATTTTCCGGCAGTGCGTTTCTCATAAGACTCCATCGGCCAATGTAGCGCATCCGGGAGATATAGGCAAAAAAGTTTTCGGACATAATGATCTCCTGTGATATTTTTCCCCTGCATTTTAGCACGCTTTTCCACACATTTCAATGCCGCAGGAAAAACTGTGCAAAAGTATTGCAATTTCAGTATTCTGGTGATAAAATTCCGTTTTGTGCTGAAATATCAAAATGTAAAGTCTGTGCAAGCAAGGAGCTGCAAACAATGGATAAACTGAGAAACGTTGCAATAATCGCCCACGTTGACCACGGCAAGACCACTCTGGTGGACGAGCTTTTGAAGCAGTCGGGCGTATACCGTGAAAATCAGGAAGTGGTTGACCGTGTGATGGACTCCAATGACCTGGAGCGTGAGCGCGGCATCACCATTATGGCCAAGAACACCGCCGTATGGTACGGCGACACCAAGATAAACATAGTGGACACTCCGGGCCACGCCGACTTTGGCGGCGAGGTGGAGCGTATCCTCAAGATGGTCAACGGCGTTATCCTTCTGGTTGACGCGGCTGAAGGCCCCATGCCCCAGACCCGCTTCGTCCTCAGCCACGCCCTTGAGCTGGGTCACAGGGTCATCGTGGTCGTCAATAAGATCGACCGCCCCGACCAGCGCATCCACGAGGTCATTGACGAGGTGCTGGAGCTTCTCATGGACCTGAACGCCACCGACGAGCAGCTGGACTCCCCCATGCTCTTCTGCTCCGGCAGACAGGGCACCGCCAGCTACTCTCCCGATGTGGTGGGTACTGACCTTGAGCCTCTTTTCAAGACCATTATCGACTATATCCCCGCCCCCTCCACCGATACCGATGCTCCCTTCCAGATGCTGGTTAGCAGCATCGACTACAACGAGTACGTGGGCCGTATCGCCATAGGCCGCATCGAGCGCGGTGTTATAAAGCAGAATGAAGAAATCGAAGTCTGCAACTACCACGACAAGGGCGAGAGCGGACACAAGGCCAAGGCCGTCTCCCTCTACCAGTTTGACGGACTCAACCGGGTTCCCGTCACCGAGGCTACCGCCGGCAACATCATCGCCATGAGCGGCATCGGTGAGATAAGCATAGGCGACACCATCTGCGCCCGCGGTTTTGCCGAGCCTCTGCCCTTTGTGAAGATAGGCGCTCCCACCGTGGAAATGACCTTCTCCGTCAACGACAGCCCCTTTGCAGGCAAGGAGGGCAAGTTTGTCACCTCCCGCCAGATCAGGGACCGCCTCTTCCGCGAAACTCTCAAGGACGTTTCCCTGCGGGTTTCCGACGTGGAAGACAGCACTGACAGCTACAATGTTGCAGGCCGCGGCGAGATGAGCCTTTCCATCCTCATTGAGACCATGCGCCGCGAGGGTTACGAGTTCCAGGTCTCTCCCGCCCGCGTTCTGTACAAAGAGATCGACGGCAAGCGCTGCGAGCCTATAGAGCGCGTAGTGGTTGACGTGCCTCAGGAGTACATGGGCTCTGTCATGGAGAAGCTGGGCGCACGCAAGGGCGAGTTTCTGGAGATGACCCCCGTGGGCAGCCGCATGAAGCTTGAGTTTCTTGTGCCCTCCCGCGGTCTTTTCGGCTACCGCAACGAATTTCTCACCGACACCAAGGGCGAGGGCATCCTTGCCAGCGTCTTTGAGCGCTATGAGCCCTTCAAGGGCGAGATAAGCCGCCGTTCTTCCGGCTCCCTCATCGCCCACGAGACCGGCGAGGCCGTGGCCTACGGTATCTGGAACGCACAGGAGCGCGGCGCCATGTTCATCACCCCCGGCACCAAGGTCTATGCCGGCATGGTGGTGGGTGTCTGCCCCAAGAACGAGGACGTTTCCGTCAACGTCTGCCGCACAAAGCACCTGACCAACACCCGCGCCTCCGGCTCTGACGAGGCCTTGCGCCTTGTGCCGCCCCGCATCCTCAGCCTTGAGCAGTGCCTTGAATTTCTGGCCGACGATGAGCTACTTGAGGTCACGCCCAAAAACCTCCGCCTGAGAAAGAGCATCCTTGACCACGCCATGCGCCTTCGCGCCGCATCCAAGCTCAAGGACAACAAGTAAAGAACATGGTACGCCCCGAAGCATTGAGTGAAGGGATAAAATAATGGTAGACACGAAAGTGCCTACCATTATTTTATCCCTTCAAGTTATAGGCGTCGGGAAATTCCTGCTCAGCAGATTTTTTGAACCACTCCCAGGCTTTGACAAAGTCCTCGTCATAATCTTCCTGGGAGGCCTTCTGCATTTGCTGAATTTCTCTGCCCAGAGCGCACATGGCCTCGGCCTCTCCGCTTTCCGCCCTTTTCTCAAGGGCTGCCAGCTCATCGTGTCTTGTGCTCTCCTGAGCAAAGGCCGCGCCGCCAAGGCAGCAGAGCACACTCAAGGCCAAAACAAATGCAAGTATTTTCCTGAGCACTGAGATTTCCTCCCTTTTTTCCGATTTTACAGCTTGAAAAATGATAGCACAGCCGACCTCTGCTGTAAAGAAAAACACGATTTCTTGACAGGGTGCAAGGCATGATGATATCATCTCAGTGTGGAAATATTAGGTACAATAACCCGGAGGCCGCCATGAGATTTTCAGTAGTCATCCCCTGCTATAACGGCGAAAAGCATATTCATATATCCGTGGAGAGTGTCTTGGCCCAGAGCTTTGAGGATTTTGAGATAGTGGTGGTCAACGATGGCTCCAAAGACGGAACAAGCAGCGTTGTCCGCGCCCTTGCCGGAAAAGACCAAAAGGGCAGAGTCCGCCTTGTGGAGCGGGAAAACGGCGGCGTGTCCGCTGCCCGCAACACCGGCATCCTTGAGAGTCGGGGCGACTATGTGTGCTTTCTGGACTCTGACGACCAGTGGCTGCCGGAACACCTTGCCGCACTGAGCGAGGCTATAGAGAGATATCCCCAAGAAGTATTTTTCTCCACCTTATCCCAGACCCGCCTTTTAACCGGACAGATAAAGAAGCTTGACAAGGGGATGCCGGCGGATATCTTCGTAATTGAAGATTATTTTGACTATGAAATCAGCGGAAAACCCGCTGTGTCCAAGTTTACAAGTACGATTTGCCTTAAAAGGAGCGTTTTTGACAAGCTGGGTCATTTTGTGGAGGGTGTGAAGATATCCGAGGATGAGGATATGTGGTACAGGGCTGCCGCCTACAACAATTTTGTGGTCATCCCCCGCATCACGGTGCAGCGAAACCGCGTTCTCAGCGAGGCCACCCGCCGCCCTGTGAACCCGGAGACAGACCCCTTTGTGGCGAGAAAAGCTACGCTTCTTTCAGATGAGCGGATAGACACGAAAAAACGGCGCAGTATAGAGCTTCTGACAGAGCGTCACGAGATACGCCTCATCCGCAGCATGATAAAAAACGGCCACAAGGGAAAGGCGCTGAAGACGCTGCTTTCCTCCCGCTTTGACAGGTGCTATCGCAAGACCCTGCTTATCACCTATGTTTCCCTTCTCATTCCCATGCCCATTATCCACAAAATGGAGATGCGCAATGTGGATAAAAGCTACTACAGAGGATAAAGTCTTTTTCCCTTTCAAAGGTCACAATTTTCCCTTGACAGGGGAGATTTTGGGTGATAGTATAGTCCTGTTCGCCCGCGTTCTCAGCGATGGGGTCATGCCGCCGCTGCGGTTGCCTTTCCGCCCATGGCTTGGACGCAGGGTATAGAGTAAGTAAGAAAGGGGTATCATTACTATGATCACCAAAGAAGTCAAGACTCAGGTCATCAACGACAACGCAACCCACGAGAAGGACACCGGTTCTCCCGAAGTCCAGATCGCCATTCTCACCCAGCGCATCCGTGAGCTGACCGCTCACCTGAAGAATCACCCCAACGACGACCACAGCCGTCTGGGCATGTACAAGATGGTCGGTAAGCGCCGCCGCCTGCTGGACTACCTTGCCAAGAAGGACATTGAGCGTTACCGCGCTATCATTGCAAAGCTGAACATCCGTAAGTAATTTTACGTTTTTCAGTTTTTCTGAGGACTATGAAGGTTTTTTATGGAGAGACAATTTAATATTGTCTCTCCATATTTATTACGCTCATTCGTTAAAACTGCACCGCCCCGCTTAGTATTTGGAAAAGCGCCCGGAAAGGCTGCGGACCTTTTTCCAAGTACTGAAAAGGGCATTGTGCCATGAATATAAGGAGAAAACCCATGATAATCACCAATAAGCAGTTCCCCAACTACAGAAAGTTTGAGATCATGTATGAAGGCCGCCCCCTTTCCATGGAAGTGGGCAAGATGGCAGAGCTGTGCAACGCCGCAGTTCTGGTGAAGTACGGCGAAACCACCGTTCTCGTCACCTGCACCGCCTCCGCCCGCCCCAAGGACGGCATTGATTACTTCCCCCTGTCCGTGGACTTCAACGAGAAGCTCTACGCCGTGGGCCGCATCCCCGGCAGCTTCATGCGCCGTGAAGGCAAGCCCAGCCTGCCCGCAGTGTTGGCCTCCCGCCTGATCGACCGCCCCATGCGCCCCCTCTTCCCCTCCGACCTGAGAAACGACGTTGTCATCGCCTGCGAAGTGCTGTCCGTTGACCGTGACTGCTCCCCTGAGATCACCGCAATGATCGGCGCTTCCGCCGCAGTATCCATCTCCGATGTGCCCTTCAACGGCCCCATCGCCGGTATCGTGCTGGGCTGGGACGGCGAGAAGTTCCTCTTCAACCCCACCGCCGAGCAGCGCAAGACCAACCGCATGACCACCACCATCGCCGCCACCCACAAGAAGATCGTCATGATCGAGTCTGAGGCGGATCAGGTCCCCGATGACGTTATGTTCAAGGGTATCGTCGAGGCTCACGAGCATCTCCAGCCCGTTCTGGACATGATCGACCAGATGGTCGCCGAGATAGGCAAGCCCAAGTTTGAGTATGTTCAGGCCGCATTCGACAACGAGCTTTTTGAGAAGCTGGTCGAAAACGAGTTCGAAGGCATGGAATACTGCATGGACACCGACGACAAGAACGTCCGCGAAGCCCGTGTCAATGACTGGGTCAGCGCAGTTGAGGAAAAGTACCAGGAAGAGCACCCCGACATCATGCAGTACATGGACGAGATACTCTACAAGCTGCAGAAGAAGGTCGTCAAGAAGTGGCTGCTGGCCGGCAAGCGCGTTGACGGTCGTGCCATGAACGAGATCCGTCCCCTTGGCGCAGAGGTTGGCCTTATTCCCCAGGTCCACGGCTCCGGTCTCTTTACCCGCGGCCAGACCCAGGTTCTCTCCATCACCACTCTCGCTCCCATGAGCGAGGCTCAGAAGCTGGACACCATCTGGGAAGAGGAAGAAAAGCGCTTCATGCACCACTACAATATGCCCTC
>JAFTXM010000095.1 GCA_017465025.1 Oscillospiraceae bacterium
ACCGCCACCAAGGGCTGGACCGAGCATGTTTTTCCCAACCAGAGCTTTGAAAGACTTCTTGAGGTCAAGGACATGCTGGATGAGGCCGGACTTATCCCCTTTGCCATGAGCGGCCACACCAATCTCATGGACACCCAGCGCATCGGCGATTTCGTTAAGAACATCCGTATGGCCCACTTCTTCGGCTGTGACTATATCGTCTCTTCCATCGGCGAGGCACACCTTGAGGACAAGGCCGTTGCCTCCAACGAGGTCGTGGCAGAGCATATCAAGGATCTGGTGCCTTACCTTGAAAAGTATGATATGAAGCTGGTTCTTGAGGTCCACGGCGATCACGGCACAGGCGTCATCCTCAAGGAAATAGCGGAGCTTGTAGGCTCCGAGCGGGTCATGGTCAACTATGACACCGCCAACGCCATCTTCTACGGCGATGTGAACGTGCCCGATGACTTTGCCGCCTGCATTGACAAGGTTGGTTACGTGCATCTCAAGGAAAAGGCCGGCGGCCGTCAGGAGTGGGACTTCCCTGCACTGGGTAAGGGCTATGTCCAGTTTCCTGAGATTTTTGCCATGCTGGACGAGAAGGATAATCTCAGCCCCTTCTCCATTGAGATAGAGTTTACCCAGGCTGGCCCCAAGGACCTGGACGAGATAAACAAGGCCGTCGTTGACTCTGCTGAGTATCTGCGTGCACAGGGCTTTGAGTTTTAAGGAGCAGTCATGAAGGAACTTAAAATCGGTCTGGTTGGCGTTGGCGGCATGGGCGCCGTCCACTTTGCCAACTTTCAGGAAATAGATGGCTGCCGTGTGGCGGCTGTGGTGGGTTCATCCAAGCGTGCAAAGGACACTGCCGAAAAATGGGGTGTGCCCTGCTTTGAAAGCATTAGCGCCATGGTGGAAAACTGCGATATAGACATCGTGGATGTCTGCACTCCTACCTATACTCACCATGATCTGGTCATGGAAAGCCTTAAGCTCAAAAAGCACACAATCTGTGAAAAGCCTATCGCCCTTTCCTATAAGGATGCCGAGGAAATGCTCGACGAGGCTGAAAAGCAGGGCGTACAGCTTTATATAGCTCAGGTTTTGCAGTACACCAAGGAAGTGGAGTATCTGCGTGAGGCAGTCAGAACAGAGTGCTTCGGCAAGCCTCTGGATGCCTACTTTGAGCGCCTTTCCGCCTGCCCCCAGTGGGCTATGGACGGCTGGCTCTTTGATGTGAACAAGTCCGGTCTTCTGCCCTATGACCTGCATATCCATGATCTTGACGTGATCGTCTCCCTTTTCGGCAAGCCTGAAAAGTTCAGCATCAGCTCCTGTCAGGGTGACGGCAAGAGCTATCCGGAGCAATTCCGCGCCCAGTACGACTATGGCAGGCTCCACGTGGGCGGCGAGGCCGCATGGTTCAATGCCGATATTCCATGGACTGCCCGCTGGCGTGTCTACTTTGAAAACGGCATGATGATAAATGACGGCAATACTCTCACCGCCTATCAGTTCGGTTCCGAGCCCAAGGTCTATGACTGTACTGACGATGTGATGGTGTCCACCGGCATCAACGTACCTCCCTGCGGCTGGTACTACAATGAGCTCAAGCATTTTCTTGAGTGCGTCCGCGAAAACAAGCCCACGCCCTATGTGAGCCGTGAGCAGCTTCTGACCGTTATGGAACTTCTGGAGGAGATATCTGCACCATGGAGAAAATGAAAGTAGAAAAGTATTTTAAGCGCATCGGCCTTGAAATGCCTGAGACTATAGTCCCCGACGGCCAGCTTCTCAAAAAGCTCCACTTTGCCCACTGCACTACCGTGCCTTACGAAAATCTGGACATTATCCGCGGCATCCCCCTCAGACTGGATGACGAGGGGCTCTATCAGAAAGTGGTGGAGGAAGGAAAGGGCGGCTACTGCTTTGAACTCAACGGCCTTTTTGCATGGCTTTTGAGGGAACTGGGCTACAAGGTCACGGAGTATGCCTCCCGCTACCTCCGCGGCGAAAGCTCCATCCCCATGCGCCGCCACAGGGTGCTTAGGGTTGAAGCCACAGACGGCGTGTACTGCGCGGATGTGGGCATTGGTGAGGTCTGCCCCCGCTATCCTCTCAAACTTGTTGAGGGCCTTGAGCAGCCCCAATTTGACGAGTGCTACCGCTTTGATAAGGACGAATTTCTCGGCTGGGTACTGATGGACTATTATAAGGGCCAGTGGCGGCAGTTCTATTCCTTCACGGAGGAACCCCAGCTGCCCCAGGACTATGTTGCCCTCAGCTGCTACTGCGAGAAGCACCCCGACTCTCCCTTCATCCATGCGGAGATGTTCTCCCTCAAAACTGCCACAGGCCGCATCACGCTGGACGGTAATGTGTACAAGGAATTTAAGGACGGCGAAGTTACTGTAAAGGAACTGAGAGAGGATGAAATGCCCGCCGCCTATGCAAAGTTCGGCCTTGTAAAGTGAACAAAAAAACCTGAGTTTTAAACTCAGGTTTTTTTATATCTCCAATTCGTATCTGCCGGAGGCATTTATAATTTGGGTGTCACCGCATTGAATGATACGCTGGAATTTGTTGCTGCCGTAGCTTTTGTGCACGTGCCCGTATACCCAGTACTTGGGCTTGTATTTTTCAATCAGCTTCAAAAAGCACTCAAAGCCTCTGTGCGCAGGGTCGTCCTGATCGCCGTAGCCCTGAACAGGTGCGTGGCTCACAACTATGTCCACGCCGCCGGCTCTGAATAATTTAAATCTCAGCTTACGTATACGCCGGCGCATTTCCTTTTCTGTATACTGATGTGCGCCCAGATTGTACCTCATGCAGCCGCCAAGCCCCAGAATACGAACGCCGTTTATAACCACCAGTTTGCCGTCAATACACTCGCAGCCCTCCGGCGGACGGTAGGCATAGCTTGCGTCGTGATTGCCGTGTACATACAAAAGCGGGCGATTAGCCATAGTAACAAGGAAACTCAGGTAGCTGGCCTTGAGATCACCTGCGGAAAGAATCATGCTGTAGTCCTTGAGCATACCGGGCCTGTAATGATCCCAAAGATAAGTGCTCTCTTCGTCTGCTACCACGAGTATTTTCACGCCTTGCTTTCCTCTCTTTCTGTTGTTTCATCCAAAGGGATGATGCCAAGGAGCTTCACCATGTCCACAGAGTGGGGGAGAAGCTGGTCAAAGCCGGGGAGAGAGCCGTCCACATTGTCGCAGAACCAGTCCATCTCCATCAGCTCTTCTGCGTTGGGTTCGGTTTCTCCGCTGAAACGAAGAATACCGTTCTGGTCGTACACCGGGGTCTTGAAGGGGGAAATCTCACCCTTTATGATTCCGGCTTTGAGTATTTCGGCCAGCGCTCTCACGCCGCTGGGCAGATCGGGGCTCAGCTGTACGTTTATAACACCGCTGCCCATGCCCCACCAGTAGTTTATGGCTCTGTCACTGTGTACATTGCCGAGGGCACCGTTCATGTGCGCCAGCACGACCCTTTCATAGAAAGTGCCCCAATCCCAGTATGGCACAGCCAGAGGCTGCATACTGCCGTCATCCAGAAGCTTGTATGTGCCCCACTCATAGGCTCTGTGGGAATAAATCGGATTTGCGGCATCCCGGTTTGAGATAACGGTTATTCCTTCGCCCACAAATTCCAGCAGGGGGTCGCCTTCCGTGCAGGACCAGAGAAGCTTGACCCTTGCCCGTGGATTTGTCATGCGCACACCCAGAGCAAAGGCGTTGATGCTGGCGGGAACACCGTAAATGGGGTAGTTTGCCACATAGCCCACCACGTCGCTGTCTGCCATAGCGCCAGCAATAGCGCCGGTTATGAACTTGGCTTCGTAAATGCGGCTGTAGTAGGTGCGGACACCTGCATAATGGCGGTACAGCGCGCAGTTGAAAAGCTTTACTTCAGGGTGCTCTGCCGCTATGCGGCGGCAGGCGTCCATCATAGGGGGCGTTGTGGCGAAGATAAGCTCTGCGCCCTCTGCCACGGCCTTCTCCATTGCGGAAATATAGTCCTTGTCAAAGGCGTTGTATACCCTTATATCCACGCGTTTTCCAAGCCGATTTTCGAGATTTTCCCTGCCCAGTTCGTGGGCGCGGGTCCATGCGCTGGTAGCCGGGTCAAAGGCGTATATGAAGGCCACGGAACAGTGTTCCAGTTTGCCCACACCGAAAAGCTTTGTCATCAGACTCTGCTCCAGCTGCTCAGGGTCAGTACTCAGCTCAAGGGGCAGCTTTTCAAGCTGCGTCTTTACATCGGCCCACATGCCGGAGAGGTTTTTTGTAAGCTCCGCGACGCTCTGATCCTTGATCTCCTGAAAGCTGAAAAGCTCAAGCATGGAAAGAAGCGCTTCGCAGGGCAGAATGTCCAGCTTTTCGCTGTTGACCTTTTCAAAGGCTGTGCTGAAATGGGACAGGCCGGCGGAGAAGCTTCTGCGCTCATCCTCTGTCCACACATGACCCGGCTCAAAGCCCAGTGCGGCGTGGAGCTTGGCGTACTGCCCCCTGTGCCGAAACTGCACCCGGTACAGTCCTGCCAGCTGGTAAAAGCTCATAAACTCATAATAAACCTGTACATCGTGGTCTTTGGAGTATTCCGGAACTATTCTTGTGACCACTGCGGGAATGGTGGCCGCGCCGTAGCTTTTCAGAACGCTTGCCCGCTTGTTGCCCTCCTGCACATAAAAGCGGCCCATGTATTCAAAGCACACTATCGGGTCGCGTATGCCCTCGTCGCTGAGATGAGCGTCACAAAGGCTTATCCACTTTGTCGCAAATTCGCTGTCCTCGTCCAGAATGGGCATGAAGTTTGCAGCCAGTGCGGAAACGCGGCCCGCGCTCTTTACGCCTATGATAAGCTCGGACGGCACGTTCACTATGCCCAGCTTCACACGGCCGGAAACAGTGGATTCATCCAGAATATCGTCCAGCACCGGCGGGAAGGGGTGCTCGCCGCGGTTTATGGCGTTTTTATAGTACTTCTGCCCAAGCTTGTAAGCATTATTATATTGATTAACAGCTTCTTGTCTGTTCATGATTTTTCCTCCAAAAGGTTTTTGCTCCCTGCATATTAGCATAATAAGCCTGAAAAGGCAAATGAATTGTGCGTTACTTGCAAATAAGCCACTCTTGGGATATAATAAGCTTTACGGCAGATTTCCAACGGAGGAGCGCATGGATAAACTTCAAAATTCAAAGGAAAAATTAAAATATGGACGGCTGTGCTTCTGGCTCATTCTGGCGCTGGGCATTTTTGCACGGGCCTTTCAGTTCGGCAGCATCCCTGCCGGGATAAATCAGGACGAGGCATTTGCCGCTTACGAGGCCTGGTCGCTTTTGAAATACGGGGTGGACACGGCGGGCTACCATAATCCCGTGTACCTCACCGCATGGGGCAGCGGTATGAACGCCCTTGAAAGCTATCTCATGATGCCATTTATTGCCCTTTTCGGCCTTGAGGTCTGGGCTATCCGTATGCCCCAGCTCATAGTTGCCATACTGAGCATCTGGGTGGTCTATCTTCTTGTGCGCCGCCTTGTGAACGAAAAGGCCGGGCTTATCGCCATGCTGATGCTGGCCATCTGCCCCTGGCATATCCTCATGTCCCGCTGGGGGCTTGAGTCCAATATGGCGCCGGGCTTTCTCCTCTTTGGCCTGTACTTTTTTGTGAAGGGCCTTGAAAAGCCTGAATTTCTCCCGCTGTCGGCTTTGATGTACGGCCTTTCTCTCTATGCCTACGCAACCTACTGGATTTATATTCCCTTTATCATCCTTTTCCAGCTTATCTATGCCATAGCCTGCGGGAAGATACGCTTTGACAGGTATCTTGTGCTATCCGGCGTGGTTCTGGCTGCTCTGGCAACGCCGCTGCTGCTGTTTCTCGCTATAAATAACGGCTACATGGAGGAGATAATTCTTCCCTTCATGTCAATTCCCAAAATCCTCTATATGCGCACAAGCGAGATAAGTTTTGAGGAAAAAGCCAGAAAGCTTGAGCTTATTAAGGATATCTTTGTTGAACAAAGTGACGGCTGGATATGGAACAGCCCTTCAAAATTCGGCCTTTTCTATTTTATCTCTGCGCCCTTTGCCATCTTCGGCCTTTGCTACTGTATAGTACGCATAGTAAAATGCATCCGTGAAAAGCGCTTCTGCCCTGAAGTTTTCGTGCTCATTCAGCTTCTTATCGCCCTGCCTCAGCTCATTCTGGTGAAGATAAACGTAAATAAGGTCAATATTCTCTTTATCCCCATTGTTATCCTCATTGCGCTGGGCATATATTTTGCCTGCTCGCTGACCTTCCGCCATGTGCTGACCGCGGTTATAGGCATATACCTTGTGCTCTTTGCCGGATTTGAGCATTATTATTTCACCGAGTATAATGATGAGTGCAATCCCCATTTTGACTACGGCATGGAGGAGGCGCTGGAGCTTGCCATGGAAAAAGGCGACAGGGTCTACTTTGAGCCGGGCACCTATTATCCCAAAATCCTTTTTTACACCGAGTACCCTGTGGAGCAGTTCCGTGAGGAGGTAGACTATCTTTTCTACCCCTCGCCCTACCTTGTGGCGGTGGAATTCGGGCGCTTCAGCCTGTGGTACAATCCCCATATGCCCGACCCCACCGGCGCTTATGTGCTTCGCACCGGGGTGGATATGGGCGTGCTGGCGGAAGAAGGCTTCACCCTTGAGCAATTCGGCGTTTATACCGTAGCATATAAGTAAATTTGAATATTCTGCACATAATAAAACCATCTTTATAAGGAGATGGTTTTTATTATGATAGAACAGGACACCATAAGACTTCTGCGGGAATGTGATGCGGGCGTAAAAATGGGCATAGACTCCATAGAACAGGTCATTGACGATGTGCAAAGCGAGCTTTTCAAACAGATCCTCACCGACAGCTGCAAAGAGCATAAGCAGCTTTCAAGCGAGATAGCAAACGAGCTGCATCGCTTCTGTGACGAAGGGAAAAGCCCCAACCCCATTGCAAAGGGAATGTCGTGGATCAAGACCAATATGAAGCTTGGCATGGACGACTCGGATAAGACTGTTGCCTGCCTCATGACCGACGGCTGCAACATGGGCGTAAAATCCCTGAGTATGTATCTCAACCAGTACAAGGCTGCCGAGGAAAAGGCCAAGGACATCGCCAAAAAGTTGATTGCAATGGAAGAAAAACTGGCAGTGGATATCCGCCAGTTCCTTTGAGAATATTAAAACACCCATATCCTGAGGCGGAATATGGGTGTTTTACATAATTAGATATACATATTACGGTTTACATAATCAAACAAGGAAGCTTGTCCACATAGGTATACTCACGGCAGACAGCGCAGTGGACAGGAAGATGAGCTTTGCGGATAAAGCCCGGTTGCCGCCGTAGATAGTGCAGAGCATGGTGGAATTGGTGGCGGCGGGCATAGCGGCTATCAGCACCAGCATACCGCGGATAGTCTCATCCACGTTCAGCAGCCCCGTCAGCAGATATACGACCGCCGCAAGTCCGAAGAGGCGTATGATAATATAGGGGATGGCGCGCCACTCGGTAAACATATCCTTCAGCGGTACGCTGCCCAGAACAGAGCCTATCACCAGCATAGCACAGGGGGATGTGGCCTGTCCGATGAAGGCGGTGGCGTTTGTGATGACCTGAGGTACAGGTACTTTCAGCGCGTACAGCACCGTTGCGATTGCACCTGCCACAAAAGGCGGATTGAATATCTTCCTGAACGATGCTTTTCCGCAGAGCAGGAACACTCCCAGAGAGAAGCACACCAGATTATAGACGATGCACATTACCGAGGCATAAAACTCCGCGCTTGCGCCAAGGGCGGCGGCGCACACGGGGATTCCCATGTAGGTGGCATTGCTGCAAAGTATCTCGAACATATAAACGCCGGCATCATCTTTGGGCGCTTTCAGCAGCCTGACCGTTATCACAGCCACAAGGCCGCAGAGAGCGAAAAAGGCCAGGGAAAGCCAGATGGCGGTAAACATCTGCCGGTTGTTAACGCCGGCATCGGAGCTGACAATGGCGCTGAAAAGATAGAAGGGGAGAATGACCTTGACCACCACGTTGGACATTGCAGAGGCGGTGTCCTCGTTCATTACTTTCAGCTTACGGCACACAAAGCCTGTGGCGATGGCAAAGAATATAACTATTATCTGATTTGTAGCTGGTGACATTATGTAAACTCCTTAGGCCCTGGCGGTCTTTTCTCTTTTTGCCGCTTCCTCGCGCTCACGGCAGATATCCGCCCATCTGGGCAGCCCGGACAAGAACTTGTCCGCCTCCTGCATCACAGAGGGCACGTCAATGCCCTGAGGGCAAATGGCGGAGCACTGTCCGCAGCCGATGCAGGCGGAGTACACCTTGTCGGCATCCATAGCATCGTACTGCATGGAGACATTGACGCTGGGGTAAAATACTGCGTCCATGTACAGGGAGATAAGCGTTGGGATATCCAAGCCCGCGGGGCAGCCGTCGCAGCAGTAGCGGCAGGCGGTGCAGGGGATAGCGGCCTTGAGCTTTTCTGCGGCGGCAAAGGCAAGCTCGGTCTCCTCGCCGTTAAAAGGCTTGTGCTCGCTGAAGGTCTTTACATTATCCACCATCTGCTCAAGGTCGGACATACCGCTGAGCACCACGGTGACATTTTCAAGGCCCTGGAGGAAGCGGAAGCCCCAGGCGCTTATGCTCTCGTCCGGACGCAGCGCCCTGAACCTTGAGTCAAATTCCTCAGGCATTCTGGACAGCTTTCCGCCTCTTAAAGGCTCCATGACCCATACCGGGATGTTCCTTTCGCATAAAAGCTCATATTTGGCCTTGGCGTTCTGAAGGGTCCAGTCCAGATAGTTCAGCTGAATCTGGCAAAACTCCATCTCATCCCCGCAGTAGTCAAGAAATTCCTTAAGTCCCTCGGCCCTTGAGTGGCAGGAAAAGCCCAGATGCTTTATCCGTCCGGCTTTGCGCTGCTCAATGAAATAATCAATGATGCCAAGCTCTTTATTCATATAGGTACCAACGGAGTTTTCGTTGACATTGTGAAGAAGATAAAAGTCAAAATACTCAACGCCGCACTTTTCAAGCTGCTCTTCAAAGGTGGCAGCGGGATCATAGTGGCTTGCGATCTGATGGCCGGGGTATTTATCCGCCAGATACCAGCTTTCTCTGGGGTAGCGGCTAAGCGACTTGCCTATGGCAATTTCGGAAGTGCCGCTGTGATAGGGAACAGCAGTGTCAAAATAATTTACGCCGTTGGCAATGGCGTAGTCCACCATTTCGTCAAGGCTTGCCTGATCTATGCTGCCGTCCTCTGCAACAGGAAGACGCATTGTGCCAAGGCCCAGAGATGATAGGGATAGCTCTTTGAATTTTTTATAAATCATAGCCTGCTCCTCACCTTTACTTTGTTATTTTTTCTGTACCCAATATATCACAATCGCCCAATGCTGTAAATATTGAGCTTTTGCGCTGCTCATGGGGGAGCCGACCGCAAAAAAGGACGAAGCCGCAAAGCTTCGTCCTTGAAAATTATTTGCTCAAAAGCACCTGATCGCTTTCAAGACTTGTGCCGCTGTGGTGGGCAAAAAGCTCCATAAGCTGATGCTTGGTCAGATTTTTCTTCTCTTCGCCGGATACGTCGAAGATTATCCGCCCTTCGTTCATCATGATAAGTCTGTTGCCGTGCTTGATAGCGTCGGACATATTGTGGGTTATCATCAGGGTGGTCAGATTATTTTCCTTGACAATCTGGTCGGAAATCTCCAGTACCTTTGCGGCGGTGGCGGGGTCGAGAGCGGCGGTGTGCTCGTCCAGAAGCAGCAGCTTCGGCTTTCTCAGCGAGGCCATCAGCAGCGTCAGCGCCTGTCTCTGTCCGCCGGAGAGCAGACCCACCTTCACGGTCATGCGGTCCTAAAGGCCCAGCTCAAGGGTTTTGAGCCTCTCCACGAACATTTCGCGCTCTGCGTTGCTTATGCCCCAGCGAAGCCCGCGTCTGCTGCCCCGGCGCAATGCCAGCGCAAGGTTTTCCTCCATCCACATATTGGGCGCGGTGCCCATCATGGGATCCTGAAAAACGCGGCCTATGAGTGCGGCTCTCTTATGCTCGGGCAGGGCGGTGATATCCTGACCGTCGAGGATTATTCTGCCCTCATCCACGGGCCATACACCGGCCACGGCATTGAGCATAGTGGATTTGCCTGCGCCG
This sequence comes from Oscillospiraceae bacterium, assembly GCA_017465025.1. GTDB lineage: Bacteria > Bacillota > Clostridia > Oscillospirales > Oscillospiraceae > Limivicinus. The sequence continues at coordinate 10,208 of JAFTXM010000095.1, forward strand.
TTGCCGCCGATGACAGTGACGAAATCGCCCTCATTGAGCTTGATATCAAGCCCCTGCAAGGCCTTTTTCTCATTAACGGTGCCGGGATTGAAAGTTTTTCTGACATTGATAAGTTCAAGCATTTTTGCTGCCCTCCCTGCGCTTCAGCGCCCTGAACGAGCTTCTCGACTGCTCCTTCAGATAGGGTACAGCCAGAAACAGCGCAACGATCAAAGCGGTAAAGAGCTTAAGGTCGTTGGAGTTGAACTTGAGCCAAAGCACCACGATGACTACCAGATAGTACACCGCACCGCCCAGCACGGTAAAGCTCATTGTGCCGAAGAAGTTAAGCTTTTTGCCCAGAATGGCGCGGCCCAGAACTTCGCCTATGATGACCGCTGCCAGTCCGATAACTATAGCGCCGCGGCCCATGTTTATGTCTGCAAAGCCCTGATACTGGGCCATAAGGCCGCCTGCAACAGCCACGATGCCGTTGGAAATGGCAAGACCCAGCACCTTCATGGAGTCCACATTGATGCCCTGTGCGCGGCTCATATTGGGGTTGGAGCCGGTAGCGCGGATGGAGCAGCCCTGCTCTGTGCCGAAGTACCAGTAGAAAAAGCAGATAAGGCCGAGGGCGATAAGTGCGCCCTTGAGTATGGCGGAGGGTACATGGCGGGAAGAGAGGATGAGGTCGAACTTGTCCACGCTGACGGCCTTGTTGGCGGCCATACCCATGATACGCAGGTTAATGGAATAGAGGGAAAACTGAGTGAGAATACCGGAAAGAATGACGGGTATGCCAAGCTTGGTGTGCAGAAGTCCTGTCACAAGACCGGCGGCGATTCCGGCGAGCAGAGCCGCCAGCATGGCCACCCAGACGTTCTGACCGGAAAGAATGAGCATTACAGCCACAGCGCCGCCCGTTGTAAACGAGCCGTCAACCGTAAGGTCAGCCACATCCAGCAGCCTGAAGGTGATATAAATTCCGAGGGCCATAAGTCCCCATATTATACCCTGCGCAATGCCGCCGGGCATATTTTTGAACAGCCTCAGTATATTCAGGGAGGCGAGGTAAGCTGTAACAGTCAAAGCTTTATTCTCCTATCGCAACGTAATCTTCGGGGATCTCAATGCCGAGGGTCTCGCAGTTTGCTGCATTGTACTTCTTGGTGAAGGTGGGAGCGTAGCGGATCTCCATGGCGGAAACATCAGCGCCGTCAACGAGAATTTCGGCTGCCATCTCGCCGGTAGCGTAACCCAGATCGAAGTAGGAGATGCTCAGGGTGGCCACGCCGCAGCCGCCGCAGATGCCTTCCTCACCGGCAATGATGGGAACGCCGGCAACCAAAGCTACGTTGTTGATGGCTTCAGTGCAGCTGGCGGCGGTGTTGTCGGTGGGGATGTAGATTACATCACACTCGTCGCAGGCGGTCTGAGTGACGGCGGCAACGTCATTGGAGTCAGCAAAGGTGTAGGTAGACACGGTGTAGCCCAGCTCTTCAAGCATGGGGGTGATGGTGTCGGCCTGGAACTTGGAGTTGGGTTCACTGGAGCAGTAGAGAATACCCACGTTCTTGGCGTCGGGGAAAATTTCATTGAGCATTGCGGCCTGACCGTCCAGAGGAGCAAGGTCGGAAGTGCCGGAGATGTTGGTGCCGGTCACGCCGGTCCATTCGTCAATTGCCAGGGCTGAGCCGTAGTCGGTGATGGAGGTGCCCAGAATGGGTATCTCATTGGTGGCAGAGGCGGCGGCAAGCATGGCGGGAGTGGCGTTTGCGAGGATAAGGTCAACCTCATCGCCTACGAACTGGCTGCAAATAATGCTGCAGGTGGCGCTGTCACCGGAGGCGTTCTGCTCCTGGAATACAACACTGTCGCCCAGCTTGTCGGTGAGAGCGGTCTTGAAGCCTTCGGTAGCGGCATCAAGAGCGGGATGCTGCACCAGCTGGCAGATACCGACAACGTACTGGTCGGCGGGGGCGGCAAAAGCGGAAGCACCGCACATCGCAAAGATGAGCGCCAGAGCGCATATGATACTTGTGATCTTCTTCATTTTTGTTCTCTCCTTGATTTTTCTGTAAAATGTTTTGACCAAACAAAAAAGCCGCACAGCCGGTCTGTGCAGCTCAAGAAAAATAAAAGAACAAATCGCTCTAATTGCAGCACAAACCCTTATTACTCTCTTTGAAAAAGTAATAATAATAGTAATATGCAGCTGCAAAAAAGTGTCTGAACATCTTACGTTCCTCCTGCTTGGATGAGCTGACTTTAGCACTTTTAACCAGTGAAGTCAACAGAAAAAATAAAGTTTGTCGATTTGCACCATTACACTTTAAATGGACATAGTAAAATTGCTGCGCCTTGAACAAAATGACGACAGAATTCAGGCCTGACGGAGCGGTGAAGAAAAAACTCTTTATTTCTTGGTGATATTATGTTAATCTCTTAATCGGATAAACCCATACTTTACCGCATCTGATTTGGAACAATGTCCCCGGCAGAAGCGTCAAATGCGGCAGAGTACGAAAGGACAACAAATTTATGACTAATATAAGGTTTAAGAAATTTATATCCCTGCTTTTGACTGCGGCGCTGTTTCTTGGGCTGTCGGCCTCGGCCTTTGCCGTAAATATGCAGAGTCGTGCGGTTATCGGTGCAAATCTGGACCAGACCCAGATAGCGCAGGTCTATCAGGCCTTTGGCGTGCCCAGAGGCAGTGCCATAGAGCTGTATGTCACAAATGCGGAGGAGCGTATGTATCTTGAGGGGCTTGTGGATGAATCCATAATCGGCACGCTCTCCATTTCCTGCGTGTATGTGGAGCTGCTGCCCGCAGGCTCCGGCATGGATGTGACCACCAGCAATATCACATGGTGCACCCCTCAGATGTATATCAGCGCCCTTGCCACTGCCGGTGTCACTGACGCCCGTATCATAGTTGCAGCTCCCGTCCCTGTCAGCGGTACGGCGGGGCTTACCGGCGTATACAAGGCCTACGAGGACTTGACCGGCCAGAAGCTGGACAGCGTTGCGAAGCTTGTCAGTACTCAGGAGCTGACCATCACCGGCGAGCTGGCTCAGGAAATAGGCCAGATGGACTCCACTTCCATCGTCTCTGAGCTTAAAATGATGCTGGACTATACCCGCAACATGAGCGATGAAGAGATACGCGCCCAGATCGAGGCCATAGCGGGACGTTATAATGTGCGCCTGACCGACACTCAGTACAGCCAGCTTATAAGTCTCTGCCGCTCTCTTGAGGGGCTGGACTCTGACTCTCTCAAGCAGCGCGTGGAGGGCGTACAGGATACCCTCACCAAGGTCTCCAATGCCAAAACCCAGATAGTGGGCTTTGTAGATACCGTGAAGAAGGTAGTCACGTCCATAGCAAGCTTCTTTGAGACCATATCCGACCTTATCGGCACCATACAAGTACCCACTCAACAGTAAGAACCAAAGAGAAAATAAAGTATAAAGCCACCTGAGAGATATTTGTTTGTACTGCCCCAGATTGTGCGGACAGCACAAATGAGTAAAACTGAATAATGCAAGTAAGGGATAGCTCGATTTAGGACTATCCCTTTGCTTTTTTCACACCTTAGGCACGGTTTTTATCCCATGAATGAAGCCGTTCATTGAGTTCGTATGTATGTCCCCGGCGATGACCTTCTGACCCTTCACATAGATGCAGATGTAAACCTGTTCATCCCCCGCGCCATCGTAATTTGTAAGCAGATAGGTATACTGGCAGCATTCGTCTCCCAAGTGCTTTGTCAGATCGTAGCCCTGAGCGATTTGCAGAGTGTTGTACTCGGTCAGCACCGGGTCAAGGGCATCGGGGATGACGATGGTTTTTGCCTCCTCGCTGGTCGGGTCAATTTCCCAGCCCAGCTCAGAAAGGAACATTTGCCGACCTTCCAACGTCGAAAGGCCGGTGCTTTCGTTTTTGTAGGCTATAAGCCATCTGCCCAGAATAAGCAGAAAAAAGAAAAGTGAGGCAAAGAAAACAATGCTCAAGGCCCTTTTTCTGGTGAATTCGGCAACTTTTTGCATAGGCACAACTCCTTTGGCTTTGTACAATAAAGCTATTCAAAGCGTTGCCCCGGTATGCTATAATAAGCGGGACAAATTATTTGGAGTGAGCACATGGCACAGATGAGACTGGACAAATTCCTTGCCGACATGGGCATAGCCACCCGCAAGGAGCTGAAGCAGATAATAAAGAGCGGGCGCGTCTGCATCAACGGCGCGGCAGTTACTCAGCCGGAGATGAAGCTGGATGCGGAGAAGAGCGCTGTTACACTGGACGGCAGAGCGCTCAACTACACCCGCTATCACTATTACATGATGGACAAGCCTGCCGGAATTCTCTCGGTCACGGAGGATAAGAAGCAGGAAACGGTTCTGAGCCTTGTGACGCCGGAGATGCGCCGTATGGGGCTGTTCCCGGTGGGAAGGCTGGACAAGGACACCAGCGGCCTTTTGCTGCTCACCGATGACGGAGACTTTGCCCATCGGGTGATTTCGCCAAAATCGGGAGTGCAAAAACTATATTATGCCAGGGTGGACGGAAAACTGGATGATGCTGACATTGCCGCCTTTGCCGAGGGTATCGTCCTCAAGGACGGAACGCGGTGCCTCCCCGCAAAGCTGGAGCTGACGGGGGAGAATGAGTGTCTCGTCACAGTCATGGAAGGGAAGTATCATCAGGTGCGTAGGATGCTGGCTTCCCGTGGTGCGCCCGTAATTGAGCTGCGCCGCCTGTCCATAGGCGCTCTGAAGCTGGATGAGAGCTTGGGCGCGGGCGGTTTTCGTGAACTTGACCAAACAGAAATACAGCTGGTGTATATTGCAACTTAACGAAAAAACACTTTAAATCTCAGGCCTTTTTCGACGGAAGAGACATAATGTGAAAAAAATTCACAAAAAATTATGTAAGTTTCTATTGAAAATCACATAAAAAAGAGTTATTATGTAAAAAGAGAAATGCGGATTTATGGTCTATTTTTACTATAACTCTTTGGATTAGTTGCCGCAGGCATGGGAGGAAAGGTTTATGTCCAGTAAATTGTTCCAGAATGTGATCATTCAGATGAAGGACGCGGTGGATCGCACCATTGGCGTCGTAGACGAACAGGGCTTTGTAGTAGCCAGCAACGAGCTTGCCATTATCGGCTCCCGGCTCGATGATTTTCACCTTTACGATTTTGACGGGGAGAACAGCGCAGTCATTACCGAGAACAGGGTTTACTGCCCCCTCTCTTCCGACAGCACCAAGCTCGATTTTGCCGCCTTTGCCGAGGGCACCGATCCTCTGACGAAAACTATCTGTGCTGTGTCTGCTGTGGCCTTCAACGAGGCCAAGAGCAATTATGAGGAAAAGCACAACAAGGCTGCCTTTGTGAAGAATATCATTTCCGACAATATTCTTCCCGGTGATGTCTACGTGCGTGCCAAGGAACTGCACTTTGTCACTGATGAACCCCGCTGCGTCTTTCTTGTGCGCCAGTTGGAAAATTCCGATGTTGCTGCGGTGGAGCTTATCCAGCGCCTTTTCCCCGACAGACAGAAGGACTTTGTCCTCAACATCAATGAGACCGATGTTGTCATCGTCAAGACTCTGCCCAATTTCAACTGCTCTGACGAGATATACAAGACTGCCTGTGAGATAGAGAAGCTTCTGCACGAGGAGCTGGGCATCAAGACCGTCATAGGCATCAGCACCAATGCCCGCCACCTGCGTGAGCTGTCCGACAGATATAAGGAAGCTCAGGCTGCCATTGAGGTAGGCCGCGTGTTTGAAAGCGAAAAGACCATCATCAACTATGAAACTCTGGGCCTGGGCCGTATAATCTACCAGCTGCCCACCACTCTCTGCGAGATGTTCCTCAATGAGGTCTTCAAGAAAAGCCCCATCGACACTCTCGATGAGGACACACTGGACACCATCAACCGCTTTTTTGAAAATAACCTCAACGTCTCCGAGACCTCCCGCAAGCTCTATGTTCACCGCAACACTCTGGTGTACCGTCTTGAGAAGATCAAGAAGATCACCGGCCTTGACCTGAGAGAGTTTGACCATGCCATTGTGTTCAAGGTGGCGATGATGGTCAAGATGTATCTTGACTCTCTCAACGGCTCCAAGTTTTAAGGAAAATTAAAGCTTTTGATGATAAAATAAAACATCTTTATTGATATTTCTGGAGGACAGATAAAGATATGGTTCTAATGAGGAATGTGACCAAGGTCTACGAGAGCAGCAATACTCTCGCTCTTGACGGGGTTGACCTTACGATTAATGAGGGCGAGTTCGTCTTTCTTGTTGGCCCTTCCGGTTCCGGCAAAACCACTATAATGAAGCTTATCACCGGTGAGGTGCGCGCCACCTCCGGTCAGGTCATCGTCAATGACTTTGACATTACCAATATAAAGCGCTCCAAGCTCCCCAAGGTGCGCCGTACTCTCGGCGTTATCTTCCAGGACTACCGCCTTATCGAGAATATGACGGTGTATGACAATGTGGCTTTCGCAATGCGTGTTGTGGGCGCATCCGCCCGCGCTATCAGAAAGCGCGTACCCTACGTTCTGGAGCTGGTCGGCCTTGAGGGCCGCGAAAAGCGCCTGCCTACCGAGCTTTCCGGCGGTGAGCAGCAGCGTGTGGCCATTGCCCGCGCACTGGTCAACAACCCCCGCATGATAGTGGCCGACGAGCCTACCGGCAACCTTGACCCTGTACGCAGCCTTGAGCTTATGCTTCTTTTTGAGAAGATAAACGAGATGGGCACCACCATTATGGTGGTCACCCACGAGAAGGAACTGGTCAATGCTTTTGCAAAGCGCGTCATCACCATAGATGGCAGCCATATCATTAGCGACGGAATGGATGGGTATTTCGGATATGAGTTTGAGTAGAAGCGGTTATCTTATTCGCGAAGGCTTCCGCAGCATCACAACGCACGGCTTTATGTCCTTCGCCTCAGTGACTATCATAATGGCCTGCCTTATCATCATGGGCAGCGTGTCACTGCTTTCTGTTAATATTGACGTTCTTATAAAGGATCTGGAAAACCAGAACGAGATGGTGGCATTTGTGGATGACTCTATCTCTGACATTGAGGAAGCCCGCAACCTCGGTATTTACATAGGGGATACCCCCAATGTGGCAGAAGCGGAGTTCGTTTCCCGTACCGATGCTATGGATGCGTTTATGAGCAAGTACGATGCTTCTCTCATGGAAGGCATTGATGAGACTGTGTTCCGCCACCGCTTTGTGGTCACCCTTCTGGACATTTCCGCCATGGCGGAGACTAAGGCTGCCCTTGAGAATATCACCGGTATAGCCAAGGTCAATGCCCACCTTGAGTACGCAAAAACCTTTGTGACCATCCGCAACGTGGTCACCGTCGTGTCCCTTGCCCTTATATGCATGCTGGTGTTTGTGTCCATCTTCATCATGTCCAACACCATCAAGCTTGCCACCTTCGGTCGCCGCGAGGAGATAGCCATCATGAAGATGGTTGGCGCAAATAACTCCTTTATCCGTATGCCCTTCATTATCGAGGGTCTTGTTCTGGGTATTCTGGGCGGCGGTCTCGCCTTCTTTGCCGAGTGGGGCATTTATGAGCTTCTCACCGGCAAGCTGATGGCAAGCTTTACCGGCAGCTTTATTTCAATAGTGCCTTTCAGGTCCGTTGCACTTGTTGTGCTTATACTGTATCTGGGTACCGGCGTTGTGGTCGGTGCTGTTGGCGGCACCAACGCCATCAGAAACTACCTGAAAGTGTAATAATACCCCGGGTATTTGGCGCGTATGCGCCCGGTGCCCTCCCCGACAATGGAGGAAATATATTTAATGAAGAAAAACAAGAAGTTTGTCCATATCGTTGCCATGATTCTGGCTGTGCTGATGGTGTTGTCGCTGCTGGTCAGCTTTGTTCCCGTCTATGCCAGCGCCCAGGTCACACAGGCCGATATAGACGCTGTCAGAAGTGAAAGAAACAGGCTCTCTGCCAAGGTGGATGAGTGCAAGGAGCGTCTCGAGCTTTTAAAAACTCAGGAGGCCAATGTACTTGAAACCAAGGCCGCTCTCACCGAGCAGAACCGTCTCGCCCAGGAGCAGATCGACCTTATCCAGACCCAGATCGATATCTATTCCGATATGATCGCGGTCAAGGCACAGGAGCTTGATGAGGCCATCAACAGGGAAGAGCGCCAGCTCCAGCGCTACCGCACCAGAGTGCGTGCAATGGAGGAAAACGGCGGCTATAATATCCTTGCTATCCTGCTCAACTCCTCTGATTTTGGTGAGCTTATGTCCGGTGTGGACGATATGGGCGAGATAATGGAGTCTGACAGGGCTCTTGAGGACGCTTACATAGCAGCCCGTGAGGAGACCGAAGAGGTCAAGGCCGGCTACGAGGCTGAAAAGGCTGAGTACGAAGGCCAGCAGGCCGAGCTTCGCGCCGAACAGGAAGCCCTGAAAATCCAGATGGACGAGACTACTGCCATGCTTGAGGCTCTGGCAGTGGAGATTGAGACGGCTATAGCCGAATATAAGGCTGCAGAGGCTGCAGAAGCCGCCGCAGCAGCGGAGATAACCAACATAATTGCTCAGTACAATGCCCAGAAGGCCGCAGCCCTTGCCGCCCAGCAGCAACAGCAGCAGCAGGTGGTAAATCCTGACGGCTCTGTTACTCAGGTCACCACCCCCGCACAGCCCTCTGCCCCCTCCGGTACCGGCTCTCTGGTCTGGCCTGTGCCCTCCAGCATGACCATCACCAGCCGCTACGGCAACCGTAGCGACCCCTTTACCGGTGCCACTGCCTACCATAGCGGCATTGATATAGACGGCTTCAACAAGGCCGGCAACCCCATCATTGCAGCAGACAGCGGTACAGTCGTTACCGCCTCCAGCAACAGCGGCTACGGCAACTATGTCATCATAGACCACGGCGGCATGAAAACTGTCTACGCTCATATGTCCGGTTTTGCCGTGTCCACAGGACAGGCTGTAAGCCAGGGACAGACGATAGGATATCTGGGCGATACTGGCCGCGCCACTGGTGTTCACCTGCACTTTGAGGTTTATGTAGGTGAAAGCAGGACTGACCCCGCCGCATATTTCAGCGGCATGTCATATTACAATTGCTGATAAAGAGTTGATAATATGCTTTTTTCCAGAAAGAAAAAGCTTTTTTGTGGGATACTTTCCCTTGTCCTCATCCTCTCGGCCTTTCCCATCGGGGCTCAGGCTGTATCCGAGGAGGAGCTGGATGTGCTCAAGGCTGAGCGCGATGCACTGGTAAGACAGCGTCAGACCCAGCAGAAGCTCGTAAACGAGCTTCGGGAGCAGCAGGCGGGCGTGCTTGAAGTCAAGCAGGCTCTGGATGAGAGAAATACCTTTACCATCTGGCAGCTGGAGCTTACCCGACAGGAAATTGAGCTTTACAACCACATGATCGCAGAGAAGAACATGGAGGTTGAAGAGGCTCTCCGCCTTGAGACCGAGCAGCTTGAAAGATACCGCGTACGCGTCCGGGCAATGGAGGAAAACGGCAATACAGGCTTTCTTGACCTGCTGCTGAATACCTCTGACCTTGGCGAATTTCTCACCGCTATGGACGATATGGGTGAGATAATGGAGTCTGACAGAGCTCTTGAGGATGCTTATATCGCCGCCAGAATGAATACCGAGAAGGTTCGCGCCGAGTACGAGGACTATAAAATCAGCGTGGAGCTGATTCAGGCGGATTTGCAGGCTCAGCAGGCCGAGCTTGAAGCCGAGCTTGAGGAGGCAAACCAGCTTATAAACCAGATAACGGCTGACATTGAGAGCAATGCTGCCATTCTGGAGGAGTTTGCCGCCGCTGAGAGACAGGCGGAGACCAATGTGGCCAATATGGTCATCGCTCTTGAGAAGGAGCGCAAGGCCAAGGAGGCGGCAATGGTCAAGGGTACCGGCTCCTTTATCTGGCCTGCCCCCACCAGCACCTATCTCACCAGCCGCTTCGGCCTTCGTGTCCATCCCGTCACAGGCGTCCAGAAAAGCCATACAGGCATCGATATCGGTGCAGGTGCCGGTGATAATGCCCTTGCCGCAGATGGCGGGACAGTCACTATGGCCGGGTGGAACGGCGGCTATGGCAACTGCGTCATGATTGACCACGGCAACGGCTATAAGACCCTCTACGCCCATCTTTCGTCCATTTCCGTGGCAAAGGGCGCGGTGGTGGACAAGGGTGCAGTGGTAGGCTACGTGGGCAGTACAGGTGTTTCCACCGGACCGCATCTTCACTTTGAGGTCTGGTCGGGAGAGTCCCGTATTGACCCCGAGCAGTTCTACAGCGGACTGACTTTCTCTCCCAATGCGGGAGTTTAAAGGTAAAATATCGACCCGGACAGCCTCTTTTCAGGGACTGTCCGGTTTGGCTGAAAAGCCGCATTAATTTCTTGATTTGCCGCTGCGTGCGGCAGAACGGAGGATGCTTTGAAAAGATTATTCCGCAGGCTGATGTATAATCTGGGCAGTCTTATAAGTGCCTTTTTCAACATCGGCATTTCCCTGAAATTCGTCATCCTTGTCTGTGTCATCCTGACGGCAGGCACTTACTTTATCACCAACAAAGTGGCCATTGACAATGTTGGCGGCACTGAGGACTATGCCGAGGCCATGCGCTACATAGAGATAAAGGATATAGTGGACGAAAAGTTCATCGACACGGTGGACAGGGGCTCAATGGGGGACTCTGCTGCGGCTGCCATGGTAGCCGGCCTTGGCGATAAATGGAGTTATTTTATGTCCTCTGATGAGTATAAGACCTATCAGCTCTATTCCTCCGATGAATATTCAGATATCGGTCTTAGCATAATGAAGGATGACAGCGGCGGCTATCAGGTCATCTCCGTCAATCCCGGCTCTCCCGCGGCATGGGCGGGTCTGACCCCCGGCATGGTCATCACCGATGTGGACGGGGAGGATGTTACGGCCTTTGATGCCGACTATGTCCGTCAGCTTATCCGCGGCAAGCTCAATACCGTTTTCACCCTTGGAATAAACTTCGGGCAGAACACTATCACCGTTGACTGCACAGGCTTCTATGTAAGCCCCGTAAGCTACCGTATGGAGAAAACAGAGGCCGGTTATATAAAGATAGACAACTTTGAGGCCGGCAGCGGTCAGGATGCAATAAATGCCATTGAGGAGCTTCTCTCCCAGAAGGCTGTTGCTCTGTGCATAGATTTACGCGGCAATCCCGGCGGCTTGAAAGCTGAAATTGCAAAGCTTCTGGACTATCTTCTTCCAAAAGGCGTTCTTTTCTCTGAAATGGACAAGGACGGCAATCAGAACGTGATCGAGTCCGACGGTATGTGCGTTCAGATTCCCATCGTCGTGCTGATAAATACTGAAACATACAGTGAGGCCGAGCTTTTTGCTGCCGTGCTTCAGGAGTATAACTGGGCGCTTCTGATGGGTGAGCCTACCAGCGGCAGAACAAGGACCCAGTCCACAGTGGAGCTGGCAGACGGCAGCGCCATCCGCCTTTCCACCAAGACCTATCTTACACCCAACGGCAATGACATCAGCACCAACGGCGGCGTTGTTCCCGACTCCATTGTTTTCAACACCGACGCATCCGCCACAGGTACTACAGAGGGTACTACCGGCGTTTCCGACGGTACTGCCAGTACCTCCGCCGATGATCAGCTCATGGCGGCCCTCAAATATTTGAGTTGACACAGAGGAACTTTATTTATATAATATCCATTTGTGTACAGCGTATTTCAAAGAACGAATAATTGCTTATAATAACAAAAAAGGGGACTTATTGATGACTAATTCTAACAGATTTAAAATGAGTCAGGAGCGCCTTGACGCTCTCAAGGAGGAACTGTACTATCTGGAAACAGTCAGAGAAAAAGAAGTTTCCGAGCTGATCAAGGAAGCCAGAAGCTTCGGCGATCTGAGCGAAAACAGTGAGTATGACGAAGCCAAGACCGAGCAGGGCAAGCTTTACTCCAAGATAGCTGAGATCAAAAAGCTCATTGAAAACGCAGAGATCGTCGACAACATGGAGCTGAACGCCCCCAAGGACACTGTTACTCTTGGCAGTATCGTCACTGTTCTTGATATGGAGGATGATTTTGAGGAGCGCTATGAGATAGTCGGCTCTCAGGAAGCAAATCCCAAGGCTGGCAGAATCTCTGATGACTCTCCCGTAGGTAAGGGTCTCCACGGTCATAAGGCCGGCGAAGAGGTCAGCATTGAGGCTCCCGGCGGTGTCATCCGTCTGAAGATAGTCTCCGTGGAGAATAACTGACAGTATATCAGGCGCGGCTTTGCCGCGCCCTTGCTGAGTTTTTGTAAATAAAGAATTTATATTAGGTGGTTTCATCATGAGCGAAGTAACAAACAACAACCAGCAGGCTCCCCAGCCCCAGCAGGAGCTTTCCGAGCTTCTCCAGATACGCCGCGATAAGCTCACGGCTCTCCAGAGTGAAGGCAGAGACCCTTTCCATCAGACCAAGTATGAAAGAAGTGCCTGGTCAGCTGAGATAAAGGCTGATTTTGATGCCTTTGAGAATAAGACCGTCTCCGTTGCAGGACGCATCATGTCCAAGCGCGGTATGGGCAAGGCCATTTTCTGCCACATAAAGGATGATCGCGGCCTTATCCAGCTTTACATCAAGAAGGACGCTGTTTCCGAACAGGAATTTGCCGACTTCCGCAAGTACGACATTGGCGACATAATCGGTGTTTCCGGTTTTGTTTTCAAAACCAAGACTGAGGAAATTTCCGTCCATGTGGAGAAGGTGACCCTTCTCTCCAAGTCTCTGCGCCCCCTGCCTGAAAAGTTCCACGGCATGACCAATACCGAGCTTAAGTACCGCCAGCGCTATGTGGACCTGATGGTCAATGATGACAGCCGCCGTAATTTTGAGATCCGCTCCCGCTTCATCAGCTTCATGCGCCGTTATCTGGACGGCCGCGGATATATGGAAGTGGAGACCCCTGTTCTCAATACTATTGCCGGTGGCGCCGCAGCCAGACCCTTTATCACTCACCACAACACCCTTGATATTGATATGTACCTTCGCATCGCCACCGAGCTTCCCCTCAAGCGCCTTATAGTCGGCGGCATTGAGCGCGTTTATGAGATAGGCCGTATCTTCCGCAACGAGGGTATGGACACCAAGCACAATCCGGAGTTCACTACCGTTGAGCTTTACGAGGCCTATGCCGACTTCCACGATATGATGGACATTGCCGAGGGCATTATCTCCGGCGCTGCCAAGGAAATTCTGGGCACTTACGAAGTCGAGTGGCAGGGTGAACAGATAGATCTCAGCCCCGGCTGGCGCAGACTGAGTATGGTTGACGCTGTACGTGAATATGTGGGTATCGACTTTGCTGCTATCTCCGATGATGCCGAGGCGGTCGCTGCTGCCAAGGCTATCGGCGTTGAGCTTTCCGATGCTGCAGAGAAGACCTGGGGCAACGCCCTCTACGCCTGCTTTGACCAGCGCGTTGAAGAGAAGCTTATCCAGCCCACCTTCATCACCATGTACCCGGTTGAGGTTTCTCCCCTCACCAAGCGGTCTCCCGCAGACCCCAGACTCACCGAGCGCTTTGAGCTTTTCGTCTGCCACAGTGAGCTGGCCAACGCCTACTCTGAGCTCAATGACCCCATTGACCAGCGTTACCGCTTTGAAAAGCAGGTCGAGCAGCGCGAGCGCGGCGACGATGAAACCGAAATGCTGGATGAGGACTTCCTGATGGCTCTGGAGTACGGTATGCCTCCCACCGGCGGCATGGGTATGGGTATTGACCGCTGTGTCATGCTCCTGACCGGCTGCGCCTCTATAAGAGACGTTATCCTTTTCCCCACTATGAAGCCCTGAAATCAATAAATTCTATGACCCAAGATGCCTACTGGTATCTTGGGTCGTTTTGTTTTAGTTCAACGGGAGTCGAACCCGTATTATGCCAGATATACATAAAACAAAAGGGCCACCTGAGACGGTGGCCCACGGGCAAAAACGGAGATTACGGTCTTTACCCGGAATTAAAATTTACTTCATGAAAACGGATATAAGGAAGATGGGAAGTGCGGTGACAAGCATGAACATGAGGATGAAACTCAGTGCGATAGAGCCGGTGGTCATTATCTTCAAAAATACAACGAGCATACCCAGAACCGCGCTGAGTGCGCTGATGAGGAGATTGAGTCTTGTAGCCATGTACATGCTCCGTCCCGTGTCAGCCATTGCAGTGATGGGGGCGAGACCTTCGCGGCATACGACCGCTGCGATCTTGCTGTTTTCGGAGGGCTGGGTTTCGGTAATCTTGAAGCGCTCCACATAGGGAGGAAAGTCGTAACCGTCGGTTGCGATATCAAAGGTATCCTTGAGCATTTCGGGGGTCACGTTGAAATCTCTCAGTGCAAAGATGGGGTGACGGTTGGAACGCATCAGATCCACCAGAGCCTTCCGGACAAGGGGGAGAGCCTGATAGTTCATGCCGAATATGCCGTAGAGAATTCCGTCAATGGCCAGAAGCACAGAGGTCTTTTCCACGAGACGGAAGGGGAAACGCACGTTCATAAGTCTCATAAGCTCGCTGCTGCCGCACAGGACCACATGACCGTCGATGATGGCTTTCATTCCGCCACCGGAGAGATATTCAAAGCTCTCCATGGGGCGTATGGTGCAGTTGTTCTGCTCCATTTCGTCGGCAAAGCACTTTGCAGCGCCGCAGCCGGAAGCAATCATCATGGTTCCGGCGTAGGATATCACCTTCTGTGCATCCTCATCGGCGAAAATTCTGATGGACTCGATGCTTATAGTTCCGGCAGGAAAGATATCCCTATCAGTGACTATCATGTTGTTGCTCTGTCCCACATCACAAAGACCGGACCAACCTGCTATTGCGGCACCGCTGGAGAAAATCTTGTTGGAACCGAGGAAGAAGGGGAAGGCAAAGCACAAAAGTGCAGTAAAGGGAACTGCGGGAGCCAGGATCGAGGAAAAGATAAAAGCGAACTCGTGGAAGCTCTTGGTAACAGCGGCTATTATTGTGCTCAGTATAACTGCAAGGGCCAGGAACATGGGAGAGAGCTTGGCAAAGAGCGTTTCGTCGGGTGCAGCCTCTTCGGCGCGGCGGACAAAGCCTGTGACGGGTCTTGCAGTTTTGAGGAGGGTGATGTCACTGCCGCGTACGTCGTTTTCGCCGGTTATGGTGTAGGTTTTCTTTGCAATGGCGGGTACGCGCAGAGCCTTGCGGAGACCCCTTACGCTGAAAAGGGAAGAGTACATAATGCCGATGAGGGAAAGGCTGGACAGTGCGCACAGGGGCATGTGGTCAACAGTTCCTGTGGCTATAACGATGGCAGCATCAACGCTTGTGATGATGCAGCTAATTACTGCCAGCCCGTCAGCGCCCAGATTGAGCCTTGCGGTCTTGAGTATGGCGTTTGTCACCACATCCAGACCAAGCAGCATAATGGTGAACTGCAAAGCCATGCACATTGCGGCAGCCACGGGCAGATACCCCAGCATACCGGGAACGGGGAAGCCCAGAGATATGTAGCACATCACTACCAGCAAAAACGCACTTATGTGCAGACGGTATCTGGTAGAATGAACGAACGAACCGTAGTACTTGGATGCCTGCTCACAGCTGACCTCGCGGCCCAGATCCTCGTCGTCGTCCTCCATTGTGGCGGAAGAGCTTGTGCGGCTGGTGCCGCGGACTCTGAGGAATACGGAGGCGAAGAGGGAAGCCACATACTCGGAAAAACTGGGAGGAGCATAACCTTCATCCAAAGGATCATCCTCACGCTCGTCCAGCTCAAGCTCCGGGTCGTAGCGGTAATCGGCTGCTCTGGCATACTCGCTCAGATCACCGGTCACATCGCGGAAGCTGTCTTCAAAAAGGCTTTCCTCGTCAACCTTGTCAACCACATACTTGGGCTGAAAACTTTTTTTCTTCTCGGCCTTGTTTTTCTTGAAGGAGAACAGAGACTTCCTTTTTGTTTCGGCAGACTCCTCGAAGCTGTACTCATAGTCGTAATCTTCTTCAAAATCGCCGGGAGCGCTGTAGGAATTCTGCCTGTTGTGGACGTAATCCTCATCGGCGCTCAGGTCAAAATCATTTTCACTGTATTCGTCCTTGTCCCAACCGGGCTTGCCGCCCAGATTGAAACGGCTGTCAAACTCATCACGGAACCTTGGACGAGGGGTTGACACGTTCTCCGGAGCTCTGAACAGGTCCGTTTTGGTGCTGGACATATCTGTAAAATCTTCTTCAGCTTTGAATTCGGAGAGAATGTCGTCTATGGACGCATCGTAACTATATTCATTTATATAATCAAATTTGTCCATATAATCTGTCCAATCGTCTTCGTAGCTTCCTGTTAGAGTATCAATGTCCATCGGGACTCTGAAAACCGGTCTTCTTGGGCGACGGGCTTTCCTTATAAGAGGCATTGTCCTCATGGGCGCCCACTGGGTATGACTTGTATTTATGCGCTCATGTTCCACTTTCAACACCTCCTCTGTTTTTAATAAATGATCCGTTTATTACAGGCTTCTCTGCCTGAGAATTTCATACATTGTGATAGCGGCGGCAGTGGATGCGTTCAGGGAATTGAGTTTTCCCCGCATGGGAAGGCTTATAATAAAATCACAGCTTTCCCGCACCAGCCTGCCCATTCCATCTCCCTCAGAGCCGATCACAAGAGCGATGCTCCCGCCAAGATCAGTGCTCCAGAGCTGGTTTTCGCCGTCTGCGGCAGTACCGTATATCCATACGCCCCTGTCCTTAAGCTCCTTCATGGCAGCAGGGATATTGGGGACACGGGCTATAGCCATGTGCTCTACAGCACCGGCGGAGGATTTATCCACTATAGCGGTCAGCCCTGCGCTGCGGCGCTTGGGGATTATCACACCGTGAGCGCCTGCGCACTCGGCTGAACGGATGATGGCGCCCAGATTGTGAGGATCGCTTATCTCGTCGCAGATAATTATAAAAGGTGCCTCGCCGCGTTCCTCAGCGACGGCGAAGATATCCTCTATAGTGCAGTACTCCCGCACGGCGGCTAAAGCGATAACGCCCTGATGAGCCTTGGTCTGGCTCATAAAATCAAGCTTACGCTTATCGGCCTCGACCACTACAATGCCCTTCTCTCTGGCCTTGGAAGCAATGTGACCGAGAGTTTTGTCAACCTCACCCTTGGAGATGAAAATCTTATCTATATTTCTTCCGGCCCTCAACGCCTCAATAACGGCGTTGCGACCTTCAATTATATCATTCTTGAATTCAGTCTGTTCCATAATTAAGACCCTCAACATAACGTTGTCTACATAATATCACAAAATTATGTAAATTAAAAGGATTATTTTTCGTTTTATAGAATTTTATTGTTACAATTATTTACAAAAAAGCAATGGACATATTGCAAAAAAAGTATTATTATTGATAAAACCACCTTAGGAGAGTCCAGTATGAAAAATCCCAGAAATATCATTGATAATTTTTGCAGAAAGCATCCGGACTTTGGCATTCCCAACCTAATGAAATACGTGACCATTGCCAATGTTGCTTTCTGGATAATCAGCGCGGTAAACCCCGTGCTCATGAGTTACCTCACCTTCAACCCTGCGCTCATTCTCCGCGGTCAGGTGTGGCGGCTTGTCACCTTTGCCCTCTATCCGCCCAGCATGGGTATTCTTGCATTCATAGCTTTCTATTTCTACTATATGATTGGAACAACTCTTGAACAGTACTGGGGTACGGCTCAGTTCAACATTTACTTTTTCACCGGCATAATACTGACTGTCATTTACGGCTTTCTTATGTATTTCATTACGGGGATGACCTTTAATCTGACGGCGCAGTACGTGTATCTTTCCATGTTCTTTTCCTTTGCCGTGCTGTTTCCGGATATGCAGGTGCTGCTTTTCTACTTTATCCCCATCAAGATAAAATATCTTGCCTACGTGGATGCGGCGCTGTTTGTGGCCGGCGTGTTCACAGGCAGCTTTCCCTCAAATTTTCTGCCTGTTGTTGCTGTCATCAACTTCCTTATCTTCTGCGGCGGCGATCTTCTCCGCTCTATGCCCAGAAGACCCAGTGCCAACACCATTAATTTCCGCAAGGAGTCCCAGCGCATCCGCCGCGAGCAGCAGGCGGAGCTTTATAAGCACAAATGCTCGGTCTGCGGCAGGACGGACAAGGACTATCCCGACCTTGAGTTCCGCTACTGCTCCCGTTGTGAGGGCTATCACTGCTTCTGCCAGGAGCATATTTATAATCATATTCATTTCACTGAATAAAAAAAGTAACCTCCCACCGGGAGGTTACTTTTTGTCAGCCTATTCTCACATATTCGCAGCTGTTGGTCTGGGCATTTATGGCATAGCTGCTGTACTTGGAATATATGAAGGTGCCTTTGTCTGAAAGATTGGCTATGTATGTGTTTATCCCATCATTATTTACGGAGAAACGGCCGCCTTCTGCCGCCAGAGGCAGCTCGATGGGGTGGCTGGTGTTGCCGTTTGCATTTATGCTCAGCGTAATTACAAAGTCCTTTATCTTCACAGCTGATGTGAATCTGCCGCAGGGGAGCTGTACGCCTATGGTCATGGGGATAAGTGTGGGGTCGCCGCTGCTCATTTCCCATGTGCCGCAGTAGGGGATATAGGATTTGAGCACATTGAGCCAGGCATCCTTGGAATCAAAGGCGTAATCGTAGCCTTCAAGCCACACGTACGCCTCGTACAGACGACCTTCGGCGCACATATCATAAAAGGGCTTTGTGAAATCTCCGGCCTCAACAGCTTTTTTCGCGTATTCCTCAGAGTTCTTGTAGCTGCCAAGCTCATTGAACAGCCTGCTTATGTCGCTGCAAATCGGCGCAAAATCTCCGGACGGGGGATCTTCAATCAAGATTTCAACACCGTCTCCCTTGCAGATTTCCCTGAAGTCGGCGGAAAGCTGTGAGCCAAGCTCAGCAAAGGCGGACTGGGCGATGTATATTACGCTGTTCTCATCGGAACTGTTGCTTATTTTGGAAAAAATTCCGCGCATGGAATATTTTTCGGTCAGCTCGTAAAGCTTCATAGCCCTTTGATAGAGAGCTTCTTTTGCCAGGTCTGCGCTGTCAAGATAATTGCCCATTGCATTGAAAGCGTCTCTGGAGGCGAGGAATAAGCCTTCGTCAAGAGCTGCCTTTGCCGCGTCATAGTCAGCCTTTTTCAATGCGTCATAATGTGCCTGCACGGCCTCCTGCGCGGTCTTGCGAAGAGCGGGAGCGTCCTTGTAATCTCCCAGCGCTGCAAAAAGCGAATCCGCTTCATTGTACAGCGCCACCGACACCGTCTCATTCTCAGATAGCTCGGAGCGTTTCCTCCCTATAAGCAAAAGTCCCTCAATATCGTCCTTTGCGGCGCAGTCCATCAAGTATACACCCTTTGCATAGGGCACTTCGTATATGGCCTTTTCCATGCTGTCGGCATAGTCGCCCAGCTCCATAAATGCCTCCTGCGCCATGTCGTACTTTCCTGCGCCCAAAAGCATCTGAGCGTTGCTGTAGGCTTTTTTCTGCGCCATGTATTCCGGTACGGTCATAGCGAGGAATATGAGCGCCGCAAGAACCGGTATAAGCACTATGCTCCAGATAACAGCGCTTTTTTTCTTCTTTTTGCTCAGCTCTTCGTCTTCTTTTTCTATTCTGCGCTCAAGCTGCTGCCTTTGCAGACTCTCAGAACGCAGCGAGGAAATGTTGACAGCCTTCAGTGCGCTGTACACACGGCGGCAGCCGTGACATTTCGTCTCATGCTCGTGATTGACGAGTCCGCAGGCGCAAAACCACAGCCCCCGGTCATCCTGCGGGAGATAGGTGCAGTCATCGCCATAGCGTATGGCGAACTGGGCGGAAAGCTCGCTGTCGCCGTAGGCCTCCAAAAGAGTCCTGGGAGATTTTGTGCTTTCCCAAGGGCTTTCTTCATCCTGCCAGATACTGCCGTCATTAAAGATGACCTGAACTACCCTGACTTTATAGGAGCAGGCGCTGCTGTCAGGAATAATCACGGCGGTCTTCTGACCGAAATCCTCGTCTCTTGGAATTTGCAGACCCTGGTACATATATTCCACAGGGTCGAGCGATTTTCCAGCCGCGTCAAAGGGCTCGATCACGAGCTTTACGGCGGTGATGATGTTGTCGGAAATGTTCTTGAAGCGAAACTGAGCCATGATCGAATGGGAAAGCCTGTCATCCAGCAAGCTTCCCGCGCATATCAAAAGGGGAGCGTCGTCGGCATATTTTGCGCTGTCAAGGGAAAATAAACGTTTATATCTCTCTGCCATTGCACACCTCAGATATCCGGCAAATCATCGCTCTCCACGGCTTTTCTGCCGTATCCACCTCTGTCAGGAAGCGCTATAATGAGCATATAGCCTATGACCCAGAGGAAAATTGCCATAACAAGGTATTTTTTCTCCGGCCAGCCTTTCATAACAGCGACTCTGTAAAATTCAGCGGAAACAAGAATATGTACGGCCAGTAAGGCAAGAGCAATCACAGCAGTCACTATACTCACGATCATCACACAAACCACCCTTGTTTTTTATACTATTATAATTATGTAATCCACCTTATGTCAAGTAAAATGTACAGCAGCCATGCGGTGTGAGGGCTGAATATATCTGAAAACATCATGCAATTAAGGTTACATAATATAGTATACAACGGTTATTTTACCCGATAAAAAATTTTTAGAAAAATGAAAAATAATGCTTGCATTTTTTAAAACAGTGTGCTAATATAATCAGGCGCAAGAGAAAAGCGAATATCCGGGTGTAGCGCAGATGGTAGCGCGCTTGAATGGGGTTCAAGAGGCCGCTGGTTCAACTCCAGTCACTCGGACCAAAAAAGAGCTGAAATCGAAAGATTTTGGCTCTTTTTGCTATATTTTGCAACTTTTTAGAGCGCGTATCTTTTTCACACCCGCTGCATCTAACATCTCATCTAACACAATTACACCCGTTCAAGTATGCTGCCCAATCTCTCAGCAGGTGATCTTTCGGTACTAGTGCATCCACATCTGTGATCACTGGCTCTCGTCTATTGTCTTTTCTCCAATTCTCCATAAAAACACCCCCGTTTCTTCCATTCTAACAGAAACAGGGGCTGCTGTATAACCTTTTTTGACACGCTGATGCACCCCGAAAGTTAGACACTTTCGGGGTGCATTTCATGGAAGCGGTTTTTTGTTTTTTGCAGGCTGACTTAGTATTTTAGCTTTACTGAGGCAGGGCCTTTGCCACCAGAGCAGAATACATCTCATCCGTAAGCTCACAGCCGTAGAAGAGCTTATAATACTCAGCGACCTCTTCCTTCAGGTCATAGTCCACATAGTCAGGATACAAAAGCTCGCCCAGCCACAGAAGCCCCAGATAGCGCTGCACCGCAGGGGGAGAGGAAAGCCAACCGTAAGGGCCGTAGGGCGCTTCAAAGTAATTTCCGGATGCTATGGCCTCGACAGCCTGCCACGCCTCCATGCCACCCACCTCGTCATAGATGCTGGCCGGGTCAAAGAGGATAAACTCCGGATTCCAGAGCATTATCTGCTCAAGGTCGCTCTCATTGCCGTCGCCGTGGGGCACCACATCATCCACAACCGCAAGATTTTTGCCCATGGTATTGATGGTATCGGCATGGAAGGAGCCTTCCGCCATGACATTGACACCTGCATCACCAAGGCAGTAGAGCAGAGTCTTTCTTGCACCGGCAGCATCCACCTTCTGCATGAGTACATCAATATTATCCAGCGTATTCTGACACCATAGCGCAAGCTCTTCCGCCTGTTCTTCTCTGCCCAGAAGCTGGCCCAGCATACGGTAGGCCTCGGGGGCAGTATTCACTGTGGCGTAGACGTGGACAAAGGGGATTCCGGTCTGCTCAGTTAGAGCCTGAAGATCATCCTTGGTGGAGCTTTTGGTCTCGCCCACATCTATAACCACATCGGGAGCGGCTGCCAGAAGAGCCTCAAGGTCCATCTCGCCCTTGCCGCCGTAGAGCTGGCCTATCTCATTGGCGTTTATAATATACTCGGGCAGGTAAAGCTCCGCTCCGGAAGAAAAGGCATTGCTGACACCCACCATCATATCACCCGCTATGGGGATGATATAGACCTGAGCCAGCGGACCGGACACGGCGATCCTCGTGACCTTGCCCGGAAGAGTTACTGTTCTGCCGGTGGAATCGGTAAATTCTCTTGCGGCACTGTCTGCCAAGGCAGTCGATCCAAGGGAAAGCACAAGACACAAAGCCAGAAACACGCATACTAAGGACTTTTTCATGATATACCTCCTGATTTGTTTTTTATATTGGCCGGAACACATATCCGGGCATGGTCATCATAGAGGCTGAGCACATCCACATCCACGGCGTAGAGCCTTTGCATATTCTTCTTTGTCAGTACCTCTTTGGGGCTGCCGCTGTGAAGAATACGCCCGTCCTGCACGGCCAGAATACGGTCAGAGAACATATAGCTTTGCTCCGGATGATGGGTGGTCTGAACTATGGTATATCCCTCTTTGGAGAGAGCCTTCATCTGCTCCAGCACCCGCAGCTGATTGCCGAAATCAAGATTTGCGGTAGGCTCGTCCAGCATGAGAATGGGGGCATTTTGCGTCAGCGCCCGGGCCAGCATCACAAGCTGACGCTCGCCGCCGGAGAGTCTGTGAAAGCAGCGCTCGGAAAGCTCGCTTATTCCGATTTTTTCAAGCGCCCATTCACAGCGCTCAAAGTCCTTTTTTCCGGGCGAGGCAAAGCGGGAGAGGGAGGCGGTGCTTCCCATGAGCACTATATCGGATACGCTGTAATTGAAGCTGGGATTTGAAGACTGGGGAATGTATGCCACCTGACGGGCAGACTCCCGGGCCGTCATTTTGCGGCTGTTCTGTCCGTTTATCAAAACCTCTCCCGTATACCCTGACAGAAGCCCCAGCATACAGCGAAAAAGCGTGCTTTTGCCTACGCCGTTAGGACCGAGGATGGAGACAAACTCGCCCTTTTCCACCTTGAAGCTGATATCGTGGAGCACCGGCCTGTCCCCATAGGAAAAGGAGAGATTTTTTACCTCAATGCTCATAGTGATCCCCCTTTCCGCTGATAAGCCAAAGAAAGAAGGGCGCACCCACAAAGGCGGTGAGTATGCCTATGGGTATGCCGGAGGAGCTGACATTTCTGGATATATTATCCACCACCATGAGGAAAATGCCGCCGCCTAAAATGGAGGCCGGCATGAGATAACGATAGTCCGAGCCTACAATACGGCGCATCATATGGGGAATGACCAGACCCACCCAGCCTATCATGCCGCTGACGGATACGGCAGAGGCTGTCACCAGAGTGGCGCATATAACTATCCCTACTCTCAGCCGCTGGGCATTGACGCCTAAGGCTCTGGCTTCATCGTCGCCCATAGTGAGCACGTTCAGCTTCCAGCGCAGCAGCATAAGCGGTACTATGCCGAAGAGCATGGGCAGCAACACAATGTCAAAATCCCTCCAGCTTGCACCGGCGAGAGAGCCCATGAGCCAGTAGGTTATCTGGGGCAGCTTGTTGCCCGGGTCGGCCACCAGCTTTATAAAGGATGTACCGGACTGAAAAAGGGAGCTTATCATAATGCCTGCCAGAATAAGCCCCAGCACCCTGTCACCCTTGGCGTGGCGGCTGACAGTGAATACCAGCGCCACGGTGAGAAGGCTGGCAGCAAAGGCAAAGACTGTAATGTATACGCTGGAAAGCCCTATCAAAATGGCAAGAGCCGCGCCGAAGCCGGCACCGGCGGACGCGCCCAGTATATCCGGCGAGGCCATGGGGTTCTGGAACACTCCCTGATAGGCCGCCCCCGCCGAAGAAAGGCAGGCGCCTACAAGCACGCTCAGCAAAATTCTGGGCAGGCGCACATTCCACGCCGCCGCCTCCATCTGAGCAGTCCAGAACTTTTCAATCGGCAGCCCCATCCGGCTTGCCAGAATACCCAACAGCTCCTTCAGCGGCACGGGATAGCGGCCTACGGTGAAGGAGACAAGAATGCAGCCTATGAGCACAAGCACCATCAGCAGTATTATCGCACGGTGCTTTTTGTCCGCCGCTGTCATATTTTCACCCTCCCCAAATCAAAGTCCGCTGTCAAAAATTTCTGCAAAATATTCGCCGTAAAGCTCGTTGGCCTGCTCCTTGAGCCTTTTACTGTAGGCGTTATATCTGTCCAAAAGCAGCTTTCCCTTTTCGGTTAGCACTGAGCTGCTGCCGTGGGAGCCGCCCTGACTTCTTTCAACAAGGCTGTAATTGAGCTGCCCTTCCAGACGGCGTATTATATTCCAGCAGCTGGAGTAGCTGAGCTGCATACGCTGCCCCGCCGCACGGACAGATTTTGTCTCATCTATAAGTGTGAGCAGGGTTGCAAGCCTGTCATCAAAAAAGATTTTCTCCTTGCTGAGAGATACGCTTATCACTGGGCGGACAAGCTGGGAATTGTGCATCTCCAGAAGGCGGGAAAAGTCCTCCGGAGTGTCCGCATCGTGAATGGTGCCGGGATCGTCCAGCTCTATCGCTTTAAGTCCTGCCCCGCAGCTGTCCACCGCACCCTGCAGGCCGCCCTCGCCGCTGTGGGAGAGAATGGCGGGAAAATATTCACTGGATATGAGAAGGGGGTGCCCGGTCTGCCCCTGACACATGGGGCAGGCA
>JAFTXM010000096.1 GCA_017465025.1 Oscillospiraceae bacterium
ATAAGGGGTGCCTCTATTTCAAAAAGGCAGATGGTTTTTGCTTCGTTCAAAAAGCGTTTTGTTACTACTTTGTACATTTACACACCTCTGTCTCAAAATATTGCCAAAATATTCACGAAAATGACTTGTTTCCGGTACATTTAGATAATACAACGGGAAAAAGCAACTGTCAAATATAATATCCTGCTATAGTTATAAAAAAACATAATTATATCTTGACTATATGAAAAGTCCCCAGCCAAAATGGATGACTGGGGGCATAGTCTTTACAAATAATCATACATTGTCCAGATCCAGCTCCGCAATACCCATGGCCTTCGTAAGTTCCCGGATGGCTCTGTGAGTTTCCCTGCGGGCAAGAGCAATGCAGGGGGGTGCATCCTCCTCGGTGACGTCCTTCTTGTATTCAGGCAGCTTCATCACGGTCTCGCTGTCCACTTCCAGGCGGAAAAGCTCCTCCGTCTGCCCTGTGACCAGCACCTTCATGAAAAGGTAGAGCGTACCGTCAAAAGGCTCGGCTGTCCGTGCGCTGACAGAGCTTTTTGCGGAGAGCGCCAGCTCCTGCGGGGAGTTGGTGTTCACATGGGCGGCAATATCCGCCACGTGAAACTCCAAAAGCTCAAGCTCCTCAAAAGTCATTTTATTCAGCCTTCTTTCCTCTCAAAGCCTATCTTGACAGAGGGGGCATTTGCAGCGATGAGGGCCAGCGCTTCATCCATGGCCTTCTCGTTTTCGGAGATAACATCAACAAACTCCTTGCCGTCCTTCACAAAAACAAGACGGAAGTACTGCAAAATGGTGTTGCCGCAGCAGAGCTTGCCGTTGACCTCCTGAACGCGGATAAAAGCTCTCTCAATAAGTCCGTATTCCAGATAGCGGGTCTTGAAGCCGTCCTTGAAATATACGCCAAGCTTGCCGACCTTTACTTTATCAAACTGGGGAGCCTGTTCGAAATCGGCTTCAACCAGTGCGTCAATAACAGTGCCGTTGATACCTGTAAATTTTTTTTCTGCCATTTTGAGTCCTCCTTTTATATGATGATATTTTTTCCCTTTCAGTGCAGCAGGGTAACGTGCCTGCCGTGGCGTTCTATAATACCTTCGCTGCTCATATTCTTAAGCTCCCTCATCATGCTTGTTCTGTCCGCGCAGAGAAAGCTTGCAAGCTGGGAGAGAGATACTTCTATGTCAAAGCTGTCCTGCCCGGTTTTCTCCTTGAGATAATCAAAATATGTACACAGCTTCCGCCTCAGCGAACGCTTCGATATCATGTTTATCCGCATGGAGAGGGACTGTGCCTTTTTTGCCGACAGCTCGAAGAGATTTCGGGTAAGCTGGGTGTGGTGCTCACAGGCGTTGGGGCAGCGCCCGTAGATGCAGGAAAAGCGTATGAACATCACCTGACAGTCACAATCCGCCTCCACGGCGTAGCCCAGTTCCCCGTAGGGCATGGCGAAAACCTCGCCGAATATGTCGTGGGCGCCGTACTGTTCCAGCAGCGTATATTCCCCCTCGCTGTCCGTG
Source organism: Oscillospiraceae bacterium (assembly GCA_017465025.1). Classification (GTDB taxonomy): domain Bacteria; phylum Bacillota; class Clostridia; order Oscillospirales; family Oscillospiraceae; genus Limivicinus. The sequence goes on from JAFTXM010000096.1 coordinate 1,524, forward strand.
CAGTAGAGATGGGCGGAACCTGACAAAAGCACACACAGATACTCAAGCTCCGATGAAAACACCAATATGGTCTCGCCCTTGCGGAAAAACCTCGTCTCCGGCTTGAAGCAGCTGACCATGGCATTTATGCTGTCCTGACTGATGCCGTTGAAAAGCGGTGTCTGGCGCATTGGAAAAGGACCTCTTTTCTATATATATTATATTTTGAATTGTAGCATACTTTTGTTGCCTGTGCCACAAATAAATTAAAAATCTTGCAATTATAATAATTTTGCCTATAATAAATATTACATGACAAAACAAATATAAAATGGAGGATAAAATATGCACTGCACAAGAAAAGTACTCGATGACCTTATATGGGTCGGTGCAGACGACAGGAGACTTGTCTGCTTTGAGGGCGTTTACGGAGTTCCTGACGGTGTTTCCTATAACTCTTACCTGATGCTGGACGAGAAGACCGTGCTTTTTGATACGGTGGACAAGGCTGTGTATCAGACCTTCTTTGAAAATGTGGAGCATGAGCTGGGCGGCAGAAAGCTTGATTATCTGGTAGTCTCCCATCTGGAGCCTGACCACGCCTATACTATTGAGTCTCTGCTCATCCGCTATCCTGAAACCCAGGTGGTCTGCAACAGCAAGATGGAGACCATGCTGAAAAACTATTACCCCAAGTTCAACTTTGAGGGCAGACTCCATGTGGTCAAGGAAGGGGACACCCTCACCGTCGGCCGCCATGTGCTGACTTTCGTTATGGCACCCATGGTGCACTGGCCCGAGGTTATGCTCAGCTATGACATGACCGATAAGATCCTCTTCTCCGCCGATGCCTTTGGCACCTTCGGCGCGCTCAACGGCAGACTTTTCGCCGATGAGACCGACTTTTTCAAGGATGATATCGACGAGGCCCGCCGCTACTACACCAATATCGTGGGCAAATACGGCCCTCAGGTACAGGCTGCGCTGAAGAAGGCCGCCGCCCTTGAGATAGACTATGTATGCCCCCTGCACGGCTACGTGTGGCGCAAGCACTTTGGGGACTATCTTGAAAAGTACCTCCTGTGGAGCAGCTACACCTCCGAGGAAAAGAGCGTTATGCTGGCCTACGCCTCCGTCTACGGCCACACTGAGAACGCGGCCAATATTCTGGCGGCAAAGCTGGTGGAGCGCGGCGTCAGAGTGCGTATGTACGACACTTCCGTTACTGCGGTAAGCTACATGGTCTCCGATGCTTTCAGATGCAGCCACCTTGTTTTTGCAGCCACCACCTACAATGCAGGTATCTTCGTCACCATGGAAAATCTTATCCATGACATCGTGGCTCACAATGTGCAGAACAAGAAGATAGCCATTATAGAAAACGGCAGCTGGGCGCCCGCCAGCGGCAAGCTCATGCGCGAAGAGCTGGGCAAGCTTAAAAAGTGCGAGTTCATAGGCGAGAATATAAGCCTGCGCGCCGCTCTTGCTCCCGACCAGATGGCTCAGCTGGACGCACTGGCAGATGCCATCGCCGCAGATATCGTGCCTCCCGCCATCGTGAATGAGCCTGCCAAAGCCGAGGAAAAGCTTGAAGTCAACAACGACGTTTTCACAAAGTTCTCCTACGGCGTGGAAGTGCTCACCACCAGAGTGGACGGCAAGGACTACGGCTGCATCATCAATACTGCCGGTCAGGTTGCCGCCTGCGACCCCAAGAAGGTCACCATCTCCGTCATAAAGAAAAACCACACCTGTGACATGATAATGAAGTCCGGGAAGTTCAATATCTCCATCCTCACCGAGGACGCTCCCTACAGCGTGTTCCAGCACTTCGGCTTCCAGAGCGGCAGGGATGTGGACAAGTTCGCCGATGCAGACTACGATGAGCGCATGGCAAACGGCATCCGCTACTTCCCCAGGTACACCAATGCGGTGCTCTCCTGCGAGGTCATCGACATGAAGGATGTGGACACCCAGATAGTCTTTATCGCCAACGTGGTGGAGGCAAAGCTCCTCTCCAACGTAGCCTCCTGCACCTACGGCTATTACCATGCCCACATCAAGCCCAAGAAAAATCCCGCACCTGAGCGGGGCGAGGGCTACGTGTGCAAGATCTGCGGCTACTTCCATGAAGGCAGCGAGCTGCCTGATGACTTTGTCTGCCCCCTGTGCAAGCACGGCAAGGAGGACTTTGAGCACGTCAAGCCCGCCGCAAAGAAAAAGGTCAAAGGCTATATCTGCAAGATATGCGGACACTTTGAGCCCTGCGAGGGTGAGCTGCCCGCCGATTATGACTGCCCCCTCTGCCACCACAGCCGGGAGGACTTTGAGCCTGCTGAGATCGAGGTCTGAGCAGAATAAGAAAATTTATGCAGACACACGGGTAACACCGTGTGTCTGTGTATGAGGAAAGAAAATGGATAAAAACTTTGCTATATTTGACATGGACGGCACACTGGTGGACTCCATGCCATACTGGAAGAATCTCTCTCCGGAATATCTGCACAGCAAGGGGATAAGTGACATCCCCAAGGATATTCTGGAAAAGATAACGCCCATGACCGTAAAGGAATCCTCCCACTTTTTCGTGGAGCAGTTCCACCTTGATGCCACGCCCGAAACCGTGGCCGATGAAATACACGCCATGATGGGCATACATTACATAGAAGATATCCCCATCCGTGAGGGCGTGCAGGAATATCTTGAAAAGCTCAAGAGCCGGGGCGTGAAAATGTGCGTGGCCTCCGCCACGGTGGAGCGGCTTATGGATGCCTGCCTTGAACGCTTGGGTGTGCGCCATTATTTTGAGTTCACACTCTCCTGTGACACGGTGGGTGCCGGTAAAAACAGCCCCCTTGTGTATCTGACGGCGGCGGAGAGGCTCGGCGCAAAGCCGGAGGAAACGGCAGTGTATGAGGATTCCTGCTTTGCCGCCGCAACGGCAAAAAATGCGGGCTTCTATCTCTGCGGCGTTTATGACCCCGTGTCCGATGCCCACTGGGAGGAGCTGAAGGCTCTCTCCCACGAAGTCATAGCCCACTGGTGAAAGGAAAAAGCATATGATATTTGACAAAGTTGAAAACATATCCATATATAAAGGTATGCACCCCAAGCTGGATATTGCCATTGACGATATCCTCAGCCGCGACCTTTCCCTCTGCCCCTGCGGGGAGCGTATCGACCTTGCCGGCGGCGTGTTCTTCTCCGCTGCCGATGTGAGCTTGAAGGACAGGACTGAGATACGCTGGGAGTGCCACGATGAGTATATAGACCTTCAGTATGTTCTCTCCGGAGATGCGGAGACCATAGAGTACGGCAACAGGGAAGACATTGGCGGATGGGATAAAAGTCCCGACGGGGACATATACTTTTCCGATGACGAAAAGCTGCGGCTGCCCCTTGTGCTGGGGGCGGGCTGCTTTGCCCTGTTCTTTCCCCATGATGCCCACAGACCCGCCCAGGGTGAAAAGGGCAAAATGAGCCGCAAAATAGTTTACAAGATACCAGTCAAATAAAATCAGGATAAGAGCGATGAAAAACCGGCGGAATTTGCAAAAATTCCGCTGGTTTTTGCTTTGTTAACTTGCACAAAAAATTATCGATTTCACGGTAAAACCCGCGCTGAATGGGCGAAAATGCACAAATACGTAATCACAATTGAGACTGTCATAAAATTGGCAAAATCTCATTTTTAGGAACTTTGACAAGCGATTAACAGGATTGTTAAGAACTTATCTTGATTTTTGGGTATTTTTTCGGCTAAATCTTATAGACAAAATACAAATTGGTGTGTTAAAATTTGTTACATCAGGTCGAAGCAAAAATAAACGAGGTGAAGCGATATGTCCCATACTTTCAAAGGCGGTGTACATCCCAGCTACATGAAAGCGCCGGATGTACCTATGACGGTCATTGCACCGCCGCCGCAGGTCATTATCCCCATGGCGCAGCACATAGGCGCACCCTGCATACCTACAGTCAAGGTGGGTGACTATGTGACCATGGGGCAGGTGGTGGGTGAAAATCCTGCGCCTGTTTCCGCACCGGTTCACGCATCTGTCTCCGGCAAGGTAGTTGCAGTGGAAAAGCGGCATCATCCTCTGGGTGACATGATCATGTCCGTGGTCATTGAAAATGACTATCAGGACACTCCCTGTACGGATATGAAGCCCCTTACGGCAGAGCAGCTCCGCGACCCGGACGCCATCCTTCAGCGTATCCGCGAGGCGGGTGTTGTGGGTATGGGCGGCGCAATGTTCCCCACGGCCTTCAAGATCCGCGGCGGTATCGGCAAGGTGGATAAGCTCATCATCAACGGCGCTGAGTGTGAACCCTATCTCAACGGCGACCATCTGACCATGAAGCGGTATCCTGAGCAGCTGCTGAAGGGTATCGAGCTTGTGCGCATTGCCTCCGGTCTTGACAAGGCCTACTACGGCATCGAGACCAACAAAATGGATGCCATCAGGATCCTCCGCTCCCACTATCCGGAAAACTACGGCATTGAGATCGTGGAGGAGGATGTAAAGTATCCTCAGGGCGCTGAGAAAATGCAGGTCAAGGCCGTTACCGGACGCGAGGTCAAGCCCGGCGGGCTGCCCTCCGGCGTGGGCTGCAACGTGGTCAGCACCCGCACAGCCTATGCGGTGTACCAGGCCTGCTATGAGGGCAAACCCGTCATTGAGCGTATCGTCACTGTGGCCGGCAGCGCGCTGAAGGCGCCTGTAAACGGCCTTACCCGTGTGGGCACACCTTTCGGGTATCTGGCAGAGCAGTGCGGCGGCTTTGTAAAGACCCCCAGGAAAATAGTTCTGGGCGGCCCCATGATGGGCATCTGCGCCACAAGCTTTGACGCACCCACAATAAAAGGTACTGCCGGTGTCCTTTTCTTCACCGAGGAAGAGGACAGGGATGTGGAAAAACCCTCCTGCATCCGCTGCGGTAAGTGCATCACCGTATGTCCCATGAATCTGGAGCCTGTTTTCATGTATATGTACTACAGCAAGGGCGACTATGAAAACATGGCAAAGTACCATATAACCGACTGCTTTGAATGTGGCAGCTGCTCGTTCAACTGCCCGGCCAGAATGCCCCTTACCCACGCATTCAAAACAGCCAAGCTGATGTTCCAGGCCAAGGCCGTCAAGGAAAAAATGCAGGCCGAGGCGAAGGAGGCGAAGAAATGAGCGAGAATAAAGAAAGAATAGTTCTTGATGTGGCGTATCAGCCCCAGGTCAGGGCAAAGACCGACACGAAAAGGATAATGCTGGATGTTATCATCGGCCTTTTGCCTGCGGTCGTTGTGGCTGTGATACAGTTTGGCTGGTATCCGCTGGTGGTCATCGCCTCGTCCATTGCCTCCTGCGTGTTCTTTGAATGGCTTTACAGAAAGCTCATGAAGAAGGACTGCAGCATTGGCGATCTCTCTGCTGTGGTCACAGGTCTCCTGCTGGCGCTGGTGCTGCCCCCCTCCGCCCCATGGTGGCTGCCCGTCATAGGCGCGGCCTTCGCCATCGTGGTGGTAAAGCAGCTCTACGGCGGCATCGGCAAAAACTTCTTGAACCCCGCTCTTGCGGGCCGTGCCTTCCTGCTGGCCTCCTATGCCCTGCTCATGGGTATCTGGACCGTGCCAAAGTCCCTTGCAGGAAGCGTTGATGCCGTCACCATGGCAACACCGCTGTCCTATCTCTACTCCGGTGCGGCCATGCCCGAATACTACAGCGTGGGCAAGCTGCTCATCGGCAGCAGGGCCGGCTGCATAGGCGAGATAAGCTCCCTTGCCGTTATCGTGGGTGGCCTGTATCTTCTCGTCCGCAAGGTGATTTCCTGGCGCATCCCCGTGTCCACCATCGGCACTGTGGCTGTGCTCACTCTCATTTTCGGTCACGAGGGCTACGGCAACCTTGACTGGATGGTCTATAACCTGCTCTCCGGCGGTCTTCTGCTGGGCGCCTTCTTTATGGCTACCGATTATGCCACAAGCCCGGTGACTCTCAACGGTCAGCTGCTCTACGGCGTCGGTGTCGGTGCGCTGACGGTGCTTATCCGCTATTTTGGCGGCTTCCCCGAGGGCATTACCTATGCCATTCTTATCATGAACCTTTGCACCTGGGCTATCGACAAGGGCTTCCGCCGCCACCAGTTCGGCGTTTCCAGAGAGGATATAGCCGCTGAAAAGGCCGCGAAGAAAGCAGCGAAGGAGGCAGCGAAATGAAAATATTCAAGCTCTCCGCAGTTTTGCTTATAATCTGCGCCATCGTTGCAGGCATCCTTGGCGGCGTAAACTACATAACTGCCGACAAGATAGCCGAGCAGCAGGCCATCAAGACCGCAAAGGCCTACGCCGCAGTGCTGGAGTCTGAAAACTATGCGGATGTGGAATTTGACAAGGAAAGCTTCCCCACAATCGACAATATAGCCGAGGCCGACAACGGCAAGGGCTATGTGGTCATGACCAGCTTCTCCGGCGCGCAGGGCAAGATAACAATGGCCGTGGGCGTGGATAAGGAGCTTAAATGCACCGGTATCTCCATCACCAAGCACTCTGAGACCTCCGGCCTTGGCGCAAATGCCGCCAGCGCCGCTGAGGTGGGCGTAAACTTCCGCTCCCAGTTTGTGGGTGAGGGCAGCGATATTGCCATCACCAAGGCCGGCGGCAATATTGAGATAATTGCCGGCGCCACCATAACCACTCAGGCTATTGCTGACGCGGTGGCGGTTGCCATCACGGCTGTGGAAGCCATACTTTAAGGAGGTGGCTGCATGAATATCAAAAAACAGTTCAAGGAAGGGCTTATCACCAATAACCCCGTCTTGGTGCAGCTTATCGGTATGTGCGCCACCATGGCCATCACAACCACTCTCTTCAACGGCGTGGGCATGGGCATATCGGTGCTTATCATCCTCACCTGCTGCAATGTGGTGGTATCAGCCATAAGAAAAATAATCCCCGATGAGATAAGGCTTGCCATTTTCGTTGTGGTCATCGCGGGCTTTGTCACCATTGTTGACCTTTTGCTGCAGGCCTACATACCCGCACTCAGCGACGCTCTGGGCGTGTTTATCCCCCTCATCGTCGTAAACTGCATCATCATCGGCCGCGCCGAGGCCTTCTGCCAGAAAAATACCGTGGGTGCATCCTTCTTTGACGGCATATTTCAGGGGCTTGGCTACACGCTGGTGCTCGTGGCCATGTGCGTAATCCGTGAGTTTATAGGCAGCGGACGCTTCGGCGGCGGTCTTATAGACATCACCAACGGCCTTCGCTTCACCCTTGACGGTACAGGCGCCGGCATCCAGCTTTTCCCCTCTGAGTACGGCGCCGGCATCATGAATTTGCCCTTTGGCGGCTTCATCACTCTGGGTCTTCTCATTGCCGCCATGCAGTATGCTCTCAAGCGCTCTGCCAAAAAGCGCGAGGAAAAAGAAAAGGCAGCAAAGGAGGTTGAGGAGTAATGCTTACCAATATTATTTCCATCTCTCTTGGCGCGATACTTATCAACAACTTCATCTTTTCCCAGTTTCTCGGCTGCTGTCCCTTCCTTGGCTGCTCCAGCAAGGTGGACACTGCTGCCGGCATGGGCCTTGCGGTTGTGTTCGTTATGGGGCTTGCCTCCGCTATCTGCTGGGTCATAGATGTCTACATTCTTGTGCCGCTTGGTCTGGCCTTTCTTGAAACTCTGGCCTTCATTCTGGTCATTGCATCCCTTGTGCAGTTTGTGGAGATGTTTCTGAAGAAAATGGTGCCCAGCCTGTACTCGGCTCTCGGCATCTATCTGCCCCTTATCACCACCAACTGCGCAGTGCTGGGCGTTGTGCTTCTCAACGTACAGAATAACTACAACTTCATCGAATCCGTGGTCTACGGCATCACCGGCGGCCTTGGCTTCATGCTGGCAATAGTTCTCTTCGCCAGTGTCCGCGAGCGGGTTGACTTTGCCGATTACCCCGAATGCTTTGAAGGCTTCCCCATCTGCCTTGTGTCTGCGGCTCTGCTGGCTCTGGCCTTCATGGGCTTCAGCGGCATGAAGATATTCTGAGAGGAGAGGGATATATATGAAAACAATACTTCTCTCTATTCTGGTTCTTGGCGTGCTGGGCGGCGTGTTCGGCGCAATTCTGGCCTTCGCTTCCAAGATCTTCCATGTGGAAGTTGACCCCAGGCAGGAAGCTGTCCGCGCCTGCCTTGCCGGTGCAAACTGCGGCGGCTGCGGCTATCCCGGCTGCGACGGTTACGCCGCGGCGGTAGCTGCCGGCGAAGCCCCAACCAACCGCTGCGTGGCGGGCGGCGCTGAG
>JAFTXM010000097.1 GCA_017465025.1 Oscillospiraceae bacterium
CGGACGCAGCAAGAAAGAGGCCGAGCAGGCAGCAGCCTGCGCCGCTTGGGAGAAAATGCGTAAATGAGCGCAAGAGAAATTATTATACCCGTTTTCGTGCCCCATCTGGGCTGCCCCAATGATTGTGTATTCTGCAATCAGCGCAGAATAAGCGGCGCATTGGAGCCAGCCACGGCCGAGGACGTAAAAAAAGCAATAGCCGAAGCAGCCGCCTTGTCCTATATCGGGGCAAAGCGGCAGTTGGCGTTTTATGGCGGCAGCTTCACCGCCATACCTCAGCGCCAGATGCTCTCTCTGCTGAACGCTGCAAAGGAGGCGCTGGACGCAGGGCTTATTCATTCTGTCCGCCTTTCCACCCGCCCGGACGCCATTGACAGGGAGATTTTGAATACCCTCGCTGCCCACGGAGTCGAGACCATTGAACTGGGCGCCCAGTCCCTTGACGATGAGGTTCTTCTGCTCTCCGGCAGGGGACATACCGCAAAGGACGTGGAGGACGCGTCCCGGCTCATAAAGGAGCGGGGCTTCAAGCTCATTTTGCAGATGATGACGGGCCTTCCCGGAGACAGCGATGAAAAGAGCATCGAGACTGTAAGGCGCATTATCGCCCTCAGGCCTGACGGCGTGCGTATCTATCCCACCGTCATCGTCCGTGACACCGCCCTTTTTGATCTCTGGCAGGCAGGGGAGTACAGCCCTCATACGGTGGAGGATGCGGTCAATGTCTGTGCAAGGCTTGTGCCCATGTTTGAAAAAGCGGGCATACCCATAATCCGCCTTGGCCTGAACCCCACAGAGGAGTTGTCCAGCGGCATGGCTGCGGCAGGGGCTTATCACCCGGCTCTGGGCGAGCTTGTAAAAAGCCGCATCACGCTTGAAAAGGCGGCAGAGCTTTTGAAAGGCGCGGAGGCACAAAGCCATGTTGTACTTGGTGTCCATCCTTCAAAAGTATCCCAGATGACAGGCCAGAAAAGATGCAATATAGAGGCGCTTATGTCCATGTACGCTCTTGCATCTTTGAAAGTAAAGCCCATTGACTGCGAAAAAGACGAAATCCTTATAATTTCCCTTGAAAAAGCAGAGAAAACATAGTATCATTATTCAGTTGGATTTATTTATTTAAGAATTATTTGAGGTTAGAGCATTGTATCTTAAAGCTTTGGAGATTCAGGGCTTCAAGTCCTTTGCGGACAAGACCCGTCTCACATTTGAAAAAGATATAACCGCCATTGTCGGCCCCAACGGATCGGGTAAGTCCAATATATCCGACGCTATTTTGTGGGTCATGGGCGAGCAGCGCACAAAGGCTCTGCGCGGCTCCAAAATGGAGGACGTCATTTTCGGCGGTACCCAGAAGCGCGGCGCATTGGGCTACGCTCAGGTCAGCCTGATAATCGACAACTCCGCACACATATTTGACAGCGACAGCAGCGAGATCATGCTTACCCGCCGCTATTACCGCAGCGGCGAGAGCGAGTATTATATAAACCGGGAGTCTGTACGCCTCAAGGATATAAACAGTCTCCTTATGGACACCGGCCTTGGCCGTGACGGCTATTCCATCATCGGACAGGGGCGCATTGCCGAGATAGTCTCCACCCGCAGCAGCGACAGGCGCGAGGTCTTTGAGGAGGCGGCGGGAATTTCCCGTTATCGCTACCGCAAGGAAGAGGCTGAGCACAGGCTGGCAAAGACTGAGGATAATCTGCTGCGCATAAACGACAAGATAGAAGAGCTTGAAATGCAGGTCGGTCCTCTGCGTGAGCAATCACAGGTGGCAAAGCGCTACCTGAAGCTCCGGGGCGAACTGAAAATTCAGGAAATTTCCCTGTGGATGTGTACCCTTGACAAGCTCCGTTCCCAGAGCGAGAGTGTAAAGGCCGAGTTTGAGCAGGTCTCTGCCGAGCTTGACCGGGCCCGATACGAGCTGGAAGCGCTCTATTCCTCCTCCGACAGTATTACCGAGCGTATGCACCAGAAGGATGTGGAGACCGAGCAGGCCAGAGAGCGCCTTTCCGCAGCAGAAGCCACCGCCTCCGAGTGCGAGGCCAATGTGGCGGTTCTGAAAGCCAATGTACAAAGCAATATTGACAGTATGCAGCGTATGCTCTCAGAGCTTGAGGAGCAGAAAAGCCGCGTTGCAGAGATAAATGCCAGTATTGACGCAGGAAAGGGACGCCTGTCCGGTATAGAAAATGAGCTTCGTGAGCTTTCGGAAAAGAGCTTTGCCAACTCCAATGTTATTGAGGGCTGCCGCATAAAGCTGAAAAACCGGGAGGACGCGCTGGAAAATCTCAACGAGCAGTCCAATAAACTGCGCGTGGAGCTTAACAGCATGGATGCCCGCATAAAAATGCTCTCCGACATGGAGCGGGACTTTGAGGGCTTTTCCAAGGCTGTAAAGACCGTCATGCGCGAGGCTCAGCGGGGTAATCTCAAAGGCATCCACGCCCCGGTTGCAATGCTTGTAAAAACCCAGAGCGACTATGCCCTCGCCATTGAGACGGCCCTTGGCGCCGCCTCCCAGAACATAGTTACCGACTCTCAGAATACAGGCCGCGCCGCCATTGAGCTTCTGAGCCGCATGGATGCAGGCCGGGCCACATTTTTGCCCGTAGACACCATAAAGGGCACTGTCCTTTCAAAGCTGCCCGACCGTGACCCCGGCTTTGTGGGCCTTGCCTATGAGCTTGTCAGCTTTGAGGATAAGTACGAAGGGATATTTGCAAATCTCCTTGGCCGCACCGTAGTGGCAGAGAGTCTTGCGGACGCTGTGCGTATGTCCAGGGCCAGCGGCAACTCCCTGCGTATAGTCACTCTGGACGGGCAGCTTATAAATGCCGGCGGCTCCATGACCGGCGGCAGCCGTGTGGGCAACAGCGGCGTTATCTCCCGCTCAAACGAGCTTGAAAAGCTTAAAAAACAGCGTGAGCGCATGGCTGCGCGGGAAGTGCTCAGCGCTCAGCAGCTTGAAAAGGCCAGAAGCGGTGTGGCGCAGGTGAAGTACCAGCTGGATATGGCGTTGGAGGATCAGGCGGAGCTTAAAAGCAGCACTTCCTCCCTTGAGGCCGAAGCCAGAGCGGTGGACGCTTCCGTTTCGCAGTTTACCGCCCTTCTCAACAGCCTTTCGGACGATAGCCTCATCCGTGAAAAAACCGTGCAGGCCCATGAAAGACGCATTGAGGACTTCCGCCAGCAGCAAAGAGCCAAGGAAGAGCAGCTTGCCGGGATAAATGAGAAGATAAAGGGCATCCGCGGCGAGATAGAGGCCATCGTCAAAAGCAAGATGGAGCTTGAGGGCCGCCGCAGCAAAAACGACAAGGATGTACAGCAGCGAAATTCCGACATTCTCGACCTTGAGCGCCGCCGCTCAAAGGTAGAGCATAAAAAGCTTGCCGCCGAGATGGAGGAAAAGCAGATTCTCGACAAGCTCTGGGACAGCTATGAGCTCAGCCACAGCGAGGCCATGGCTATCCGTCAGGATGTGCCCAATCTCCAGAAGGCTACCCGTGAGATAAACGAGCTGCGCCGTGAGATAAGCTCTCTTGGCAACCCCAATATTGGCGCCATTGAGGAGTATGAGCGTGTAAACGGTCGTTTTGAGTTTCTCACGGAGCAAAGGGACGATGTAAACCGTGCCAAGGCCGAGCTTGTGGGCATCATAAACGATATCACGGCAGAGATGAAAACCATCTTTGTCAGGCAGTTCAGGGAGATTGACCGCTGCTTCAAGGAGACCTTTACGGAGCTTTTCGGCGGCGGCAAGGCAGCTTTGGTGCTGGAGGATGAGGAGGATGTGCTCAACTGCGGCATTGAGATCAAGGTGCAGCCCCCCGGAAAGGCGCTGTCCAATATAGGCCTTCTCTCCGGCGGCGAAATGGCTTTTGTGGCCATCGCGCTGTACTTCGCCATCCTCAAGGTACGCCCCACGCCCTTCTGCGTCATGGATGAGATAGAAGCCGCGCTGGACGAGGCCAACGTCAGCCGTTACGCCCAATATATGCGCCGCATAAGCGACAAGACCCAGTTTCTTGTCATCACCCACCGCCGCGGCACTATGGAGGAAGCGGATATGCTCTACGGCGTGACCATGCAGGAAAAGGGCGTTTCCTCTGTCATCGAGCTTGACCTTGAGGAAGCCAAAAAGACTCTGGAGGACTAAAATATGGGATTATTTGATAAGATATTTTCAGGTCTGAGCAAAACCAGAAACAATCTGGTGGAACTGGAGGAGCTTTTTCAGGACTACGCTCCCGACAGCGAGGACTTTTATGACGAGCTTGAGGAGCTTCTGGTGCTCAGTGATGTGGGAGCTGCCACCGCCGCAAAGGTGGTGCAGTCCATGCGCAAGCTCACATGGGAGCGCCGCTTCCGCAAGGGTCACGAGGCCAGAGAAGGTCTTGTGGAGATTCTCTCCAAGCTCTTAAGCGCCGGAGACAACGCACTCAAGCTTGAGACCAAGCCCTCTGTTATTCTCATGGTGGGCGTAAACGGCGTAGGCAAGACCACTACCATCGGCAAGCTTGCCCATCAGCTCATTGAGGACGGCAAAAAGGTGCTTCTCTGCGCCGGCGATACCTTCCGCGCCGCCGCTGCCGAGCAGCTTGGCATTTGGGCAGAGCGCTCCGGTGCCGATATAGTCCGCCACGAGGAGGGCAGCGACCCTGCCGCCGTGGTCTTTGACAGCCTTACAGCCGCAAAGGCCAGAGGTGTTGACACCGTTATTGTTGACACCGCAGGCAGACTCCACAACAAGGCCAATCTCATGAACGAGCTGGGCAAGATCCGCCGCATCATCGACAGGGAGATGCCCGATGCCGATGTGGAGACTCTCATGGTGCTGGACGCTACCACCGGTCAGAACGGCCTTATTCAGGCGAGAGAGTTTATGAATACGGCGTCTCTCACCGGCATTGTCCTCACAAAGCTGGACGGTACAGCCAAGGGCGGCATCGTCTTTGCAATAGCCAATGAGCTGGGCCTGCCTGTAAAGTATGTGGGTGTGGGCGAGGGTATGGACGATCTTATTCCCTTCAACGCCGTAAACTACGTGGAAGCGCTTTTTAAATAAAAGAATACGCAGTGACCGGCTTTACAGACGGTCCGCGATAAGATTATAAAACGATTTAAGGAGTAATAAATGGCAATAACAAGCAAGCAGCGCGCTCAGCTTCGCGCTCTGGCCATGAACGAAGATACTATAATACAGGTAGGTAAGGGCGGCATAAATGATGCTCTCGTTGCCTCCGTGAACGACGCTCTGCGTGCAAGGGAGCTTATAAAGGGCAGAGTCCTTGAAAACTCCATGCTCACCGCCCGCGAGGCCTGCGATCAGCTTTCCGAGCTTTGCAAGGCCGAGCAGGTTCAGGTTATCGGCACCAAGTTTGTGCTCTATAAGAGAAACGACAAGGAGCCTAAAATAGTCCTCATAAAGGATAAAAAGAAGTAATGAAAGTAGCCATATACGGGGGCAGCTTCAACCCGCCCCATCTTGGTCACCTTGCTGCGGCAAACTGCGTAAATGAGCAGCTTGCCCCGGATGTGTTCCTCATCATCCCGGACAATATCCCGCCTCATAAGGAAATGGAGGAGGGAAGCCCCGGCGCTCAGGCCCGGCTTGAAATGGCGAGACTGAACTTTGCCGATATCGAAAACGCCGTGATCTCCGACATGGAGATCTGCCGCTCCGGCAAAAGCTACACCGCCGACACAGTTGCCCGCCTGAGGGAGCTTTATCCGGAGGATGAGCTTGTTCTCACCATCGGCACGGATATGTTTTTAAGCTTTGAGGAGTGGTATATGTACCCATATCTCCTTGAGCAATGCACTCTTGCCGTGGTCTCCCGCAACGAAAACGAGCTGGATGTGCTGGAAGAGCATAAAGCATATCTGGAAAAGGAGTATTCTGCCCGCGTGGAGATACTGGAGCATGAGGCTCTGCCCATGAGCTCCAATGAAATTCGTGAGCTTCTGAGACTTCGCATGGGTGCGGATATGCTTTCCGACAGTGTATATTCCGATATCATCAGAAACGGCTACTATGAGGCAGCTCCCGAACTGAGCTGGCTGCGTGATAAGGTCATGCCCTATCTCTCCTGGCACCGGGTCGCCCATGCGACCGGCTGTGAAAGCGAAAGCGTAAAGCTTGCCATGCACTACGGCGAGGATGCGGAGCTTGCCGCCGAGGCCGCCATTCTCCACGATATCACAAAGAAACTAAAGTACGATGAACAGTTGATATTGTGCAGGGAATATGGTATTATTTGCGACAAAGCCCAGCTTGAAAACGAAAAGCTGCTGCACGCGCTGACAGGGGCGGCCCTTGCTGCCGACAGGTTCGGCGTCTGCGAGGCCGTCCGCGAGGCTATCCGCTGGCATACCACCGGAAAGCCGGATATGAGCATACTGGAAAAGATAATCTATCTTGCAGATTATATAGAGCCTACAAGAGATTTTGAAGGCGTGGAAAAGCTCCGTGAGCTTGCCTATGAAAATCTGGACGAGGCTATGATACTGGGGCTTGAAATGGGCCTTGAGGAGCTTTCCCGCTGCGGCATAGAGCCGCACAAAGACAGCGCGGAAGCCTTGAACTGGTACAAAAACAGGAGGAATGAACTATGCTGACTCCCAAAGAAATAGCCGCCATCGCCGCCAAGGCGCTGGACGATAAGAAGGCAAGGGACATAAAGGTCCTTGCCACCGCCGAACAGACCGTTCTGGCTGACTACTTTGTCATCTGCAACGGTACTTCTTCCACCCATATAAAAGCTCTTGTGGACGCGGTGGACAAAGCTCTCAGCGAAGCAGGGGAGCCTCCTGTGCGCCGTGAGGGTCTCAGATCCGATATCTGGATACTGATGGACTTTGGCAGCGTTATCGTCCACGTTTTCACTGACGAGGCAAGAAAATTTTACAATCTTGAACGCCTGTGGAGCGACTCTGAAGAGGTGAGCCTCTCATCCCTTACCGGCCCCCAATAATGGGGGCATCCGGGAAAAACAATATTTTTGGAAAGGGATAATTTTTTGATATGAAATACGATTTTACCGCAATAGAGAAAAAATGGCAGGACAAGTGGGAAGAAGTAAAGCCCTATGCTGCAGTCACCGGCTCCGATAAGCCCAAATTCTACGGCCTTATAGAGTTCCCTTATCCCTCTGCCGCAGGTCTGCACGTGGGTCACCCCAGACCCTTCACCGCCATTGACATAGTCTCCCGCAAAAAGCGCATGGAAGGCTACAATGTGCTCTTCCCCATCGGCTTTGACGCTTTCGGTCTGCCCACCGAAAACTTTGCCATCAAAAACCACATCCACCCCGCAGTTGTCACAAAGCAGAATATTGAAAACTTCACCCGTCAGCTGAAGATGTTGGGTTACGGCTTCGACTGGGATCGCGTGGTTGACACTACCGACCCCAAGTACTACAAGTGGACCCAGTGGATATTCCTCCAGCTTTTCAAGAAGGGTCTTGCATATAAGACCACCATGCCTGTCAACTGGTGCACCAGCTGCAAGTGTGTTCTGGCCAATGAAGAGGTTGTGGAAGGCGTCTGCGAGCGCTGCGGCGCTCCCGTTGTCCGCAAGGAGAAGAGTCAGTGGATGCTGGGCATCACCAAGTACGCCGACAGACTTATCGACGATCTGGACGATCTGGACTTTATAGAGCGCGTCAAGATCCAGCAGAAAAACTGGATAGGCCGTTCCACCGGTACTGAGGTCACCTTCAAGACCAACGTGGGCGACGATGTCACCGTCTACACTACCCGTGCCGACACTCTCTTTGGTGTAAGCTACATGGTCATCTCTCCCGAGCATCCTCTGCTCAACAAGTGGAAGGACAAGATAGGCAACTGGGACGAGGTCGAGCTCTACAAGGAAGCCGCCTCCCACAAGTCTGATTTTGAGCGCGGTGAGCTGAATAAGGATAAGACCGGTGTCCGTCTTCAGGGCATCGAGGCTATAAACCCCGCCAACGGTGCAAGCGTTCCCATGTTCGTGTCTGACTACGTCCTCATGGGCTACGGCACAGGTATCGTTATGGGCGTTCCCGGCCATGACCAGCGCGACTGGGACTTTGCCACAAAGTTCGGTCTGCCCATAATTGAGGTGGTCAGCGGCGGCGATATCACCAAGGAAGCCTTTGTCGCCAAGGACGATACTGCCATCATGGTCAACTCTGACTTCCTCAACGGCATGACCGTTGCCGAAGCCATCCCCGCCATGAAGGAATATGCCGTCAAGCAGGGCTGGGGCAAGGAGCAGGTCAACTACAAGCTGCGTGACTGGGTATTCTCCCGTCAGCGCTACTGGGGTGAGCCTATTCCTCTGGTCTACTGTGATAAGTGCGGCTGGGTTCCCATTCCCGAAAGTGAGCTGCCTCTCGTTCTGCCTCAGGTGGATTCCTATGAGCCCACCGATGACGGCGAGAGCCCC